>NZ_JAAFZA010000092.1 GCF_015356865.1 Catenulispora pinisilvae
TGGCCGGGGAGCGGGGATGCGTCGTTGAGGGCGGCGGTGCGGTCGACGCGTGAGCGGTGCCGACTGTCAGGGGCAGAACAGCCAGGGCACAGGACAGGGCCGCGGCAGCGAATCGCCGAGGGCCGGGGTGGGGAGATGACACGGTGCCTCCTTGCTGAATCTTGAAAGATTTGCGGGGCGCACGCCGTGCATCAGCACACTGCGGATGCTCATAAGTGTCAAGGTTTCGAGCAATACGAACAGATCCGATCACCGGCATCCAGTCCTTGATGCGGGGTTCAGGCCGAGTGCGCGCGGCACTACTGTTGGGCACCGACCGATCGGACGAGCAGGGGAGTGGAACAGGGTGTCGTCGACGTCGGCGGTTTCGGTGCTGGCGCAGGGGTTGCGAGAGCTTCGGGACTTCGCGGAGGGACCGGATGGGGAGGAACTGGCCGAGCGCACCGGGCTCACGGGCCAACAGATCGAGGCGGCGCTCGCCGGTGAGCGGCTACCGACGCGCGAGGTGACGCTGGCGCTGGTCGAGGCGTGGGAAGGGGACGTCGAGGCCTGGCGCGAGTACTGGGCGCAGATCTCGGAGCTCGCCGAGGAGGACGAGGGCGAGGCCGGCGGCGCCGGGCGGACGGAGAAGGCCGCGACGCCTGCGCCACCGGAGCCTTCGATCATCGTGCCGATACCGGAGGTGGAGCCAAAGCCGGAGCCGGATCTGGGCGGTGAGGCTGAGGCTGACGCGGAAGCCGCGGCGGTCAGAGCCAGGTCAGCGGCTCGGGCGCAGCTTGAGGCTAATGCACAGGCGGCTAAGGCACAGTCGGAGGCTAGGGCTGCGGCCGAGGAATCGGCACGCAGTGAGGCCACTGCTGGCGACGAGGACGCGGACAGGTCGGCGGAGGACGCAGACAGGTCGGCGCGCGCCGGGCAGGCGAGTCAGGTAAGCCAGGCGAGCGAAGCTGGAGCTGCTGAGGCGAGTCAGGCAGGCGGGGCAAGCCGGGCAAGCGGAGCTGGAGCTGGAGCTGCGGGGGCGGTAGCCGTCGAGGGCGCGGGCCTCACAACACCGGCCGAGACCGCGACCCCCGGTGAAGGCCCAAGCGAGCCTGGAGTAGAAGAGCAGGCAGCGCGCGCGGAAGACGCGAGCGAAGCAGCGGAGACGACTGCTGACAGCGAGACCAGCAGCGAGAGCAGCAGCGAGGCTGGCACAGTTGGGGCAGCAGAGCAGGCGCGCGCCGGTGCGCGCGTGCCGGGGCCGCAGTCACGCCCCCGCGCCGAAAGCGCCAGCAACGCGCCGGACAAGTCGGCATCCGAAGCGCAGGCCGTCGTTCGTGCCGAGGCGCCGACGGCGAAGAAGAGCCTGCTGGTGCGCATCGGGGTCCCGATCCTGCTGTTCGCGATAGGCGTGGGTGTGGGTGCGTTCGGCGATCACGCGTTGAACTCGAAGCAGTCCTCCGCCAACACCTCCGCGTCGGTTCCGCCGGTTTCGCACGCGTCGAGTTCGGCGCACACGTCGGCGTCCAGCGCCGGCACGTCTTCCACCGGTGCGGCGACGCCGCCGACCACGAGTGTGAATCCGACCGCGACCACCCCGACCGACACCTCTTCGACCGCGTCCACGGTCGCGGCGGGGTCGGTGCTGGGGTCGTACGTCGGGATCCAGTTGGCGTCCGGGTACAGCATCAACTTCCTGACCGACCCGTACCACCCGGCGGCCGGTACCTCGAACGGGCCGGACACGATGGGATTCTTCGCCGGCAGTTTCGTCGACGGCCGGTTCTATGCCGACCGGGTGGCCGTGCTCGACGCGACGGACACCGGCTCGTACACCTCGTGCCTGAACGACACGCGCTACCAGCACGACGTGCTGCTGTCGCAGGTGGCGGCGGGCAGCAGCTTCTGCATAACCACCGGGACCGGGCACCTGGTGTTGGTGACGGTGCGGCGGCTGCCCTCCAGTACCGACGCCAATCCGTACGCGGTGGTGGACGTGACGGTGTGGCAGAGCAGCTGAGCGGCGAATGCGTGGAGTGAGAATTCATGGAGTGAGAGTTCACGCAGTGAGCTAGTCAGCGAGCTGGCTGACCTGCGGGGAAGTGCTTCAGCGCCGGATGTGGCCCAGGTCAGATCCGGCGCTGTCACATTCGCTGCGGCCTGGGAGTCAGAGATGCGGCGGACCAAGAGGTCCGACTACTGCGAAGCAGCATCTTCTGACCTGATACAGGGAGCATAGACATGGAAGCCCGCATCAAGAACCCGGCCGTGATCCTGGACGCCTCCGGCCCGATCCAGGAGCTGTACAAGGCGGTGAACAGCGGCGGGGTGGAGCCGGCGATCCTGGAGCTGGTGCATCTGCGGGCCAGCCAGATCAACGGCTGCGCGCCGTGCGTGTACTCCGGGATGGGGAACATGCGCCGGATGAAGGAGTCCGAGGAGCGCATCGGGCTGGTGGCCGCGTGGCACGACGCGCCGTTCTACACCGACCAGGAGAAGGCGGCGTTGGCGCTGGCCGAGGCGGCGACGCGGATGGCCGACAACCCCGAGGGTGTCAGTGACGCGGTGTGGGATGGTGCGGCGCGGTTCTTCGATGAGAAGCAGCTGGCGGCGATCGTGCTGATGGTGGCGTTGACGAACTTGTTCAACCGGCTGAATCACACCACGCGGCAGGTCGCCGGGCAGGCCTGGTAGCCGGTAGCCAGGTAGACCGGGTAGGGGCCGGCGCTTCGTACGCAGCGGTGCGGTAGCGTGCGCGGCGTCGGCTCAAAACCCTGAGGAGCGCTGCATGCCCGAGTTGTCCGGCTGGTCGCACGTGTCGTTCTCGGTCCGGGACCGTGACGCCAGCGTCGCCTTCTACGGCGACGTGCTGGGGTTCAAGACGCTGGCGGTGACCGACCGGCCCGACTGGTTGCAGACGATCATGGTGCATCCGACCGGGATGTGTGTGGCGTTCCAGCAGCACACCGGCAATTCCGGCGAGGTGTTCGACTACGCGGCCACGGGGCTGGACCACTTCGGGTTCGGGGTGGGCTCGGCCGAGGAGTTGGCCGAGTGGATCGAGCGGTTCGAGGAGCTGGGGGTGGCGCACTCGCCGGTGCGGGAGACCGGGCTCGGGCCGTTCGTGAGCTTCGAGGACCCGGACGGGATCCAGCTGGAGCTGTTCTACAGTCCGCTGATGGCCCGGCCGTGACGTACCCGACGGGCCCCGAGTCAAGCTGACCCCCGGCCCGACCCGCCGCACTCAGACGTCCGCAGGCTCCGGCGCGGGCGTCTTCGGCTTCTTCGGCACCTTGGGCGGCCGCCCCTTGCGCCGGAAAGCGATCACCAGCGCCACGAAGATCGCCGCCGCGATCAGGGCGCCGATGGCGGTGGCGCCCCGGAACCCCGGCGCCTCCACGTCCATGGTGCGCTGCCCGGCGTGGGCACCGCTGCCGGTGCCGATCGCGACGCCCAGCGTCATCAGGTTCGGGGCGGCCAGGATCACCGCGAGGATCAGCCACACGATCCTGGTCTTCCAGCGCATCGAGCGGCGCATCGTGAACCACAGCAGGCCCAGCGGCAGGATCGTGAACACGATGCCGAAGCAGATGCCCAGCAGGACGCCGGTGGAGAACGCGCCGTTCGCGGCGTCGCCGATGCGGTGCGACCACCAGCGCGGGATGTACGCGGCGCCGGCGAAGTAGAGCAGCACCAGGGCGACGATGACCAGCACGATCGCGATCGCCCGGCGTTTGAAGTCGCGGCGGCCGCCACCGGTGGTGGGGGTGCCAGTGCCAGTGCCGGTGGCGGCGGTGCCGGGCTCGGCGGTGTCGTGGGATGCGCGCCCTAGCCTCATGGCACCGATGCTGGCACCGGGAGCCGTGGGGCGCGCGCCGGATGGGCCGGTCGTGGGGCACAGGCGGCGCGCGCCGCAGGCAGGACGACAAACGAGGGAACATTCGTTCGTTCGTCGGGCTGGGCCGGGAGGCGGTGCGACACGCGGCAGCCCGCGGCACACGGCACAAAGCCCGGCCCGGCCGACTCCCCTTCAGTAAGCCATCCCCATCGCCGCCCGCACCTGCGCCAGCGTCGCCTCGGCCTCGACAGTGGCCCGCTCAGCGCCGCGCCGCAGGATCGCCGAGAGATACCCGCGATCCCCGGCCAGCTCGGCCCGCCGGGCCCGGATCGGCCGCAGGTGCTCGTTCACGGCCTCGGTCGCCGCCTGCTTCAATGCGGACGCGCCGCCCGAGCCGATCTGCTCGGCGACCGTCTGCGGGTCCTCGCCGCGGCACAGTGCCGTGATCAGCACCAGGTTCGACACCTCGGGCCGGTGTTCGGGCTCGTAGGTGATGTGCCGGTCGGTGTCGGTCTTGAAGCCCTTGATGATCGCGGCGGTCTCGTCGGCGCCGGCCTGGAGCGCGATGGTGTTGCCCTGACTCTTGCTCATCTTGTGCCCGTCGCTGCCCAGGACCGACGGGGCGTCGGAGATCAGGGCTTTGGGTTCGGTGAACACCGGTGCGTAGCGGGTGTTGAAGCGGCGCGCGACGGTGCGGGTCACCTCCAGGTGCGGCAGCTGGTCTTTGCCGACCGGGACCAGGTCGGCGCGGCAGAACAGGATGTCGGCGGCCTGGTGCACCGGGTAGGTGAGCATCAGCGCGGACAGGGCCGGGCGGCCGGAGGCGGCGGCCTCGGCCTTGGTGGTGGGGTTGCGCTCCAGCTCCGGCACCGAGATCAGGGACATCAGCGGCAGCAGCAGCTGGTTCAGGGCCGGTACCGCCGAGTGCGCGAAGATGGTGCTGCGGGCCGGGTCCAGGCCGACGGCCAGGTAGTCGGCGACCAGGCCCAGGGCGTGGTCGGCGATCGAGGCCGAGGCGTCCCGGTCGGTGATCACCTGGTAGTCGGCGACCAGGACGAACAGCTCGGCGCCGGCGTCGGCCAGCCGGACCCGGTTGCGCAGCGAACCCAGGTAGTGGCCCAGGTGCAGGGCGCCGGTCGGCCGGTCTCCGGTCAGGACCCTGATTTGTCGGGCGTCGCCGATCAGCTGCCCGGCCAGTTCGGCTCCGGTCAGGTGGGCGGCCCGGTCCTCGCCGGGCGCCGGGTGCGCGCCGTCGGCCACACCTGAGGGGAAATCACGCGGCTGGTCTGCGGTGTTGGTGGGTACTTCAAGAGTGATGCCCATCGTCGTTCTCCTCGCGGGGATCTCACAGGGTCGGGGGTCTGACGTGACCGGCGTCCGGACCGCCCGCCCCCTGCGCGGGGCTGAGAACAACGAAGGCCGTCCGGATCGTCGGACGGCCTGTCGGCGTGCGTGGCTGGGGAGCCGTCCTAGGACGGCCGCCAGCTGGCACACAGGAAGCTCTTCACGCACTCAGGATATCAGGGCGGACATGCCGGGCTCAATCAAGGCGCAGACGGTAGGTGAGCAGGCCCTTGCCGGGTGCGTACTCCCAGTCCCGCTCCGGGGTGCGGGTGAAGCCCAGGCGCGCGTAGAGCCGCTGCGCCGCGCGCATCTCCGGTTTCGTCGACAGCACCAGCGCCGGACGGCCCTCCTTCCGGGCCCGCCGCACACAGTCCAGCACCAGGGCTTCCCCGATGCCCTGGCCGCGCAGGTCGCCGGCGGTGGCCAGCATCCTGATCTCCGCCTCCCCGTCGGCGGCGATGTCCGCGAACTCGCTGCCGGCGACGGTGTACACCGCGGCGCCGACCAATCGGCCCGCCGTGCCGCCGGCGGAGGCGGCGCCGACGCCGCCATCGGCGCCATCGGCGTCAGCCACGGCTATCAGCTGCCACGCCCCCTCGGCGGCGTGCCGGGCGGCGGCGTCCAGCAGACGAGGCAGATATGTCTCCTCGGCCAGGGATTCGTCTTGGTAAACGGCGGCGGTCAGCTGTCCGGCGGGCGCCAACTCGGCCGGAAGGGCTTCGCGAATGGTGATCTGCACAGCGTTTGATTCTGCCCGAGGCCCGCCGCCGGTGGCCCGCCGCGGGTCCGGTACCGGGAGGGTCACGCCCCGGGGCCGGCGGCGCGCGCCGAAACCCGCCTTCCGGGGCGGGTGCCGGCGTGAACCGTGCGGGATGAGTGTGACAGTACGGCCACGATCAGGTGATCTGGGAGTGTGTGCGCCGTCACAGCGCCCCCGGATGGTCCTATGATCGCGCTCGGTAGTCGTTCGGAAGCCGCGCAGTCGGCGGTGCGGGTCGGGCCAACCAGGTGTCCTGGCCCGTGATGGAGGTGGTCGCGGTGTCCGGTCAGAATCTTTCCATGGCGCACGCCGAGGCGGCCGCGTCCCGGTCGTCGACGCCGTTCGCGGATGAGCTCACGGGCCTGCCGAACCGGGCGATGCTGGGCCGGTGGCTGGAGGCGCGCACCGGGACGGCGGCCCGGCCCGGGCAGCGGATCGGGCTGTGCAGCCTGGACCTGGACGGGTTCCGGCAGATCAACGCCCTGCTGGGGTTCGGTGCCGGGGACCGGTTCCTGGCCGCGGTGGCGACCCGGCTGCGGGCGGTGCTGGAGCCGGGCGGGCATCTGCTGGCGCGCACCGGCGGGGACGAGTTCGCGGTGCTGGTCGACTACAAGGACTTCAAGGACTTCAAGGACCATCCGGTCGCCGCCGCGGGCCCGGCCGGCGCCGCAGGCCCAGGCCCAGCCGGCGCTGCGGGAGCCGCCGGAACTGCCGGCGCTACGGAGGCTGCGGCGTTCGCCGACACATCCGCGGCACAGAGCGCTGAGCCAGGGCCGCCGCAGGGCACTGAGGCGCCGCAGCCCCGGCGCGCGCCGGGCGGCCGGCCGATGGTGGAACGGGTCGCCGAGCGGGTGCTGGCGGCCCTGCGGGACCCGCTGCGGGTGGACGGCCGGGACCTGACGGTGACCGCGTCGATCGGCGCGGTGGAGGCCCTGGCCGCGGCCTCGGCGCCGGAGGACCTGCTGCGGGCCGCGGATCTGGCGCTGTACTGGGCCAAGGGCGAGGGCCGGGACCGGTGGACGCTGTTCGACGCCGAACGGGCCGGGGCGGACGTGGCCCGGTACCGGCTGGCGGCGGATCTGCCGGCGGCTGTGGAGTCCGGGCAGTTCTACTGCGAGTACCAGCCGATCGTGTCGCTGGCCGACGGCGCCGTCTCCGGGGTGGAGGCGCTGGTGCGGTGGCGGCATCCGCGGTTCGGGATCGTGCCGCCGGACCGGTTCATCGCGCTGGCCGAGGAGTCCGGGCTGATCGTGGAGCTGGGGCGGCGGATCCTGGCCGAGGCGTGCCAGGCGGCGTCGACCTGGCCGGACGCGCCGGGGCAGCCGGCGCCGCCGGTGTCGGTGAACGTGGCGGTGCGTCAGTGCCGGGACCCGCGGCTGATGGGGCACGTGCTCTCGGCGCTGTCCGAGTCCGGGCTGGCGCCGCAGCGGCTGCGGCTGGAGATCACCGAGTCGGCGCTGCTGCCCGGGGACGACGCGGCGCAGGCGACGCTGCGGGCGCTGGCCGACAAGGGTGTGTCGATCGCCGTCGACGACTTCGGGACCGGGTATTCGAACCTGTCGCATCTGCGGCGGCTGCCGGTGCACATCCTGAAGATCGACGGGACGTTCGTGGCCGGGCTGGCGACGTCGGGCGTGCCGGCGTCGGCGGACGGGTCCGGTGCGGCCGGTACCGGGCCGGCGGACGTCGGCGCGGACGAGCAGATCATCGCCACCGTCACCGCGCTCGGGCACGCCCTCGGCCTGACGGTGACGGCCGAGGGCGTGGAGACCGCCGGACAGCTGGAGACGGTGCGGCGGCTCGGCGTGGACACCGGACAGGGCTGGCTGTTCTCCCGGGCGCTGCCGGCCGCCGGGATCAGGGATCTGCTGGCCCGCGGCGTGCCGCTGGCGGCGTGAGGCGCCCCGGGCCCGGCTCGCCGCGGTCGGAGTCGCGGTCGCGGTCGCGGTCGCCCCGGTAACGGCCGGCCGGGGCCCGCGGCACCTGCCGGCCGGCCGTGCCAACGTCCTGACGAGCGGACTTCGGGCAGGCACGCGGCGGAACTGGAGAGGACTTCCTTGCACCCCGAAGGCTGATCCTTTGGCCTGCCACTGGCACCGGGGGTGCCCGGCGCGGTCTGATGGACGTGCCGGCTCACCGAGCCGGACCGTGTTGGACAAGCTCCCCCAGCGACACCGACACTCGGGCGGGCCGCGACCTTCGGACCAGGGTCACGGCCCGTCCGGCTTTTTGCCTCCAGGTCCTTTGCCCTCAGGGCCTTCGCCTCCGGGGCCGGATGTGCCTCCGGGGCGGGACAGGCGGGACAACTCGATCAGGACCGGGGCCCGATCAGGACCGGGACAGGAAGTGGAATCCCAGCCACCACCACGCCAGCAGCATCCCGACCCGGCCCCACTTCTCGTGTATGACGTGGCTCAACAGCTGGGAGAACGTCGGGACGCGGCTGCCGGGGCGGCGGGCGACCACCTCCACCAGCAGTGCCGCGGCGCCGATGACGACGTAGCCGGTGACGGTGATGGCGCGCGGACTCATCGGCGCACCACCCACACCCCGGCCAGCAGCCAGGCGACGTAGCCGGCGGCGCGCGCCGGCGGCGGGTCGATCAGCGGGCCCAGCAGGATCGACAGGGTCGGGTGGGCGTGGGTGGAGCCGCGGGCGGCCGCGTACAACTCCCAGATGCCGAAGGCCACGGCCAGTACCGCCCAGGGCAGGGTCGTGCGGCGGTTGATGGCGGCGTCCGGGGCCGGGAAGCGGTCGGTGGCGGGGCGCAGCGCGTACCAGACGATGGCGGCGCCGGGCAGCAGCGTGGCGATCTCCGCGGGGATGGTCAGGCGGCGGAAGGTGCCGCCGATCAGGGAGTAGCCCAGGCCGACCGCACCCCAGGTGATCATGGTGGAGGTGGGGTGGGTGAGGCGGAGCGGGTCCGGCGCGGTCGGCGTCAGGAGCACGGCTTCGGAGTCGGCGGCGGTGTCGGCCCGGCGGCCCATCGGCACGGATTCCTGTGCCATCGCCTCACCCGCTTCCTGTTCCGCGTCCGCAGGTCCGGCGGTTGTTCACCGGGCGTTCGCGCACGTCTTGTGCAGCGGCGATACCCGCTGCGGCACACCGCCACACACGGTTTCCATCCTGGTGGCACAGCGTGATCGGCGCTGCTCGACACGCCCGGGCGGAACCCGCGTTCGACCCGGACGGCGCAGGCTGCTGTGATGAGGGGGTGTGCACTGCGATCGTGAGCGTCGATCCCGCCTCCGCCTACCCGGTCCTGCTGGCCGGTGTGCGCGATGAGTTCCACGACCGGCCCTGGACCGGCCCGGGCCGGCACTGGCCCGACCGGCCGCGCCTGATCGGCGGCCGGGACCTGCTGGCCGGCGGCACGTGGCTGGCGGTGGACCCGGACGTGCCGCGCGCGGCCTGCGTCCTGAACGGCCGCGGCCCCCTGGCCCCGGAGACCGGCCGCCTGTCGCGCGGTGAGCTGCCGTTGGCGTTCGCCGCCACCGGCAGCGTCGATGACGTGGACTTTCCCCGCTATGACCCGTTCCACTTGGTGTGTGCGACGCTGCGGGAGGTGTTCCTGCTGAGCTGGAACGGCGAGCGCCACGAGCGGCGGCAGCTCGGCCCGGGCCTGCACGTGGTGGTGAACAGCGGCCTGGAGGGCACGGACCCGACCGAGGGTCCCGGGACCGAGGCGATGGCGGCGCGGCTCGGGTTCTTCCGGCCGCTGCTGGCCGATGCGGCCCGCCCGCAGCCGGCGCCGGGCGTCGCGACCGACAAGGCGTGGGGCCCGTGGCTGCCGCTGCTGGAGGGTGCCGGACTGGACCCGGTCGACGACCGGGCGCTGCTGGTGCGGCGCGAGTTCGGCGAGCGGACGTGGGGCACGACGTCGGTGACGCTGGTGGGGCTGCGCGAGGGCGGGGTGCGGTATGACTTCAGCGGGGCGCCGGGGGACGCGGAGGCTTGGACGGCTGTGGTCGAGGGCTGAGAGACAGCACGCTCAGGCTTAGGCTCGGAGGGCAGGGCCAAGGGCGGACAGAAGGGCCGGAGTTGGTGGGTGACGAGACGTATTTCGCGACAGACCTCTACCAGGGGACTGCTGACTACTACGACCGCTACCGTCTGGGCTATCCGCAGCCCCTGATCGAGCATCTGGTCGCGGCCACTGGCCTGTCCGGTCGCGGGAGCCTGCTGGATCTGGCCTGCGGGACCGGTCAGCTGGCGTTCCCGCTAAGCCCGCACTTCGCGCAGACGTGGGCTGTCGATCAGGAACCGGAGATGATCGACACGGTTCGCGCCAAAGCGGACGCTGCGGGACTGGGGAACCTTCGGACCGTCGTCTCCAGCGTCGAGACCCTCGATGCACAGCCAGGCAGCTTCGAACTCGCTGTCGTCGGCAATGGCTTTCACCGGTTCCAGCGCGACGTGGCCGCCCGGCGGATCCTTCAGTGGCTGATCCCAGGCGGGCACCTCGCGCTGTGCTGGTCGTATTCACCCTGGGCGGGAGCCGAAGACTGGCAGCGGACCCTGGCCGCCACGCTGAACCGGTGGCAGCGGGAGCTCGGCGCCGAGGACCGGACGCCTGCCGACCCGGCGCGGGCCCGTCAGCGGCGGCCCGACGTCGATGTGCTGTCCGCGGCCGGGTTCGAGATCGTCGGACGCGGCTCGTTCGACGTCGAGCACCGATGGAGTGTGGCGGACCTCGCCGGCCATGTCCGCTCGACCTCGTTCCTGTCGCCCGCGGTGCTCGGCGCGCGGGCTGCCGAGTTCGACGCCGATCTGGCGGCCGGCCTTCGGCCCCACGATGACGGCGGCGGCGTGTTCACCGAGACGGTCGGCTTCGCCTATGACCTTGCCCGCAAGCCTGCTTGAGGTTCCGGCTCATCCCCCGAGTCGCCGGCTCATCGGCGCGCGCCGTTGCCACCGGTTCCGCAGGTACGGCAACGTTTGCCGAAGGCTGTGAGCCGGGCGATGGCCGTGTCATATCGACTCCCCGGGCGCGGCGTGCCACGCTGATCGTCCATGACCGCCGTGCACTCTGCCGCCGACCGTTCTGTGCCCGACCCCGAGGTGGGCCTCGATGCCGATCCGGCCGATGCCGGGCCGCTGGCCGGGCTCCTGGTCATCGATCTGACCCGGGTGTTGGCCGGGCCGTTCGCCACCATGATCATGGCGGATCTGGGGGCGCGGGTGATCAAGGTGGAGAATCCGTCCGGCGGGGACGACTCGCGCCGGTATGGCCCGTTCGCCGCTGACGGGCGTTCGATGTACTTCGCGCGGGTCAACCGGGGCAAGCAGTCGCTGGCCGTGGACTTGAAGAAGAACGCTGAGCAGGTGGCGGCGCTGGCTGAGCGGGCCGACGTGCTGGTGGAGAACTTCCGGCCCGGGGTGATGGACCGGCTGGGGCTGGGGCCGGCGGCGTTGCGGGCCCGGAATCCGCGGCTGGTGTACGCCTCGGTGTCCGGGTACGGCGCCACCGGGCCGCGGTCCGGGGAGCCCGCGTACGACGCCGTCATCCAGGCCCGCAGCGGTCTGATGTCGGTGACCGGGGAGCCGGACGGGCCGCCGGTGAAGTCCGGCGCGTCGGTGTCGGACCTGTCGGCCGGCGTCTACACCTTCGGCGCGGTGATGGCGGCGCTGGTGGGGCGCGGTATCCACGGCCGCGGCACGCACATCGATATCGCCATGTTCGACGCGACCGTGTCGTTCCTGGAAGGCAACGCGCTGGCCTGGCTCGCCGACCGCACCGTGCCGCACCGCATCGGCCCGCACCACCCCAACATCGCCCCGTTCGGCGCGTTCGCCGCCGCCGACGGCCAGATCGTGGTGTGTGTCGGCAACGACGCGCTGTTCGGCGCCTTCGCCACCGCCCTGGGCGCGCCGCAGCTGGCCCAGGACCCGCTGTTCGCGCAGAACGCGGCCCGCTCGGCGAACCGCCTGGTGCTGACCGCCGTCATCGAGGAGTTGCTGGCCGCCGACACCTGCGTGAACTGGCTGGCCCGGCTGGAGGCGGCGAAGGTGCCGTGCGCGCCGGTGAACGACATCGGGCAGGCGATGACCGACGCGCAGACCGAGGCCCGGCGCATGCGCATCACCGCCGGCGGGCTGGAGCTGCCCGGACAGGTGGTGAAGATGGCCGGCTACCCGGATCCGGCGGTGCGGCCGGCGGCGCCGGGGCTGGACGAGCACGGCACCGCGATCCGCGCTGAGTTCGGGCTCTGAGGCCGGGTTCTGAGTTCGGGCTCTGAAGCGGGGCTGGCAGGCGGCACGGTAGTCAGGGATCGCCGAAGCCCGGCGGCGCGCGCACTTTCCCTGGCGCGCACGTAACCCAGCGGCGCGCGCCGTCCCGTGGCCGAGGATTAGGAGCCGAGGATCAGGCGACTGAGGTCCCGGCACACACCGCGTCCCACGCGGGGTAGTCGCTGTAGCCCTGCGCGGTGCGCCCGTACAGGACGTCTTCGCGGTACTCGGCCAGCGGCAGGTCATGCGTGATCCGGTGCACCAGGTCCGGGTTGGCGATGAAGGAGCGCCCGAAGGAGACCAGATCGGCGTGACCGGCGCGCAGCGCCTGCTCAGCCGTCACCGCGGCGGTCGCGGACCGGTTCTCGCCGACGTTGGCGATGAGCGTGCCGCGCCACCGGGGACGCAGATCGGCCAGCGCCGGGTAGTCGTCGTTGTCGGTGAGGTGCAGGTAGGCCAGTCCGCGACGGTCCAGCTCGCCGACCAGTGCCCGGTACAGCGGCGCCGGGTCGGCCTCGTACATGCCGAACTGCGGGTTCGCCGGGGACAGCCGGATCCCGGTGCGCTCCGGGCCGGCCACGTCCGCGATCGCGTCGGTGACCTCGAGTGCGAAGCGCATGCGGTTGCTCAGGGAGCCGCCGTACTCGTCGGTGCGCAGGTTGGTGTTGTCGGCCAGGAACTGGTGCACCAGGTAGCTGTTGGCCCCGTGGATCTCGACGCCGTCGAAACCGGCTGCCAGCGCGTTGCGCGCCGCCGCGGCGTAGTGCGCGACCGCCGCGTGGATCTCGGCGCGGCTCATCTCCCGTGGCGTCGGCGATTCCGCCTTGCCTCCGCCGATCAGGTGCAGCACGTCCCGGTCGGACACCGCGGACGGTCCGGCCGGCAGTGTCCCGTCGATGCGGGCCAGCGGATGGCCCTTGCGTCCGCCGTGCATGAGCTGCGCGAAGATCCGGCCCCCGGCCTCGTGCACGGCGGCGGTGACGCGCCGCCAGCCCGCCACGTGTGCCGAGTCCTGAAGGCCCGGCACCCAGGCCTCGCTCTGGCCGCTGCTGTGCGGCCAGATGCCCTCGGTGACGATCAGAGCGGCCGTGGCGCGCTGGGCGTAGTAGTCCGCCACATCCGCGGTGGGTGAGCCGTCGGGCAGGGAACGCAGACGGGTCATCGGCGCCATCACCACCCGGTTGGGCAGTGTCAGGTGCGGGCCTCGGTATTCGCTGGTGAGCATCATGGCCGGTACCGTAGAACCTGACATCAATGTCAGCTGCAAGGGTTCGCGGGGAGGCGGTCGGGGTGCGCATCGGTGATCTGGCACAACGCACCGGGGTCAGCGTCCGGTCGCTGCGGTACTACGAGCAGCAGGGCCTGTTGGCCTCCACCCGCACCGCAGGCGGGCAGCGTGACTATCCGGAGGCCGCGGTGGACCGGGTGATCCGTATCCAGGAGATGTTCGCCGCCGGCGTGCCCAGCCGCGTGCTGGCCGAACTCCTGCCGTGCATCCACGACGCAGACGGCACCCCGAACGCCACCGCCACGCCGTGGCTCACCGAAACCCTCACCGCCGAACGCGACCGTATCGACGCCGCGATCAAAGACCTGCGCCGGACCCGGGCTCTGCTTGATGAGGTCATCGGTACGGCGCAGGGCGCAGCGGCGGCTGAGGCACGGGCACGCAGCCAGCGTCGGTAACAGCAAACAGAAACCTGCTCGCTACACAACAACCTGCTACACGGCAACGTGCGCCCTGAACCGATACCGCGTCTCAGGGCTGCACGAAGTGGTAGCCGGCCTCCAGCAGCTGCGGAATGAACCGCTGGAGCGCCGCGACGGTCTGGGAGCGGTCCCCGCCGCCGTCGTGTTCGAGGATGATCGAGCCGGTGTGGGTGTGGCCCATGACGGTCTGCACGATGTGGTCGGTGCCGGGGCGGGACCAGTCGCGTGGGTCCACGGACCAGTCCAGTGGCCGCATTCCGCGTTGGGCGCAGGCGGCGAAGACGGTCGGGGACCAGTTGCCGCCGGGGGCGCGGAACAGGACCGGCTGTTTGGCGCCGCCTTTGGTGATGGCGTCGGTGGCGCGGTCGATCTGCGCGGCCACGTCGGCGGCGTTCATCTTGCCCATGTCGGGGTGGGCCCAGGTGTGGTTGGCGACCAGGTGTCCGGCGGCGCTGACTTCGGCGACCAGGGAGGCGTGCTGGGCGGCGCTTTGGCCGATCATGCAGAACGTCGCGGCGATCTTGTACTGGGCCAGGAGCGCCAGTACCTGCGGGGTGTATTTGGAGCTGGGGCCGTCGTCGATGGTCAGCGCTATCGCCTTGTCGCCTTCGTGGACGTAGAACTGCGGCTGGCCGGCCGCCGGGGGCGGGTCCTGGCCCAGCGAGCCGGGCGGCTGGGAGTTGTCCGGGGGCGCGGCGGTGTTGGTGTGCGAGTCGCCGCCGGCCGTGGAGGCGTCGCCGCTGGGGCTCTGGCCGGGGAACGGGGCCCCGCCGGTGGTCGGCCGCGATCTGGGATCGGCGGCCGGCGCGGTGGACCCGGCGGCGGCCGGTTTGCTGCCGCCGTTGGAGGAACACGCGCCCAGCAAAGTGATCCCGCCGAAGCCCAGGAGCATTCGGCGCGATACACCACGGCCGCGGCGAAGGTCGGCGGCGCGGGGAAACTCGTCAAGGTCAGAACCCGAAACGTTCACGTCATGGGGACGCGTCAGGTCCGCCCGGGGTTGAGTTCTCTGAAGACTTTCTGAAGAAAATATTCGCGCATTGAGGCCTACCTGCGCATTTACGCCCGCGTGTACGCACCGTCGATGAGGTCTGCCAGGTGCCGGGTGAGGTCTTCGCGGCCGAACGGCTGCTCGTCCAGCCACCAGTCGCCGGCGGCCTGCACCATGCCGACGATGCCGTGCGCCCAGGCCTGCGCGCGCGGCCACTGGTCCTCCGGCAGATCCAGCTCCGCGGCGATCCCCACGGCCAGCGCGTTGCCGAGGCGGCGCTGGAACATCGCCACCCGGTCGCGCACCTCCGGCTCCTCGGCCTGGCCCCGGTGCACCAGGAACCGGTACAGCGCCGGGTTGCCCTCGACCAGCCGCAGCCAGGCGTCGATCGCGGCCCGGGTCCGTTCCTGCCGGGTCGCCGGGCGGGTCAGCGCCTCCTGGAGCCGGGCCAGCAGCGTCTCGATGTGCCGGTCGGCCAGCGCCACATACAGCCCGGCCTTGTCGCCGAAGTGCCGGTACAGGATCGGTTTGGTGATACCGGCCTCGGTGGCGATCGCGTTCATCGACGCCGAGGGGCCGTCGCGCAACACCACCCGCTCGGCGGCGTCCAGCAACTCCTGCCGGGTCCGCGGGCCGCGGCGGGTCGCCTGCGGGCGGCCCGGCGGCGGGGAATCCGGTGCGGGTGCCGCTGCCTTCGTCGCCATCTGGTCCCTTCCTCCGAGCACGGTGGGGCGCGAGCAGGTAACCGGCTGCCTGCCTGTCCGCATGTCCGGCAGCCTGTCTGCACCGTGCTGTCTGTCTGTGGCGCTGTGCTGTCTGCCGGCCATCTTGACAGAAGTTACCGCCGGTAACACACTAGCGGCGACCGAGGTTACCCGTCGGTAAGCGTGGGCGTGAGCCCTCCGCCCTCCGCAACAGACCCGAAGGACAGTGAACGAGACGATGACCGGGTTCTCCCTGGAACTGACCGAGGACCAGATCGAGCTGCGGGACTGGATCCACGGATTCGCCGCCGACGTCATCCGGCCCGCCGCCGCCGAATGGGACGAGCGGGAGGAGACGCCCTGGCCGATCCTGCAGGAGGCCGCCAAGGCCGGCCTGTACTCCCTCGACTTCTACGCCAACCAGTGGTTCGACGAATCCGGCCTCGGCATCCCGATCGCCATGGAGGAGATGTTCTGGGGCGACGCCGGCATCGGCCTGGCCCTTTCCGGCACCGGCCTGGCGGCGGTGTCGGTGGTCTCCAACGGCACCCCCGACCAGGTCGGCGAATGGGTCCCGCAGATGTTCGGCACCCCCGACGACGTCAAACTCGGCGCGTTCTGCTCCTCCGAACCCGACGCCGGCTCCGACGTCGGCGCCATGCGCACCCGCGCCGTCTATGACGAGGCCAAGGACGAGTGGGTCCTGAACGGCACCAAGACCTGGGCCACCAACGGCGGCATCGCCAACGTCCACGTCATCGTCGCCACCGTCGACCCGGCCCTGGGCACCCGCGGCCACGCCTCCTTCATCGTCCCCCCGAACACCCCCGGCCTGGCCCAGGGCCAGAAGTTCAAGAAGCACGGCATCCGCGCCTCCCACACCGCCGAAGTCGTCCTGGACGACTGCCGCATCCCCGGCTCCTGCCTGCTCGGCGGCAAGGAGAAGCTGGACGCCCGGCTGGCGCGCGCCCGCGAAGGCAAGTCCAGCCGCGGCAACGCCTCCATGGCCACCTTCGAAGCCTCCCGCCCCGCGGTCGGCGCCATGGCCGTCGGCATCGCCCGCGCCGCCTACGAGTACTCCCTGGACTACGCCAAGACCCGCGTGCAGTTCGGCAAGCCGATCGTGGAGAACCAGGCCGTCGCGTTCACCCTGGCCGACATGAAGACCGGCGTGGACGCCTCCCGCCTGCTGGTGTGGCGCGCGGCCTGGATGGCCCGCAACAGCAAGCCCTTCGACTCCGCCGAGGGCTCCATGTCCAAGCTGTTCGCCTCCGAGACCTGCAAGCGCGTCACCGCCGACGCCATCCAGATCCTCGGCGGCAACGGCTTCACCCGCGAATACCCGGTGGAGCGGATGCACCGGGACTCCGCGATCTACACCATCTTCGAAGGCACCTCGGAGATCCAGCGGCTGGTCATCGCCCGGACCATATCCGGCGCCGCCATCCGCTAACAGTTCGCGCTCGACCGTTCGCGCTGCCGGCTTGCTTTACGGCATTCACGGCGGGCGTTTCCCGCTGGTGCGCTACCGCGCCAGCGGGGAACGCTGCAACGCCTCCGCCGCAGCCGACGCCGAAGGATCCAGATATACCGACGTCGTCCCCACATCGCTGTGCCCCAGGATGTCCGCGACCGTCCCCACATCCGCCCCGGCCTGCCGCAACAACACCGTCGCCGCCGTGTGCCGCAACCCGTGCGGCGTCACCGCCCGCCGCAGCTCCACCGGCATCTGCTTCACCCGCCGCTCCACCATCCGCTGCACGTCACGGGCCGTCATCCGCCGCCCGCGGATCGTCACCACCAGGGCGCGCGCCGCGTCGGCCCGGTCGGCCTGCGCGTCGGAGGCCGGGGGAGCGGGCCGCTCACGCTGCTGGTACTCCCCGAGCAACCCCACCAGCGCCGCCGACATCGGCACGTCGCGGCTGCGCCCGCCCTTACCGCTGCGGATCCGCAGCACCGGCATCCCGGTCAGTTCGTGCTGGCGCACGTCATCCAGGTTCGCCGCGCACAACTCCGCCACCCGCGGCCCGGTCTCCGTCAACAGCCGCAGGATCACCTCGTCCCGGAACGTCAGCCGCTGATCGGCCCGCAACTCCTTCGTCGCGGCCGAGGCCTGCGGCGTCTCCTGCAACGCCTGCGCCTGCTCCACCGTCAGGCCCAGGCGCGCGCCGACGGCCCGGGTGGGGACGCGGACCCGGGACACGTGCGGCATCGGGTCGGCGCGGATGTAGCCCTGTTCGGCGGCCCAGCCGAACAGGCCCCGCACCGCGGCGGTCCAGCGGGCCCGGGCCTGAAGGCCCCGGCCGACGGCGACCTCGCCGCCGGGGCCGGACTTGCGGGTGCGGGTGTAGCGGCGGTCCGGGGCGTTGGCGATGCGGACGAGGGCGTACTCGATGTCTTCGGCCTCGACGTCGTCCAGCGGCTTGTCCAGGCCCAGCAGCGTCGCGGCCTCGGTGAGGTCCCGGGCGTAGGCGTCGCGGGTGGCCGGGGACAGTGCCCCGGTGGCCACGCGCAGGTGCAGGGTGTCGCGGTAGCGGTGTACGGCTTCTGCGACGCTGATCGGGGTGAACGGTTTGGGGGCGGCCACTGACCTATCGAAGCAGACGCCGGGGACAGCCGGGGCGGCGGCGGTGCGGAAGTCACCGGGGCGCGGGGACATCAGCGCACTCGTACTGCCCCCGCCGCACCCCGCCGCCGGTGTGGGACGATGTGTCATCGCACCGCTGACCTGCGGCGCGGACAGCGCGGATACACACCCGGAACGCCGCCGGGGGAGGAGAGCGTCATGGCCTTGTTCGGTAAGAAGTCGGGCGATGAGCAGCAAGCCGGCAAGCGGGCCGGCTACGCCGACCACCCGGTCTTCACGCTCACCACCGGCATGTCCACCGACCAGGTCGCCGAGCGGATCGGACCGGCCACCGAGACGAAGACCGCCGCCGAAGTGGCCGCCGAGTTCGCCGGACCCGGCGCGGTCATCGACCCGGCGAAGCTGGACCCGGAGGAGTACTGGTCCTACGACGACACCCCGGAGGGGTTCAACGTGGCGGTGCTGTTCCGCGAGGGGCTCCTCACAGAGGTGCGGGTGCGCAAGAACGGGACCAACGACATCGTGGCGCGGATCGACGATCAGGGGCTTGCCGCGGCGAAGAGCTACCGGGGTGCGTTGCACGCGAATCGGCTGTAGCCGGACGCATCGTTTGGAGATCGCTTGGAGGACGGAAACGGCTGGGCCCGCGTGTCGCGGGTCCGGCCGTTCTGCATTTGCCCGCGGCCGGCTCGCCCACTACTCGGTGATACCGTATAGTGGTACTCGGTGCTAACGAGTACCGGGTTGACGAGGAGCGCGATGGACGACCTGACGGAGATGTTGAAGGGCACGCTCGAAGGCTGCGTGCTGGAGATCATCAGCGGCGAGGAGACCTACGGCTACGCCATCACCCGCCGGCTGCACGAACTCGGCTTCACCGACGTCATCGAGGGCACGGTCTACACCATCCTGCTGCGCCTGGAGCGCAACGGACTGGTCCAGGTGACGAAGCGGCCCTCCGGCGTGGGCCCGCCGCGCAAGTTCTACGCCCTCAACGACGCCGGACGCGGCGAACTCGCCGCGTTCTGGACGAAATGGCAGTACGTCTCATCGCGCATCGACAAACTACGCATCGACAAGCTCAAGGAGGGCGGCAGATGAACTTCTGGGACACCGTCACCGGCAACGACCTCACCAGGCAATCGAAGGCCTTCGAAGCCCGAGCCGACGCCCTGCCCCCGGACTACCGGGACACCTGGACGCAGATGAAGGGCTGCCTGTTCCCCTACGCGGACTTCACCGGCCGCAACCTGATGCCGATCCTCGACGCCGCCCTGGGCCTGCTCGAGGAATCAGCGGCCGAAGGCCTGAGCATCCACGACGTCCTCGGCGACGACATCCCCGGCTTCTGTACCGCACTCGCCGGCGGCCAGGACGCCCCCACCTACCGCGACCGCTGGCGCGAGCAACTGAACCGCAACGTCGCCCGCAAACTGAGCCGACTGGGAGGCTGACGTGAGCATCCAGGACATCATCGAGGGCAAGAAGCAGTGGCGCGCGCACCTGGCCCGAGTCAAGGCACTGCCGCCGGACTACCAGATCGTCTACAAGGAGATGCAGAAGTACCTGTTCAAGGTCGGTCCGGTCGGCCTGACCGGCGGGGGGCTGCTGCCGGGGATCGTCGACTTCTTCGAAGAGGGCGCCGCCGAGGGCAAGGGGGTGCTGGAGCTGATCGGCAGCGATGTCGCGGCGTTCAGCGACGGCTTGATCAAGGACTCGCGCACGTATGCGCAGGAGTATCAGGAGTCGATCAGGGGCGATAGCTGATTCGGGCGGCTCGCCGGGCAGTCCTGAACGCTTCGAGTTCACGAACCGGACGGCCCTCCAACAGCTCCACGATCAGCAGCTGGCCGCCCTGCCGGGCGCCCAGCGACTGAGATCCACCTTGGTCATGAAGCGCGTCGTCGACGACCGCCCGCTACCCGCCTAGCCCTCGGAGCGGGTGAGGCTTCAGGCTTCGCTGGCGAGCGCCGCGTTCCTGACAGCGTTCAGGGCGGCGGTATGCGAGACGATGGGCTTGTATCCGAGTTCGGTCACGGCCTTGTCGGTTCGCAGGGTGCACGTCTGCCCGAAGAACCATCGAGCGGGTACGGGGATGGTTCGGGCAGCAGCCTCGGCGTCCAGTTCCGTGGTCGGCTTGTCGACGCCGTAGATCTCGAACATGGTCTCCCAGAAGTCGCGGAAGGTGACGCGGTGCTGGTCGGTGATGAAGTAAGCCTGGCCTGGCCGGCCGCGCTGCCATCCGAGCATGAGGCCCTCGACGCAGTTGTCGACGAAGGTGATGTCAGTGGTGTGCCGACCGCCTTCGATCCAGGCGAACTGCCCCGCCTTCACCAAGTCGACCAGTATGTCGATGAGGATGCTGTCGGGGCCCCAGACCATCCTGGGGCGGATCGACACGGTGGCGAAGTCCGGCGCGTTCGCGTCGAGCACGATCTTCTCGGCATCGGCCTTGACCGCGCAGTAGACGGCCTCGGAGTCCGGCCGCAGCGGCGCGGTCTCGTCGACGTCCACGAGCGGGTCGCCGGCGAGCAGGACCGCTTCGGTTCCGCAGTGGACGAAGCGGGGGACCTTGGCGTAGCGGGCCGCGTCGACCGCTGCCTGGGTGCCGCGAACCGTCACAAGCTCTTGGCGCGCGCGGTCGGCGGAGATGTCGGTTTCGGCAGCGAGGTGGAACACCACTTCGCTTCCCCTCACCGCGTCCTGCCACGTGGACGGGTCGGTCAGCTCGCCCCGCACAGGTTCCGCGCCCAGCGCTGAGACCTTTGCGGCCGACTCCTCACTTCGGACCAGAGCCCGGACTGTATGCCCTTCCCGCAGGAGCCGACGTACCAGCACCTGACCGATGAACCCCGAACCGCCCGTGACGAACGCCTGTGCCATGAAAGTCTCCTTCGTTGAGATCAGCCTCCTCGCGTTCCTCTGGCGAGAAGGTCTCACTCCAGTGGAGCGGCCAGGGATTCCGGGCCATTCCCTCGAAAATATTCATAGTTCGAGGGTCTGCGATAAAATCTGTGCATGGCTTCTCTCCGGGCGCTGGAGTGCCTTGTCGCGGTCGCGGACTCCGGGTCGGTGACACAGGCCGCACGGCTGCTGCACTCCTCGCAGCCCGCCGTCTCCCACCAACTCGCCGCGCTGGAACGCGAGACGGGAACGGTCCTGCTTCGCCGCGAACCCAGGGGAGTCAGGCTCACTCCCGCTGGGCGTGCCGCACTGGCCGACGCCAGACGAGCGATCGAGGCCGCCGCCTCCGCGGTCCGGGCGGCCCGCGCCGTTGGCGAAGCAACTCAGGGATCGCTGAGGTTGGCCTGCGCGCAGAGCCTGGTGTCCGTGCTCGCCCCAGTCGTTCGCATGTGGCACCACCGTCACCCCGAAGTGACGATCACCTTGCGCGAATCCACGTCGGCAGAAGAGCTTCACGGCTTCATCGATGCCGACGAAGTCGACGTCGTGCTGATGCCGGCTCCTGTACCCGACCGCTTCACGGCCACCGCGGTCGCTGAGGAGGAGATCGTTCTGGCCGCGCCGACGGACCACGTCATCGCCGGGCAGCCTGTCGTGCGGGTAGGGGATCTGGAAGGCGCGCGACTCGTTCACTTCGCCCCGGAGAACGGCCTCAGCACGTGGCTTGACCGGTCCCTCACGAAGGCCGGAGTCCGCCCGGAGCCCGTGATGAGGACAGCGGTGACTGTCACAGCCCCGCACCTCGCGGCCGCCGGCTTGGGGGTCGCGGTATGCCCGGTGAGCGCGATCAGTGCCGGCTTCCCGGGCGCGGTCCGATCGTTCTCGCCACGCTGGGTCAGGCAGCTGGTGGCGGTCACCCCCGCCACGCCCGACCCGCTCGCCGCGCGGTTCATCGCCAACATGCGCAGCCACGGCGTGCGTGTGCCTCGCGACGTGCGAACTCAGCTCGCGGGGGGCGACCCGGCGCCTGCCGAGGCACGGCCTTCCTCCTGAGGTGTCCGTTCGCAGTGAACTTGAGCCAAGGTCCTGATCCTGACCTGCTCGGCTCAGGGGTTCGTGGCGGCATGCCCGTCGCGGCGTACTGGATCACCGAGGATAGTGGTCACCGGACGTGAGGCTTGAGCGAGAAGCTCGGTGCCGAAGAGGCATACGGTGTGTTCCCAGGGATGGCCGAAAGAGCCGAAGGAGAAGTCTTCCGCGAGGTAGATGTAGTAGTCCCCGTCGGGGTAGGGGCTCAGCGGCCAGCGGAACGGCTCGCCTTCTATGCCCTGGTCGGGTCGGACTCGGTAGCAGAGGTGCTGCCAATCCAGGACCAGCACTGACCCGCCTTCAGGAGTGCAGTCGGCGATCGCCTGCTCGACGGTCGCGGTGAACTGGTCGAGCTTGATGCAGCCGGGGTCGTCGTTCAACGCGTCCAGGCTCCATGTCAGCGATGACGTCGGTTCCTGGATGCCGGGGAACTGGCGCGTACTCGGCCTGAAGGCAAAATCTGCATACCAGCGGTCCCATGTCGCGCGATGTTCGGCGTAGGACAGCTCGACAACAGTTCCGTTGATCATGCTGTCCTTTCTCATCCAATCTGATCCACACTCAGGGCTCTGACCTGCTTAGAGCTGATCAACTGAGAACATGGACGGCCCATTTTTCTCATCGGATCTGTTCCGAAAGTGGGATGGTTGTCGATTTTCTCATCCGGTCTGCTCCGGAACGTTGAACGGGCTTCTCCAGAAAGCTATCAGCAGGTCACAGCTTGGCTGATCGACGAGGTCTGGCCAGAACTCGGCTGGCTCGTGCCTCGTCATCGGCTATCGGACCGGACCGACTTCCTCCTCGAACACGCCAGCTGGCGCAGGAACGGTGTTGACCCTCCGCTGATCGGCGATCGGCGCTCATATCCACGGAACCGGCTACTTGTCGACACCGTTCGTTTCGGTCAGTTCGACCTCGCCCGGTGCGGGAGCGCGAGGACGGTCGGCGACCACCCCCTCGCCGTAGACCTGGGACACGAGCTGAATGAATTCGGCAAAGTGTCCCTCGACCACGCCCCACTGCGCGTCGAACGCCGCCCATCGGCGCCTGACACGCGCGGTGTCCGCGACCGCGACGTAGTACCAGTCGCGTGCGATGCCGTGAAGCGCGACCGTTGCGTTAGTCAATGCCACCGCGCTGTCGCTGATCTTCTGCGGGAAGAACACGGCGAGTTCCGAGTAGGCGCCCAACAGGCCGTTTCGACGCTCGACCGATTTGCGGTAGACGGTGTGCGGCATGTCGCCCGGCACCTTGAGGGCCAGCTGGTCGGCCAGCGCCCACGACGCTGTTTCCAGGTCGGACACCTTGCCGACGAAGGTGATGCAGGCCTGGCGTCGAGCCTCGATCTGCAGGCGCGCCCGGTCCTCGTTGTGCTCGATCTCAAGACGTTTGAGGGCATCGCGTGCTGTGAGGCGGGCGGCGGTCAGGGTGCCGCCGGTGCCCACGAGCCCACCGATCAGACCTGCTATTGCGGCGGCGATATCAGACATTGGAGATACCTATCATGCTCCGCTCCGCACCGACAGCGCCCCGGACGGGGCAGTCGTTTCTCGGAGACGGCGGGGTGGCGGATCCGCTGATCGACGGGGCATGGTCCCGCCGGCCGTCGGCCCTTGGAACCTCTACGCCCATCAGTCCCGGGTCGGAGCGCCGCCGGACCTGTACCGGCGTTTCGGCGCCGGCAGGGCGTTTCACCCGCATGGTCCACGCGGCCCGGCCGCCGACGAACAGCGTGGGTACCGTAGAGCGCGGCCCTGCCGCACGGGCCGTGCCGGGATCGCCTCTGTCCGTGATGTGGTCGGGAAGGCAGAACCAGTGCGGCGTTCTTCAGGTTGGCGCCGACCGCCCCACACCGCTCAGCCACCGGGCAGCCAGTCGGCCGCAGCGGGCCGTCGCGAAGGTGGTCGGTGGCCCGCCGATGGGCGGTGACGAGATGTAACGGGGTAGGTGCTGGCGTAGTGTGGCGGTTCGGCGGGCGTCTGTTCTGGCGCTCGAGTGGGTTGGCTGCCGGGCACGTCGAGCCGATGGGTTGTGCGATGGATCGGTACGTTGAGGGCTTGCGCTGTCAGGACGTGCACGCCGGCCTGCGCGCGATAGACCCTAACTCCGCGGCGCTGGTGTCGTTGAAGCACACCCGGCTGGTCGGGATGGCCGCGGACGTCGCCTCGCTCATCCGGGGCCGGGACCTGATTCCCGACGCCGGCGCGCTGGAGGCGGTCGCGGTCTCCGAACTCGATGTCGCCCCGCACGCCTTCGACCAGGTGCTGCAGTTGCTGGAGGAGGCGGACTTCGTGCAGCTGACCCGCGATGGCCGCGGGCAGGTGACCGGTCTGACCGAGACCGTCCCGGTCTACCACAACCTGTACGAGGAGCTGGGTCGGCTGTGGCGCGAGCGCGGCCCGCGGGAGTTCGAGGAGCAGGTGCTGGCGGTCGTGGACCGCCTGGCCCGCGGCCCGGTGCCGCTGGAGGCACTGGCCGACACGGTGGGCATCACCCAGGCCGAGGCCGGCCGGCTGATTCCGCTGGGCCGTGATTCGGGGTTGCTGCGCACGGTGTCAACGATCGACGGCGGCATCGTCTACTCGCCGTTCACCGGGTTCGAGCACCCTGATGTCCTGGAGGTGCTGCTCACCGAGCACGGCCCGGACCGGATGCTTGAGGAGTTCGACGCCCTCAAACGGCACCAGGGCTTGGCCATTGACGCGGCGAGATTCCCGATGATCGCCGATGCCGTCGCCCGTGGGCTGGTCCCCGCGCCGACCGTCGAGCTGCCCGACGCCTCGATGCAGGCGTTCGCTACCCTGCCGTACAGCCTGGACAGGGAGCTGCTGGTCGGGCGCAAACCGGTGTTGGACAAGGCATTGGCGGTGATCGCCTGTGTGCGGTGCGCGGAGACGTTCGGCGGGTTCAGCAATGCCAGCGCCGGGGTTCATCTCATCAACACGCTGCTGAAGGACGGCAGTCTCAATCCGCACAGCTCCTCGGAGCGGCAGTACCGGCTGATGCGCAACCGCGGAATACTTTTCTTCGCCCCCGACGACAGGCCTGGAGGTTCCTGGGTGCGGCCGACGCTGGTGGAGACCGCCGATAACCGCGAGGCGCTGATGATCGCCCGCGACATGCTGCGGATAGGCGAGCCGATGGCCGCCGGGCGGCAGCTGCCGGAGGCCAAGCGCGACCTGCTCGGGTTGGACGCCAAATACCTGCAGCCGCTGCAGACCGCCGCGCGCAGCCGCGACCAGGTGCGGATCCCGGACCGGGAGTACGGCAAGTTCTTCGAGGCGATCATGGGCCGGGGATCGCTGTGACGGAACTGGACCTGGGGCAGAAAGCCGCCGTGCGGCGGTTGCTGTGGCGTATGGGCTTCGCCACCCGCATCGACGTGCCTTTGCGGGCGTACGTGCCGGCGAACAAGGGCAAGCCGGACTACCAGTCGTTCACCGACCTGGACGTTCTGGCTGTGACGGCGGCGCCGGGTTTCCGGATCCACACCGCGATTGCCGACTGCAAGAGCACTGACAAGCGGTCCACCGAGCGCATGTTCTGGATCCGCGGCGTGGGCGACTTCTTCGGCGCCGAGGCCGCCTACATGGTGCGCAACTCGAAGGTCACCGACGCTGCCCGGCAACTCGCAGCCCGCCTGAACATCGCTGTGCTGACCGGCGACGACCTAGCAGAGCTTGAGTCCGCCCACCACATCGCCTTCGACCTGACCGACCCGCCGCTGGCCAGGCTGTTCGACCCGGCCCAGATCGCCGACTATCTCAAGGCCTTCACGGGTCTGGACCGCAAACTCGACCCACTGCAGGAGTACCGGCAATTCGACTACTGGGTATACGAGCCCTACCGCAACCTCACCCAGATGGTCAGCCACCTCGCCGACGCCTCCACCATGCTGGACCCGGCCAACCCGCTGCACGCCGCGCTGCTCGTCGACTGCTGCTGGCTGTACCTGCTGGCGGTGTGCCGGGCCGTGGAGCACATCCGGGCCACACACGCCGCCGACGTCGAGACCTGCCTGGTCGAGTACTTCTTCGGCGGTCAGGTCGCGATGCGCGAGAAGCAGCAGCTGCTGATGCACCTGCGCCGGGTACTGCCGCCGGAAGCCGGCGTCCAGAGCCAGCTGCTGCCGCCGTGGTTCGGGCAGTTGCTGGAACTGGTGGGCCGGTTCACCCGCACCCCGAGCGCGTGTCTGCCGGCGCTGCGATACGCCGAGGTGCTCAGCGCGGCGCTGGCCGCCCGCCGCCGAACCTCCGTGGTTCAGGCGTTCGGCCACCACACCGACCCGATCGCCGCGAAACTCCTGGCCGACGTCGTGGGGTTCCTGGTCGCCGCAGCCGGGCTGAACCCCAACTTTCGTGACATGGCCCGGGAACTGCTCACCCGCGAACTTACCGGCGGAGACCGGCGGTCGCCTGGTGGCAGCGCGGCGGCACCGGAACCGCCGGGCCTGTTTGAACTGGCGGCCGACCATCCCGAATAGCCGATGAACGTCGATGCTCTGCCTGCAAAGGCTGCCCCGGCGCGGGAGCACCGACTGCGGGAGAGGCCCGCGGCATCACGCGCCACTGATGTGCCTAGGCCACGAGAATCGGCTCGGGCTGGGCCGCCAAGCCGCCACAGCCAGCGGTCCGAAGGTGTCAGGGGCCGGTGTACGTGATCTGCATGGTGTGTTCCTCGAGACTGCGCAGCGTAATCTGGTCGCCGTCCACGTCATCGATGAGAAACAGTTCCCTGCTCCGGCAATTGGGGCACAGCATGACCGCGGCCAGCGGCCACAGGTCCATCGGTGACATCCGCGTCGAGGGATTGGTGACGTAGATGCGATCGGGCCGCAGCGGATCAGTGCTGGAGCGTTCGAACGGCTCCCAGCTCGGGTGCGCTGCCCTCCGGCTCAGCTCGCCTGAGCCGCCACGAAGCGGTCCTGGTCTGGGCGTTTACACGCTACGGCGTTCTCACCCAATCCTATCCGCAGCAGCATGTCGGAACAGATTGACTGAGAACGGAGAAGACCCACTGAGAAATGTCATCTACGAGGCGGTGCCTGGTTTGGCTGGCGAGGGCGCCGGACCAGACGAGGAGGGGCCACTCTCATCAGCTTTACATAATGTACATTATCGGGCAGTTGCGGGAGCGGGGTCAGAGCTGGTGGTGGCGCTGGTTACCGGGGTTCGCTGTGCGGGATTCTGCGCGACGGGCGGTGCGTCCAGATGCCTGCCGCTCAGCAGAAACCTTCCTACAGAACGTCTCCGGCTAGATCGTTCGTACGAGCCACGGGGGCTGATCATGCGGTGGCGCGCGCCAAGCGTTCGTCGGCATGTGCGCTTAGGCAGAGAGCCAGAGACCGCCGGCGCGTGCGCTTGCGTGCTTGCTGCGCGCACGCAGAGAGAGTCAGTCATCTCGCTTGCTTCTACTCGCCGCAGCCGCTCTTGAGTCGGCCCAAAGCCCCGTCGTGTAATGCTGATTACGCGTCCTGATGCATCGAGGTCGCCGCTACCACTCGTAAATCAGGGAAACGCCGCCGCCGACCGGCAACATCGCCATTTTGAACACCATCGCCCTATCGAACGTGTGGGCGACTCCCCCGGGTCGTCCTCGGTAGCTCCGCTCGATATCCACATCCACATCCACAGTACGCGTTGTCGAGCGCGGCCACTCCCCCGCTGCGCTGTCGCGGTCACCAACACATGCGCGATCCTGTATCGATGAGTGACTGTGTGTTCTGCGAGATCGTCGCCGGCCGTGCGCCGTCGCGCCGGGTGTTGGCGGACGAACACACGCTGGCGTTCCTGAACATCAGGCCCGCGGCGCCTGGGCACACGCTTGTGGTCCCGCGGCGCCATGTGCGGGATATGTGGGATATCTCAGAGGTGGAGCACGGCCACGTCGCCTCGATGGTCCGGCGCGCGGCGCTGCTGTTGAGGCAGGCGTTCGAGCCGGACGGGGTGAATGTGCGCGTCAACTCGGGCGCGGCGGCGGGCCAGGACGTGTTCCACTTCCATACGCACCTCATCCCCCGGCGCCATGGCGATGGGCTTCAGCTGACGTGGGCTTCGCCGCGTGCTGATCCGGCGGAGTTGGAGCGGGCGATGCTGCGGATCGCGGAGGTTCGCGTCTAGGCGGCTCGGCATGCGGCGCGACTGAGCCCGCCACCGGGGCCACCACAGACGCCGACGCCGACACCGACGTCGGTGGTTCGGCCGAGGCCGCAGCACCACCCCGCCACACATCGTCCGCGAGCCATCCGTGATCGATCACCCGGCGGCCCCGGCTGCTCCGACAGCCTCGGCCGCGGCCGGCAGTGCCGGGGCGTGGACCGGGTCCTCCGGCTCGGGATGCTCCCGGACCGCCGGTATCGCCAGTACCGCGAGGTTGGCGCCGCCCACCAGGACGGCGGAGACGGCCAGCGGCAGGGTCATGCCGAGTGCCGTCGCGGCCGGGGCGGCGAGTGCCAGGCCGAGGGGTCGGGCGGCGAAGGAGATCAGCGTGTCGAAGGAGCCCACGCGTCCGAGGGCTTCGGCGGGTATGCGTTGCTGGATCGTGGTCTCCCATAGTGGGTCGAGGATGCCGAGGCCGAACATGCCGGCTGTGTAGGAGGCCAGTAGGACCGGCAGCGGTGCGCCGGCGGCGAGCGCCGCGAGTGGCAGCGCGTAGGCGGATGCTCCGAGTGCGACTGCTATGAGGGGCCTGCGCAGGCGGAGTCGTCCGGCGGTCCAGACTCCGGCGAGTAGGCCGACGGTGCCGGATTGCAGGGTGATGACCCAGGCGGTGCCGCCGCCGTGGTGGCGCATCATGATGACCGGTCCGAGGGTGAGCAGTACGCCTGCGGTCATGTTCCAGATGCCGTGGCCGATGACGTTCGCGATGAACCACGGGTGGCGTCGGGTCTCGGCCCAGCCGGCGCGTAGGTCGTGGAGGAACGGCGCGCGCCGAGTGTCGCTGTTGTCGCGGGCGCCGTCGCTGTCGTTGTCGTTATCGCCTGCGACAGCCATAGGCCTCGGTGACGTGAGTCCGCCGAGCGTCAGCGCCGATCCGACGAACAGTGCGGCGGTGAGCAGTGAGGACCATCCGGCGCCGATGCCGAGCATCAGTGTCCCGGCGATGCCGGGCCCTGCGAACTGTGCCAGTCCCTGCCACACCGACAGCCGTGCGTTGAGTCGTTGCCGTTGTGGCCCGGACACTGTGGCCGACACCAGGGTGCGCACCGCGGGTGTGCCGAAGGCGACGGCGCCTCCGGTGACGGCGGCCAGGGCGGCGAGCGCCGGCACGTTCACGCCGGCGGTGAGCAGGGTGGCGCCGATGCCGCCTTGGGCTGCGGCGCGGGTCAGGTCGGCGGTGAGGATGACGCGGCGGGCCGGGAAGCGGTCGGCGAACACGCCGGCGAGCGGCAGCAGGAGGAGCATGGGGACGAATTCGGCGGCCAGGATCGCGCCGAGAGACCCGGAGGCGGTGCCGGTGTGGACGACGGCCAGGGTGAGGGTCGTGGGGATCAGGGCGGTGGCCAGTGCGGCGGCGGTGCGGCCGAGTACGAGTCTGCGCACGCCGACGACGGTAGCGGCGCCGGTCGCGCCGCCGGGGGTTGACCCGGGGTCGGGCCCAGGGGCGGTCCCGTTGGGCGAGGAGCTTGTCACCCCGGCAGGCTATTTCGCCAACGAATCATTCGTCAACGAAATACATGATGCTGAACCTTCCGCTGGCGAATCACCTGCGCGTCGGCCCATACTGACTGCCATGGCTCCCCCGGAGGACTCCGTCGACCGTCACCTGGCCCGCTGGCGCGGCAAGGCCCCCTACGACGAGACGGTCGAGGCGGTCGTCACCCGGCTGCAGATGCTCACCAAGCACGTGGCCAACAGCAAACGCCGCATGCACGACGAGGTGGGCCTGGCGGACTTCGAGTTCCAGACGCTGCACCGGCTCGCGGCCCGGGACGGTCACCGCGCCACCCCGTCGGAGTTGGCCGCGGACTTGCTGCTCTCCCCCGCCGGCATGACCGGCCGGCTGGACGCGCTGGAGCAGGCCGGGCTGGTGCGGCGGATCCGTGGCACGGCTGATCGGCGCCGGGTGGATGTGGAGCTGACCGAGCAGGGTCACGCCAAGTGGCTGGCCGGGATGCGGTTCCAGGACGTCGCCGAGCGGCAGATCGTGGGCGCGCTGGACGAGCGTGAACGGGGCCGGGTCAATGCCCTGTTGAAGAAGATGTTGCTGCGCGCGGAGGAGTTGGCCGCCGCAGACGCGGGCTCCGGCGGCCTGGCGGGCCCAGTAGGCCCCGCAGATACGGGCTCTGGCGGCGCAGGTTCTAACGGCACGGGCCCGGCCGCAGGCGCGCGCCCCGGCGGCGACGCCCCCTAGACGCGGATCGGGGCGCCACCGCCGGGGCCGGGTTCGGCGCTACCGGGGCCAGTACTAGCAGGTCCAGTACTACCGGCTTCAGCAGTAGAAACCGGTGTTGATCTGCTGGTTGAGCGCGTTCCACGTGTTCGGGCCGATGATGCCGTCGGGGTTGCTGACGCCCATGCAGTGGATCTGGAAGTTCTTGGTCGCGGCCTCGGTGTTCTGCCCGAAGTCGCCGTCCATGGCCAGGCCGTTGTACGAGCCCTGGCCGTAGTTGGTGGAGTGCCCGTATGCGTAGGCGTAGTCGAGTTCGCACTGTGCCTGCTGCACTGCGACGCCCTGGCTGCCGACGGTCAGCTCCGGCTGGGCGTTCGTGTGCGAGCAGAAGCCGATGTCCTCGGCGTGGGCCGGTGCGCTGGCCGCCAGTGTGGTGCCGCCGACGGCCAGGACGCCGACGACGAGCGCCGTGAAGCGGCGGCGTAGCGGCTGGGCGGACGTGCGATCTGCCATGGTGGTGTTTTCCCTTCCCCGGGAGGACGCTGTCCGTCCAGACCCTGCCGGGCGGCCGTGGCATCGGGGTGCGATGGCTGTGGCACTCCCGTGGCACCCGGATTGTGCGGCCGGACGACAGCGGGAGAGGGCTGATCGCCGGCTGACGGCTGGCTGATAGGCGGCCGATGGCTGGCTGGATCGTGCCGAAGTCCCAAGTCGCCGATGGCGTGAACGCCATCAGCGCGGGACTTTCACCCAAACCCATCCGTTCGGGCATTCCCGCGCCAGCGCCGCGCGTCATCCGCCATGGCGTCGCGTTCTGGTGCGCCGCCTTTGGTTCGCCTTACCTGGCAAGGGAGCCCTTTCGGCTGGCACCGGCAAGACAGGCCAAGGAAGGACAAGGAGGACCCGGCCCATGACGATCACCCCGGACCGCACCGCCGAGGAAGCGGCCGACGACGTTCCCACCACCGCGGACACGCCGCTGTCGCTGAGTACCGCCGCGGCCCGTAATCTGGCCACCACGACCAAGTCCGCCCCGCAGATGCGCGGCATCACCTCCCGCTGGCTGCTGCGGCGGCTGCCGTGGGAGGAGGTCTCCGGCGGCACGTACCGGGTGAACCGGCGGCTGAACCTGTCGGTGGGCCGGGGCCGGGTGGCGTTCGTGCAAAGCGGCGCCGACGACATCCGGATCGTGCCGGAGACGCTGCGGGAGATCCCGGTGATGCGCGGCTTCGCCGATGAGGCGCTGCTGACGCAGCTGGCGGGGCTGTTCACGCCGCGGGACATCCGGGCCGGCGACGTCATCGCCGAGGCCGGGCATCCGGTGGACGAGGTGTTCATCCTGGCGCACGGCCGGGTGGAGCGCAGCACGATCGGCGCCTACGGGGAGCCGACGCTGCTGGGGGTGCTGACCGACGGCGCGCACATGGGCGATGAGGTGCTGTTACAGCCCGATCCGCTGTGGGGCGCGACGTTGAAGGCCGCGACCTCCGGCACGCTGATGGTGTTGCAGATGGCTGACTTCCAGCGCACCCGCGACGCCAACCCGCATCTGCGCGAGCACATAGACGCCTACGTGGCCCGCACCGGCCGCAAGGTGAACTCCAAGGGCGAGGCGGTCGTCGAGATCAGCGCCGGCCACGAGGGCGAGTTCGAACTCGCCGGCACGTACGTGGACTACGAGCTCGCCCCGCGCGAATACCAGCTGTCGCTGACCCAGACCATCCTGCGGGTCCACTCCCGGGTCGCCGACCTGTTCAACGACCCGATGGACCAGGTGAAGGAGCAGCTGCGGCTGACCATCGAGGAGATCCGGGAGCGGCAGGAGTGGGAGCTGCTGAACAACCGGGACTTCGGGCTGCTTCACAACACCGACTACGACCAGCGGATCAGCACCTGGTCCGGGCCGCCGACCCCGGACGACATGGACGATCTGCTGGCGATGCGCCGCAGCACCCACATGTTCCTGGCGCACCCCAAGGCGATCTCCGCGTTCGGCCGCGAGTGCACCAAACGCGGGCTGTATCCGGACCCGGTGCTGGTGGACGGGCACGCGGTCCCGGCCTGGCGCGGCGTCCCGATCTTCCCCTGCGGCAAGATCGGCGTCGAGGACGGCCACACCTCCTCGATCGTGGCGATGCGGCTCGGCGAGGCCCAGCAGGGCGTGGTCGGGCTGCGGCAGACCGGCATCCCGGACGAGTACGAGCCGTCGCTGAACGTGCGGTTCATGGGGATCACCGACAAGGCGATCATCCGGTACCTGGTCACCGCCTACTACTCGGTGGCGGTGCTGGTACCGGACGCCATCGGGATCCTGGAGAACGTCGACATCGCGACACCACGCGGCTGAGCGAGCAGAGCACCAAGTGGCACCGAACAGGGGCGAGGGGAAACATCGATGGCGATGATCGGGCTGGTGCCGGGCAGCACCGGGCTTGGCAGCAGTAGGCTCGGCGGCTCACAGCTGGGCATGGCCGCGGCGGGACTGGCGCGCGCCGGCCGCCCGGCCAGGGTCACCGAGGCGCTGTACTGTCCGCCGGCAGTGCGTGATGATCCAGCGCTGGCGGCGGCGGTACAGGAGCGCCTGGACGACTGGGCGTCCGGGGTCGGTCTGGCCCCGGGTCCGGCCGCCGGGCTCGGGCGGCTGGTGGTGCTGGCACATCCGGACACCGACGACGTCGGGCGGTTGACGGTCGCGGCCCGGCTGTTGGCGGTCGGGCGGCTGCTGGCCGGCGGCGCGATGGGCGCCGACGTCGGGGAGCTGGTGCAGCGCGCGCCGGAGCCCGGCACCGCCGCCACAGCGACAGACGCAGGCACAGGAACGGGGGCTGGGGCAGCGGCATCCGCATTCGCATCGGTGTCGACAGCGGCTGCGGCTGCGGCTGCCGTAGCCAAGACCGAGGCCAGCTCCGAGACCGCCCAGGCAGCCGGTCCCGGAACCACGGCCACGGTGTTCGCGCTCGCACAAGCCCTGGACCAGGCCATCGCCGAGGTCTACGACGGCTGCTCCCTGCCCGATGCCGCACTCCCGGCGGAAGCCGACCCGGCGCGCGCCGGCATCGCGAACCCGGCGCTGCTCTCGGCGATGGCCGGTCTCAGCGCCCTGCCGGCCTCGCCGTACCAGGTGGAGCGGGTACGCCGCGAATGCCAGGCGTTGTCCTCGGCGGCGCCGGGCCGCGGCGGGGCCCGCCCCCCGTGGGAGTACCTGTCCCTAGGGCACGTCAACGCCTACAGCCCGGCCCTGGCCGCGTTGGACGCGGTCGACGGGTACGAACTGTCGCCGTCGGCGTCGGCCGATCCGGAGCTGCGGCGCGCGCAGCGGCTGGCGGCGTTCGCCGCGGCGCTGCTGCACGACATCGCCGACCCGGCGCCGTCCGGCCTGACCGCGGCCATCGCCGACACCGACGGTCTGGGCCCGGGTGCCGCGGGCCGCCGCGCCGCCGAGATCCACGACGAGGCGATGCGGGCGTTCCAGCACCACGCCACCCACCTGGCCGCCTCCGCCGATCCGGCGACCCGCCGCTATCTGGGCGGGCTGTGGACGTGGCTGGGCGGGCACCGCACCTGGCACGCCGTGTCCTGATTCTGATCCTGATCTTTCCCGAAGACGCAGCCTGTCCTCGCAGTACCTTTACGAAGGGTGGTTTCGCCATGGGTTCGCAGTCCGCTGTGACCAGCCGCTATCAGGAGTCTGTCGCCGACTATTGGGACCGGGAGAAGAACCCGGTGAACATCCGCTTAGGCGAGGTGGACGGGATCTACCACCACCACTACGGGATCGGGGACGTCGACTGGTCGGTGTTGGAGGCGCCGGCCGACGACCGGGAGGCTCGGATGATCGCCGAGATGCACCGGTTGGAGACGGCGCAGGCGGATTTCCTGCTGGACCAGCTGGGTCCGGTCAGTGCCGAGCAGCGGCTGCTGGACGCCGGCTCTGGCCGGGGCGGCACGTCGTTGATGGCCTCGTTGCGGTTCGGGTGCCGGGTGGACGGGTTGTCGATCTCCGGCAAGCAGGTGGACTTCGCCAACAGCCGGGCCGAGCAGATGGGCATGGGCGGGAAGGTGAACTACCACCTGCGGAACATGCTGAGCAACGGGTTCGCCGACGGCACATTCCAGGCGATCTGGAACAACGAGTCCACGATGTATGTGGACTTGCAGACGCTGTTCGGCGAGCATGCCCGCTCCTTGGCGCCGGGCGGCCGGTACGTCACCATCACCGGCTGCTTCAACGACGCCTACGGGGCGTTGCCGTCGCGGTCGGTGAGCCAGATCAACGCGCACTACATCTGTGACATCCATCCGCGCTCGGCGTACTTCGCGGCGATGGTGGCGAACGGGCTGGTGCCGATCTCGGTGGTGGATCTGACGGCGGCGACGATTCCGTACTGGGAGCTGCGTGCGAAGTCGAACGTGACCACCGGGATCGAGGAGGCGTTCTTGACCGCGTACAAGGAGGGCAGCTTCCACTACCTCATGATCGCCGCCGACAAGGTCTGAGGGACGGCAAAGGTCTGAAGGCCCGGCAAGAGGCCTAAGGGCCGAGGAGGCCTGAGGCGCCGGGAGGGCCGTCAGGCAACGCATACCCGGCGGCCGTCGCACCCGGCGGCCGCCATCGTTGAAGGACGCGGGGAGATGAGCATGACCCTGACCGCCGACGCTCCGAGTTCCGCGGCGCTGCTGCCGGGCCTGGCCGCGCTGTCCGGGCCGCCGCCGGCGCGGCCGCCGTGGGAGGCCGGGCCCGAGGCCGCATCCGGGCACTGGCACAGCGCCGATGTGGATCCGGGCCCGGAGACGCCGCTGCGCCCGCCGCAGCACCCCGAGCGGCTGACGCCGGCGCCGATCCCGCTGCGGCCCTGGGGTGACGGCTCCCACTCCCCCCTGTACTGCCCGGCCCCGTCGCGGCTGGACGAGGCGTTGGCCACCGAGGTCAACGACCGGCTGGTGGCCTGGGCCGAGCGGATCGGGCTGCACGCCGGGCATCTGGAGGAGTTCGCCAAGACCGGGTTCGGCCGGCTGATCACCCTGGCCCATCCCGAGTGCGACGACCCGGATCTGCTGCTGGTGTCGGCGCAGATGAACGCGGCCTGGTGGGCCTCGGACGACTACTACGCCGACGAGACCGACTTGGGCGCCGTCGCCGAGGCGCTGCCGGGGCGGCTGGTGATGGTGTCCTCGGCGATGGACCCGCCGCCGCCGGCCGGTGAGTTCAGCGGGCCGCTGGCCGAGGCGGTGGTGTCCGATGCGGTGCTGGTGTCGCTGCGCTCGGCGCTGGCGCACGTCACCCGGCACGCCTCGGCGGCGCAGGTGATGCGGGTCCGGCACACCACACACCAGATGTATGTGTCGTGGAACGCCTACAACGCCTGGCGGCACGCCGGTATCACCCCGGAGGCGTGGCGGTATCTGGCGGCGCGCCAGCATGACAGCTTCTACACCTCGATGATCCTCATCGATGTCGTCGGCGGGTATGAGCTGCCCTCGGAGTTGTTCGCCGACCCGCTGTTCCACCGGGCCCTGATGCAGGCCGGTACCGCCTCGGTGCTGGTGAACGATCTGGCCTCGGCGGCGCGCGAGGCCGGGGAGGACCCGGACTGCAACCTGGTGCTGCTGCTGGCTGCTGAGCGGGAGTGTTCGATCGACGAGGCCACCGAGGAGGTGGTGGCGCTGCACAACGACATCGTGCGCGGGTTCGAACAGACGCGGTCGGCGTTGGCGGCGGTGCCCTCGCCGGAGTTGCAGCGGTTCGTGCTGGGGGCTCGGGCGTGGATGGGCGGGTGTCTGGAGTGGCACGACAGCTCGTCGCGGTACAAGTGACGGCGGTGTAGGTAGGGGCGGTACAAGTAGCGGCGTCACAAGTAACCGGTTTGGGGCCCGGCGCGCGCCGTTTAGGCTCGGCGCATGAGCGACGACGAGGGTGCGGTGCGGCTGGCGACAGCTGAGGAGCTGGCGGCTCTGCCGGCGCTGGAGCTGGCCGCCGACGCGCAGTTGGTGGCGTATCTGGGCGGCGCGTCGTTGCCGCCGCTGCCGGAGGCCGCGCAGGCGGTGGCCTCACTCGCCGAGGCCGCGGCGGTGTTGGTGGCGGGCACTCCGCCGGTGGGGTTCGCCCGGATCGACGTGATCGACGGCAACGCGCATCTGGAGCAGCTGTCGGTGCTGCCGTCGGCGACACGGCGCGGGATCGGGACGGCGTTGGTGCGGGCGTGCTGCGACTGGGCGGCGCGGAACGGCTTCGGCGCGGTGACGTTGATGACGTTCGCGCACGTACCGTTCAACGCGCCGTTCTATGCCCGGCTCGGCTTCCAGGCCCTTGATGACGCGCAGCTCAGTGCGCCGTTGGCGGCGATTCGGCGGCACGAGGCGGACCTGGGGCTGGATGCTTTGGGCCCGCGGGTCGCTATGCGGCGGACACTGTGACCGGACGCTACGACACTGGCGATTGCTGCGCCGACGGTTGTTCGGCGGGCCAGCGATCCTCGACGTAGAGCTGGATCAGGGCCGCGTGGGACAGGGCGCTGCCGGTGTCGGTGACGTCGCCGTTGACCATGTAGTCCAGCAGCACGACATCGCCCTCGGCGGCCCGCAGCTCGGCGACCAGGTCCGCGACTTTGTTCTCCAGCACCCAGCGGTAGGCGGGCAGGAAGATGCGGCGCCGGGCCAGCTCGTAGGGCAGCAGCCGGTCGCCGTCCAGACCGGCGCGGTGGCCGAGTACGGGCCCGTATTTGCGGACGGTGCGTTTCAGGCCGGTCATGGAGATGATGTCGAGTTTGCGCCGGTCGACGTCGTGGTCCTGGAACACCTTCAGCGCCTGCCAGATCCCTTCCACGCTCTGTGCGGTCGCGGCGCCGCTGAGCGGGACGGGGATCTGGCCGTGCGGGTAGAACGGGCTCATCCGCACCCACGGCTGCGGGCCTTTGGACGTGACGTCGATGATGCGCGCGCCGGGGAACGCCGCCGACAGGGAAGCTGCGGAGCGGCGGCGGCTGGCTACGTGGATCGGCATTGGCCCAGCCTCGCCGACAGCACTGACAAACTCACCTGCCCGGCAATACCGTCCCCCTGCTATACCAGCCCTGCTCTACTCCCCCCGCTCTACCTCTCTCC
>NZ_JAAFZA010000093.1 GCF_015356865.1 Catenulispora pinisilvae
GGGCTGGGTGCCGGGGGCACCGAAACCGCCCTGCTGGCCGGCGCCGCTAGCAGGGGGCTGCGTACCGAACTGGCCGCCTTGCTGCTGACCGCCTTGCTGCTGACCGCCGTACTGGCTGCCATAACCGCCCTGCTGCTGGCCGCCGAACTGGCCGGTGCCGCCCGCCGGGGGCTGAGCACCATATTGGCCACCCGCGTCCGGGGCACCGTAGACCTGCGGTGTAGGCGCCCCGTACTGGCCGTCGGCGCCCTGCCCACCGAATGCACCCTGCTGCTGCGCCGCATATTGACCGGGCTGGGCAGGCTGAACAGGCTGAGTCGGCGGCATCTGCCCAGTACCGCCAGGCCCCCCGTACTGCCCACCAGTCCCATTCGGGTCATTCGGGTCCTGCCCCGGATACCCGCCACCCGGCTGCCCGGGTCCGTACTGGCCCCCGCCGGTCTGCTCACCCGGCTGACCGTACTGACCCTGCCCGCCACCCATCGCAGCCCCCTGACTGTATTGTCCGCCGGGCTGCCCGCTCTGAGGCGCCCCCGTCGCGGGGGCAGCGTGGGTCTGCCCTCCGCCTTTGCGTCGCAAGAATCCTCCGAGGCCGCCGGTCTTGCCGCCGGCTCCCGTCGAGCCCGCGCCGCCCGTGCTCATCCCGCCGCCGCCGGTGCCAGTACCGCCGCCAGTACCACCACCGGCCGGCGGAGCCGGAACAGGGGCGGGCACCAGGTGCCCGATATTAGCCAGCTCCACCGCGCGGGCGGCCAGGTCTCGCGAGACCGCTGAGGGCAGCCAGCCAGTGACGTCGGAGCCGCGCAGCGGTGGCAGGCCTTCGAGGCCGCCGCTGAGGGCGGCGCGGCACATCTCGACGAGCTGGGTCGGGGTGGGGCGGTCGGCCGCTTCCTTGGTCAGGCAGCGCCTGGCGATGTGGGCCAGGGCCGGTTCGAGGCCCTGGAGGTCCGGTTCGTGGTTCTCGACGCGGTACAGGATCGCCATGGCGTTGCCGTCGCCGAAGGGGGTGCGGCCGGTGGCCGCGTAGATGAGCATGCCGCCGATCGCCCAGACGTCGGCCGGGGCCTCGACGTCCGCGCCGGCCACCTGCTCCGGGGCCATGAAGCTGGGGGTGCCCAGGCGCATGCCGGTGGCGGTGAGCATGCTGGCGTCGGTGGCGCGGGCGATGCCGAAGTCGATGACGCGCGGGCCGTCGGAGGCGACCAGGACGTTGGCCGGCTTCAGGTCGCGGTGGACGATGCCCGCGGTGTGGATGGCCTGGAGGGCCAGGCCGATGCCGACGCCGAGGTGGGCCACGGAGCGCGGGGAGAAGGGGCCGGCGAGTTGGACCGCGGCGCTCAGCGGCGGGCCGGGGATGAAGTAGGACGCCAGCCAGGGGGTGGCGGCGTTCGGGTCGGCGTCGGTGACGGCGTTGACGAACGGGGAGTGGACGGCGCGGGCCGCGGCTATCTCGCGGGTGAAGCGCTTGCGGAAGTCCCGGTCCGAGGCGAAGTCCTGGCGGAGCACCTTGAGCGCGAAGGCCTGCCCGGTGGGGGCGAACCCGAGGTAGACGCTGCCCATCGCGCCCTGACCCAGACGCCCCCGCACCGAATACGGCCCGATCTGCCGCGGATCGGCCTCCAGCAGCGGCTGGATGTTCTTCGAGACGATGCTCCCGGCGCCCAGGCCGCCGTAGCCGCCGGGCCCCGGAGCGGGTCGGTTGGCGTCCACTAACTACTCCCCCATAGTCGTCGCGCGTGCCCAGAGGCAGATTCCCCCTATTAGACCAGTGTCCTCTCTTACCCCGGCCGAAGGCGACGCGCGCGGCCTACTCTGCCCTAACGGTGCGCAGAACCGCACCCTTGGCCGTGGCCTGGGCGTTGAGGTCGTCCTGGAAGGCGCGCATCGCGCCCAGAAGCTCCAAATCATGGGACGCCAGGATGCGGGCGGCCAGTAGGCCGGCGTTGCGGGCGCCGCCGACCGACACCGTGGCGACCGGGACGCCGGCCGGCATCTGCACGATCGACAGCAGCGAGTCCATGCCGTCCAGGTACTTCAGCGGGACCGGGACGCCGATCACCGGCAGCGGGGTGACCGAGGCGAGCATGCCCGGCAGGTGGGCGGCGCCGCCGGCGCCGGCGATGATGACTTTGAGGCCGCGGCCGGCGGCGTTCTCGCCGTAGGCGATCATCTCGCGCGGCATCCGGTGCGCCGAGACGACGTCCGCCTCATAGGGGATCTCGAACTCCGCCAGCGCCTCGGCCGCCAGCTTCATCACCGGCCAGTCCGAGTCCGAGCCCATCACGATCCCGACGAGGGGCGCGGCGCCCGGCTCACTCATCAATCTCTCCTCGCAGGTAAGCGGCGGCGTGCCGGGCCCGCTCGACGGTGTCGTCGAGGGTGCGGCCCGGCAGGCCCAGAACGTTGACATGCCCGATCTTGCGGCCCGGCTTCACGGCCTTGCCGTACATGTGCACCTTGACCCCGGGGTCGTGCGCCATCACGTGCTTGTACGCCGGGTAGACCTCGGGCAGGTCCAGGCCCAGCACGTTGGCCATCACCACCACCGGCGCGACCGGCTTCACCTGGCCCAGCGGCAGGTCCAGCACGGCCCGCAGGTGCTGCTCGAACTGGCCGGTGACCGCGCCGTCCATGCTCCAGTGCCCGGAGTTGTGCGGCCGCATCGCCAGCTCGTTGACCAGCACCGAGCCGTCCGCGGTCTCGAACAGCTCCACCGCGAGCATCCCGGTGACGCCGAGCTCCTTGGCGATCGTCAGCGCGATCCGCTGCGCCTCCACGGCCGCGGCCTCGGACAGCCCCGGCGCCGGCACGTAGACCTCGCGGCAGATGCCGTCGATCTGCAACGACTCCACCACCGGGTAGGCCGCGGCCTGGCCGTGCGGGGAGCGCGCGACCTGGGCCGACAGCTCACGCACGAACGGCACCTTGGCCTCGGCCAGCAGCCGCACGCCGCGCTCGGCGGCGCCGGCCAGCACCGCCTTGGCCGCGTCCAGGTCGTCGACCATCCAGACACCGCGGCCGTCGTAGCCGCCACGGGTGGCCTTCAGGACGTAGGGGAAGCCGACGGCCGCGCCGAAGTCGGCGAGGTCGTCATCGGAGGAGATGAGCGCCCACGCGGGGCAGGGCAGGCCCAGGCCGGACAGCTTCTGCCGCATCAGGCCCTTGTCCTGGGCGTAGACCAGCGCGGCCGCGCCCGGCCGCACCGCGACGCCGGAGGCCTCCAGCTCGTGCAGGAAGTCGGTGGGGACGTGCTCGTGGTCGAAGGTCAGCACGTCGCAACCGGCGGCGAAGGACTTCAGCGCGTCCAGATCGTGGTGGTCGCCGATCACGGTGCCCGGGACCACCTGCGCCGCCGGATCATCCGACCGCTGGGCCAGCACCCGCAACTCGACCCCGAGACCGATCGCGGCCTGCTGCATCATGCGCGCCAGCTGGCCGCCGCCGACGACTCCTACCACCGGAAAGCTCACCAGCTGAGTCTACGGTGACCCGAGCAGCGGCTTTGACGCACGTCGGCCGGATTCGGTTCCGCGTCTGGACACAATGACCGGCGGTGAGTAGCGACAATTCTCGCCATACTCCACGAATGGGTGCCGCCTAATGTCACAGCTACGTCGCGATGAGTAGATTTAACGGAGGTTTCCCGCTCAGCAGTCGAAGCGGCCCAGATAGGGACGGTACCCTCGGGTCGCTAGGAGAAAACCAATGGAAGACAGGTGGCAAGCGTGACGGTCGTGCGTTCTCTGTACAACCGCTTCGAGCACCTCGTCCACGAACTGGGGAAGTTCGGGGCCATCGGCGCGATCGCGTTCGTGGTCAACTTCGGCGTATTCAACGCCTACATCGCCGCGGCCCCCAGCAAGCAGATCTTCGCCAAGGTCGTCTCGACTGTCGTGGCCACCTGCGTGGCGTACGTCGGTAATCGCTACTGGACGTACAAGGATCGCGACAAGATCGACCGCCATCGGGAGATGATCTTCTTCTTCCTGATCAACGGCGTCGCCGCGGTCATCGAGGTGATGTTCGTCTTCATCAGCAAGTACGGCCTGGGCCAGGACGGCACGCTCGCGATGAACGTCGCCAGCTACGTCTTCGGGATGCCGCTGGGCATGCTCTTCCGCCTGTACTGCTACCGCACCTTCGTCTTCCCCGAGGGCACCGTCGAGGAGCCCGAGGTCATCCCGGCCGCGGCCACCACGCCGCTGTACCCGACGGCGGCGCCGACGAACGGGCACGCGAACGCGACGGCGCACGCGCACCAGCGCCCGGTCCCGGAGACCGCGGGCCGCTGACGCCTCCCGCCCCTGCCGGTTCTGAAGTAGATATCCGAAGTAGATAATCCTCCTGTGCTCGTTGCCAAGGTCACCTCGACAGTCCGCAAGCTCTACGCCGAGATGCTCAAGTTCGGCGTGGTCGGCGCGATCGGGGTGGCCGCCGACGTCAGCAGCTCGAACCTGCTGTGGAAGTACACCGGGCTGAGCCACACCGTGGCCTCCATCGGCGGCACCTGCGTGGCCACCGTCACCGCCTACATCGGCAACCGCTACTGGGTGTTCCGCGACCGGCCGGCCGACGCCCGCCGCCGCGAGATGGCGATGTTCGCCCTGATCAGCCTGGTCGGCCTGATCATCGAGAACAGCTTCGTGTTCGTCGGCGACCGGGTGCTGGGCTTCCACAGCATCGCCGCGGCCAACGTCGCCAAGTTCGTGCTGGGGCTGCCGGTGGCCGGAGTGTTCCGGTTCACCACCTCGCACCTGTTCGTCTTCCCCGAGTCCGGGGGCGCCGGGCCCGGCACCGAGTCCGACACCGGTCCCGCCGCCGGCCCGAACGGCGACGACGACGGGTTCAGCGCGCAATCACCGACAACGGCGAGTGCTCCGTGAGGAAGACGGCGAACACCGCCGGACGCTGAAGCACCAGGTTCAGCCGGCCGCCGTCGGCCTCGGCCAGCTCGCGCGCCACCGCCAGGCCCAGCCCGGTGGACCCGCGCGAGGAGGCGCCGCGCTGGAACAGCTTCGCCTCCAGGTCCGGGGCGATGCCCTCGCCCTCGTCGCCGACCTCGACCACCACCGAGCCGCCGACCGCGCGGGTGTGCACGGTGACCGTGCCGGCGCCGTGGATCAGCGAGTTCTCCAGCAGCGTGGACAGGATCTGGGAGAACGCCCCGGGGGTCGCCATAGCCATCAGCCGGCGCTCGCCGGAGACCACGATCCCGCGCCGCATCGACTGGTAGGCCGGGCGCCACTCGTGGACCTGCTGCCGGATCACGGTGTCCACCTCGATCGGCACCGCCAGGTCCGAGCGCCGGTGGGTGCGCGCGGTGGTCAGCAGCCGCTGCACCACGTCGGTGAGCCGTTCCACCTGGGACAGCGCCACCTCGGCCTCGTCGCGCACGGTCTGCGGGTCGTCGGCCAGCGTGATGATCTCCTCCAGCCGCATGGACAGCGCGGCCAGCGGGGTGCGCAGCTCGTGCGAGGCCTCGGCGGCCAGCCGGCGCTCGGCGCCCAGCATGGTCGATATCCGGTCCGCCGAGCTGTCGATGACCTCGGCGACCCGGTCCAGCTCGCTGATGCCGTAGCGGCGGTGCCGGGGCCGCGGGTCGCCGGAGCCCAGGCGCTCGGCGGTGGCGGCCAGCTCCTCCAGCGGCTTGGTCAGCCGGCGCGCTTGCAGGTAGGCCAGGCCGGTGGCGGCCACCAGCACCGCCAGCGCCACTCCGCCGATCAGGTACATGGTCCGGCGGATCTGCTGGTCGGCCGGGGCCCGGGTGGCCTGCACCGTGACGTGCACGCCGACGTTGGCCAGCACGTGGTCCACCGAGTAGGTGGCGGTGAACGTCGCGGTGTTGGCCGGCAGCGCGTTGACCGCGACCGGGCTCTGGCCGTCCACGGCGATCACCGCGGCGTGGTCGGGGGCGATCATCCGCTGCCAGTTCAGCACGTAGTCGCCCAGCGGCGCGGCCGTGGTGCCGTTCGGGCTGGCCTTGCTGACCTGCATCGACACCGTCTCGGAGAGGGTGCGGGCCTCGGTGGCCAGCACGGTCTTGAGGCTGGTGTCCACCGAGCGCACCTCCAGCACCGCCAGCGGCACACCGAGCAGGATGACGACCATCATCACCACGAGGAACGTGGAGGAGACCAGGCGGCGGCGCACGGCAGTCGGACCCGGCGCTAACCGCGCTCGAAGCGGAAGCCGACGCCGCGCACGGTGGTGATGAACCGGGGGCGGGAGGCCTCGTCGCCGAGCTTCTTGCGCAGCCAGGAGATGTGCATGTCCAGGGTCTTGGTGGAGGACCACCAGGTGGTGTCCCAGACCTCGCGCATCAGCTGGTCCCGGGTGACCACCCGGCCGACCTCGCGGACCAGCACCCGCAGCAGGTCGAACTCCTTGGCGGTCAGGTTCAGCTCCTGGTCGCCCAGGTAGGCGCGGTGCGACTCGATGTCTATCCGCACCCCGTGCACGCCGTTGCCCAGGTCCGGGGTGCCGCGCCGGAGCAGGGCCCGGACCCGGGCCAGCAGTTCGGCCAGCCGGAACGGTTTGGTGACGTAGTCGTCGGCGCCGGCGTCCAGCCCGACCACGGTGTCAACCTCGTCGGCGCGCGCGGTGAGGACCAGCACCGGGAAGGTGTGTCCGTCGGCGCGCAGCCGGCGGCAGACCTCCAGGCCGTCCATGCCGGGCAGGCCCAGGTCCAGAACCACCAGGTCGACGCCGCTCTGACCAGCCAATAGCGCCCCTGGACCGTCGGCTCGGACGGTGACCTCGTAGCCCTCACGTCGGAGCGCCCGCGCCAGCGGTTCGGAAATGGCGGCGTCGTCCTCGGCGAGCAGTACTCGGGTCATGAGTGTGATGGTAATCGGGGTGGACCTGCTGTCGCTCCCCCATCTGGAGCATTGTCTGTAATGCGGGGATCTGCTCCGGGAAGCACCGAACGCATGACGACCCACAACGTTCCGTCCCCCGCGCAGGGCCTGCCGCCGCAGGATGAGGACCGGGCGTTCTTCGGTCACCCCAAGGGGCTCCAGACGCTGTTCGCCACCGAGTTCTGGGAGCGCTACAGCTTCTACGGCATGCGCGGGCTGCTGGTCCTGTTCCTCACCGACACCGCGGCCCACCACGGCCTCGGGCTGTCCCAGGAGGCCGGAAACAGCTTCTACGGCATCTACAACAGCCTGGTGTACCTGATGGCGGTGCCCGGCGGCTGGATCGCCGACCGGATCTGGGGCGCCAGACGCTCGGTGCTGTGGGGCGGCATCATCATCGCGCTGGGCCACTATGTGATGGCGATCCCGACCTCGGCCACCGCGTTCGTGGGCCTGGGGCTGATCGTGCTGGGCACCGGGCTGCTCAAGCCGAACATCTCCGCGCAGGTCGGCGGGCTCTACCACGAGCACGACAAGCGGCGGGACGCCGGCTTCACGGTCTTCTACATGGCGATCAACATGGGCGCCTTCCTGGCGCCGCTGACCGCCGGCTGGGTCGGCCAGCACATCAACTACCACCTGGGCTTCGGGTGCGCGGCGATCGGCATGACGTTCGCGGTCATCTGGTACATCGTCCAGGGCAAGCACCTGGGCACCGTCGGGCTGCGGCCGCCCAAGCCGATCACGCCGCCGGAGCTTCAGCGCTCGCTGAAGGCGGGCGCGGTGATCGTCGTCATCGTGCTGGCGATCGTGCTGGGCTGGATGGCGATCACCGAGTGGTCGGTCTCGGCGTTCGCCGACGGGCTGGCCGCGCCGATCATCGCCACGCCGTTCGTCTACTTCGGGTACCTATTCAGCCGGGGTGGGCTGCGGCCCGAGGAGCGGCCCAAGCTGCTGGCGTTCGTCGCCTTCTTCGTCGGCGCCACGGTGTTCTGGATGATCTACGACCAGTCCGGCAGCCAGCTCAACCTGTTCGCCGCCGACAAGACCGACCTGCACATCTTCGGCTGGGAGATGCCCTCGGTGTGGCTCCAGTCCGCGAACCCCTTCTACATCATGGTGTTCGCGCCGATCTTCGCCTGGATGTGGCAGCGGCTCGGCGACCGGGCCCCGCGCACCTCGGTGAAGTTCGCGATCGCGCTGGTGGTGATCGGCTGCTCGTTCTTCGTGATGAGCATCGCGGGCAAGGACGCCACGCCGACGCACCGGGTCTCGATCGCCTTCCTGGCGGTCGCCTACCTGCTCCAGACGATCGGCGAGCTGTGCCTGTCGCCGGTCGGCCTGTCGGTGACCACGCAGCTGGCCCCGCCCCGGTTCGCCGGGCAGATGCTGGGGCTGTGGTTCCTGGCCACGGCCACCGGGAACGCGCTCAACGTCTACGTCACGAAGCTCAGCACGACGATGAGCGACTTCAGCTACTTCCTGTCGCTGGGGCTGGTGGCGGCCGCGATCGGGGTGCTGGTGTTCCTGGCCGCCCCGGTCATCAACCGGCTGATGGGAGACGTGCGATAGCCGGGTGGCACGGCCCGCGCAAGGGGCCTGGGCTCGGGTCTGGACTCGGTCTGCACTCGGGTCTGAACTCGCCAGTAGTGCCTGATCGTGACCAGCAGTGCCTGATCGTAACCTGCTGCCACCTCGCGCGGTGTGGTCAGGACGCAATACGCTCTTGGTCCATGGCGGACATAGCGGTGGTGGGGCCTGGCGCTATCGGTTCGGTCGCGGCACTCGCGGCGCAGCAGACGGGGCGGCACTCCGTCACGCTGTGCGCCCGGCGCGATCCCGGGGCGCTGCGGGTGGTCGACGACGTCACGAGCACCGTGACCGAGTTGGAGGCCCCGATCCTCACCTCGCCGGACCAGGTGGCCGGGCCGGCCGAGTGGGTGCTGCTCGCGGTGAAGGCACAGCAGACCGACGGCACCGCCGGGTACCTGGACGCGCTGTGCAAGCCGAGTACAACGGTCGTCGCGTTGCAGAACGGCGTGGAGCACATCGAGCGGGTCGCGCCGTACGCGAACGACGCGCACGTGCTGCCGGCCATCGTCTGGATCAGCGCCGAGCCGACCGGGCCCGGCGAGGTCACCATCCGCAACAACATCTCCTCGATGATCCAGGTCCCGGCGGGTCCGGACGGCGAGGAGTTCGCCCGGCTGCTGGAGGGGGCGCCGGCGGTGCAGGTGGCCCTGGTCGCGGACTTCACCACCGCGGCCTGGCGCAAGCTCACCACGAACGCGATCGCCGGCCTGATGGCCGCCGCCGGGAAGCGGGCCGTGGTGTATCAGCGTCCCGATGTCAGGGAACTGGCGCTGGCGCTGGCGACCGAGACCCTGGCGGTGGCCCGGGCCGAGGGGGCGGCGCTGCCGGAGAGCGAGGCCGAGGCGCTGGTCGGCATCTTCCAGGCGATGGCCCCGGACATCGGGTCCTCGATCCTGTTCGACCGGCTGGCGGGCCGGGAACTGGAATGGGACGCGCGCAACGGGGTGGTACGCCGCCTGGGGCGGCGGCACGGGATCCCGACGCCGGTGTCCGACGTGCTGGTCCCGTTGCTCGCCGCCGCCTCAGACGGCTGACGCACCCTTCCTGGTCCGCCCGCGTACCGGTGGGGGGAACGGCTGCGGGGCGGTCTTGCGGCCACCCGGGTCCGGCGCCGGCTCGGGGCCGGCGGCGCGGATGTGGGGTCCCGGATCGCCTGGTCGGTACGTCAGTACCAGTCGTGGGCCTGCCAGAAGGCCCACGCGGCGCACGGCGAACCGTAGCGCCCGGTCATGTAGGACAGTGCCCACTTGATCTGGATCAGCGCGCTGTTGCGCCAGTCCGAGCCCATCGAGGCCATCTTGTAGCCGGGCAGGGCCTGGCCCAGGCCGTAGGCGCCGGATGAGGAGTTGGTGGCGTGCAGGTCCCAGCTCGACTCGCGCTCGATGATGTTCGAGAAGCACAGGAACTGGCTCGACGGGACGATCTGCTCGGCGATCGCCTTCGCCTGCTCCGGCGTGGCGTCGTAGCCCATGTTCGACGAGGAGCCGCTGGAGCCCGAACCGCTGGAGCTGGAACTGGAACTCGGCGCCTTCGGCGTGGTCTTGACCGGCGTGGGCGTGGTCTTGACCGGGGTCGGCGACTGACTGGGCAGCGGCGGCCGGGTGGTCGACGTCGAGGTGGACGTCGGCGGCGGGGGCGCGAGCACGGCCAGCGAGGAGGTCGAGGAGTTCTCCGGGGTCGGGCCCTTGTCCGCGGCCGGCAGCGAACTGCCGGAGGTCGGCGCCGGGGTGCCGGGGGTGGAGGTCTGCGCCAGCCCGGGCCGCTGCAAGTCGCGGTTCGCGGCGGCGTTGCCGTCCCGCGCGGCGGCCAGCGCGTTCGCGGCGGCGATCGCCGCGCCGGTATTCGAGTCCTGAGACGCCGCCTCGGCACTGTTCCGCAGGCCGCCCTGATGCATGTGGTACGCGGTGGCCACACCGCCGCTGACCGCCAGCACACTGGTCACCGCGGCCGCGGTCTTGACCTTGCCCTTAGCGTTGCTCACCGCCCCGGGCTTGGCGTGGCTCGCGACGTGCCTGCCGGGGCCGGAGCCAGATATGCCGGACAAGAGAGACCTTCCGCCGTACTTCGCCTCCTGAGCGCGGGCTGTGGGGAAGCTCGTTTTCGAACGCCCGCGCGAGGCCTGTCGGGTGGCCAATCTGCCGGAGGTCACGGTCGGGTCTCAATGGGGACGGCCCGAAGATGACCGGGACTTTGCCGACTCTTGGCACTACACAGCGGAGCCGAAACCCGTGCGCTGCGTGGTCATCAGGCCGGTCACCAGCGGCGTTGCCGGTCACGCGCACGCGCCGGACGCACGTGCAGACGGCTGGGCATCGGCGTCATGCAACTGAGGTCGGCGGAGGGTGAATGGAGTTGGGGGGTGGGGGTAAAGCGGGGTTCAAAGTCGTGGGTTGGAACGGCCGTCGTACAGATAGCGCGCACCGCCATCAGCCAGCGCGGCAACACACGCGCGGAGGCGCCGGGCCAACAACGGCATGAGTAAAGTCTCCCGCTCGCCCTCGTCCGCGAGCCGCCACTCGGCGAGTTCCGATTGCTGGACAAGGACATTCGCGGTGAGCCAGTCCTCGGTGACGGTGCCGCCGTCGAAGAGGAAGTTGGCCAGCGGTGGTCTGCCGTCGGGTAAAGCGGGGACCCAGTCCACGACTAGTAGGCGGCCCGGCACGCGGTCGAGGCCCAGTTCCTCGTTGAGCTCGCGGCGTGCGGTTTCCCAGGGGTGTTCGCCGGGATCCATTGCGCCGCCTGGGATCTCCCAGGTGTCGGTGCGGTAGAGCGGCCGGACCAGGACGATGCGGTTTGCGTCGTCGTGCAGGACGACTCCGGCGCCGGCGATGTTCTTCGGCAGGCGGGCGTAGTGCTCGGCCGGCGGCAGGAATTCGGTCATCGCAGAACCCTACAAAGCGTGGCCGGTGTCGTCTCCGCGGAGACGACACCGGCCACGTCCTGCTTTACCGAACCAGGCGGGTTCGGCGCGGCCGGCTCTACACCAAAGACTCCCGCCAAGCCTGGTGCAGTCCCGCGAAGCGGCCGCTGCCGGCCTCGAGGAGCGCCTCGGGTTCGCCGTCCTCGACGATGCTGCCGTCCTCCATCACCAGGACACGGTGCGCGATCTCGACCGTGGACAGGCGGTGGGCGATGATCAGGGCGGTGCGGTCGGCGAGGATGGTGCGGAGCGCGCGCTGGACCATGCGCTCGCTGGGGACGTCCAGGGAGCTCGTCGCCTCGTCCAGGACCAGGACCGCCGGGTCGGCGATGAAGGCGCGGGCGAAGGCGACCAGTTGGCGCTGGCCGGCGGACAGGCGGCCGCCGCGCTTCTTGACGTCGGTGTCGTAGCCTTCTGGCAGGGCGCTGATGAACTGGTGCGCGCCGATGGCCTTGGCCGCGTGCTCGATCTCGGCGCGGGTGGCGCCCGGGCGGCCGAAGGCGATGTTGTCCGCGACCGAACCGGCGAACAGGAAGTTCTCCTGCGTCACCATCACCACCGCGCGCCGCAGGTCCGTGTCGGCCAGGTCGCGCACGTCCACGCCGTCGACGCGTACGGCGCCGTCCTGCGGGTCGTAGAAGCGGCACAGCAGGCGGGCCAGGGTGGACTTGCCGGCGCCGGTCGCGCCGACCAGGGCCACCGTTTGGCCGGCCGGGACGTCGAGGTTCAGCAGGGGCAGGATCACCTTGCCGCCGGTTCCGATGTCCTCGGCCTCGATGCCGGAGGCGGAGGTCGCGTCCGACTCACGCTTGGGGTAGGCGAACGTCACGCCGTCGAAGGAGACCCGGCCCTGCAACGGTGCGGGCAGCGGCTTCGGCTCGGCCGGTTCCGGGAGTTCGTTGGCCTCCTCCAGGACGCCGGACAGCTTCTCCAGAGCCGCCGTGCCGCTCTGGAAGGAGTTGTAGAACATCGCGATGTCCTCCAGCGGGTTGAAGAACCGCCGCAGGTAGAGGACGAAGCCGACCAGCACGCCGATCTGGATGTTCCCGTCCATCACCCGCAGGCCGCCGTAGATCACCACGGCCGCGGTGACCAGCGCCGCGATGGTCTTCATCCCGGGGATGAAGATGGCCAGCAGGTTCATCGCGCGGGCGTTGGCCGAGCGGAACTCGTTGTTCAGCTGGCCGAAGATCTCCTCGTTGCGCGGTTCGCGGCGGAACGCCTTCACCGCGCGGATCCCGTTGCAGGTCTCGACGAAGTGCACGATCAGCGCCGCGATCGCCTCGCGGGTCCGGCGGTAGGCCGCCGCCGAGTGCCGCGAGAACCAGCGCATCAGCAACAGCATCGCCGGGAACGCCAGCACCACCACCAGGGTCAGCGGGATGTCCAGCACCGCCATCATGACCCCGATGCCGGCCACCGTCAGCAGCGCGTCGAGCAGCCCGTCCAGACCGTTGTCGATCAGGTCGTTCAGGGCGTCCGGGTCGGAGGTCAGCCGGCTGATGACCCGGCCGGAGGTGTAGTTCTCGTGGAACGCCAGCGGCAGCGCCTGGAACTTGGTGAACACCATGCGGCGCAGGTTCAGCAGCATGGTCTGGCCGATGCGCCCGACCTTGTTCAGGAAGATCGCGCGCAGGCCCGAGGCCAGCACGGCTGAGACGATCATCGCCACGAAGACCGCGGTGATCGGGCCCCAGTCCCCGCGCCGCAGCGCCGGGATGCCGTGGTCGATGCCGACCGAGACCAGGTAGGGCCCGGCCATGTTGAAGACGGTCTGCACCAGCACCATGCCGGCGCAGAAGGCCAGCTCCCGGCGGTGCGGGCGGACGAGTTGGCCGAGCAGCCGGCGGCTGCGGGCCCGCAGCCGGATGCCGGCCTTGTCGGGCAGGTCGTCCTTCTTCTCGGTGGCGACGCCCCGCCAGTCGGTGGTCGTCGTGGTCATCGGGACACCTCCATGAGTTCGCTGTCACAGGTGTCGGGCTCGGACTCGTCCGCGGCGTCGACCAGATCAGAGGTCTGCGACAGGATGTCGCGGTAGGCCGGACAGGTCCGCAACAGCTCCTGATGCGTACCGACGGCCGCGATCGTCGTGCCCTCCGGTCCGGGCGGGGAGAGCAGCACCACCCGGTCGGCCAGCAGCACCGTGGACGGCCGGTGCGCGACCACCAGGCCGGTGGTCCCGCGCAGCACGCTGTGCAGCGCCTCCTCGACCTTGCCCTCGGTGTGGATGTCCAGCGCGGACAGCGGGTCGTCGAGCACCAGGATCGAGGGCCGGCCCAGCACGGCGCGCGCCAGCGCGACCCGCTGCCGCTGCCCGCCGGACAGCGTCAGCCCCTGCTCCCCCACCCGGGTGTCCAGCGCCCACGGCAACTCGTTGACGAAGTCGGCCTGCGCGATCGCCAGCGCCTCCTCGACCTGCTCCTGACTGGCGTCCGGGACGCCCATGGTCAGGTTCTCGCGCACCGAGGCGGAGAACAGCGTCGGGTCCTCGAAGGCGCACGCGACCTTGCTGCGCAGCTCGGACAGCGGCAGCTCGCGCACGTCGACGCCGTCCACCAGCACCCGTCCGGAGGTGGTGTCGTACAGCCGGGGCACCAGCGCGGTCAGCGTGGTCTTGCCGCAGCCGGTCGGGCCGACCAGCGCGACCGTCTCACCGGCCGCGACCCGCAGGTCGAACCCGGAGATCACCGGCCGGTCGGAGTTCGGGTAGGTGAAGCTGACGTTCTCGAAGACCAGCTCACCGGCGCTGGCGGGACGCGAGTGCGCGACGGCCTCGGCGTCGGCGATGTTCGGCACGATGTCCAGCACCTCCAGCACCCGCTCGGCCGCGGAGTTCGCCTCCTGGCTCTGCGCCATCAGCCAGGCCATGGACTCGATCGGCCACAGCAGCGTCAGGTACAGCGAGATGAAGGCGACCAGCGTGCCCAGGGTCAGCGCGCCGGAGGACACCGCGTAGGCGCCGATGAGCACGCACAGCGAGAGCACCAGCTGCGGCTGGAGCGCGAACATCGCCCACAGCTCGGACAGGGTCCTGATCTTGCGCAGCTCCAGCGAGCGCAGGGTCTTGGCGTGCTCGTCGAAGCGGCTGTAGAGCAGCCCCTGACGGCCGAACGCCTTGACCGCGCGGATGCCCAGCGCGGACTCCTCGACCAGGGTGGCGACGTCGCCGGCCTGGTCCTGGGCGGCCCGGGACTGCCGGTGGTAGCGGCGGTCGGCCAGCCGGCCGTAGAGGATCAGCGGGACCGACGCGGCGTAGATGATCAGGCCCATCACCGTGTGGATGAAGATCAGGGCCCCGCCGACCAGCAGGAAGGTGGCGCCGTTGACCACCAGGAAGATCAACGCGAAGCCGAAGAACCGGCGCAGGCTGTTGATGTCGCCGGACATGCGGGAGACGAGCTGACCGGACTGCCAGGAGTCGTGGAAGGCCACCGGCAGCTTCTGCAGGTGGCGGTAGAAGGCGTTCCGGATGTCGGCCTCGATGCCCAGGGCGGCGCGTTGGAGGAACCAGCGGCGGAGCCAGAACAGCACGGCCTCGGCGATGCCGAACAACAGGACCAGGCCGCCCAGTGGCCACAGGGCTGCCTTGTTGTGGTGCGCGATCGGACCGTCGATGAGGTCCTTGGTCAACAGGGGTACGGCGACACCCACCAACGTCGCCCCGAGCGCGGACAGGGTCATCAGGACCATCTGTCCGCGATAGGGGCGGATGAAGGGGGTCAGGCGGCGCAGCGAGGCGAACGCGCCGCGCCTGGGTTCGTCTGGGATCTTCGGTTTACTGGTCACTTCCGCTGGCGTCGACTCCATGTGTCGGATGGTAGAGAATGCCTATGACACTTCTCACCTGGTTTTTAGGGAGGAATGTCAGTGGTGGAAAATCGCTTGCCTATTACCGGGGGAACCTGGCAGTCTAAGACTTGGGGACGAGTGTGGGTGAGGCCCATGAGTGAGCCCGATGAGTAGGGTGACGGCACGGCGGCGCGTGGTGCGCCTGGACGGTGCCGACGGCCCGGTCCGGCGGCGCGGCGGCGAGGAGCACATGGCCGCCGAGGAACCGCTGGAGCTGCGTATCGGCGGCCGGCCGTTCACGGTGACGATGCGGACCCCCGGCGACGATTTCGACCTGGTGGCCGGACATCTCACGGCCGAGGGTGTGCTGGCGGCGCCGGACGATCTGGTCCGGATGAAGTTCTGCTCGGCCGACAACGGCTGTTCGTCCACGGCGTACGTGGACGGCGAGGCGTCGCTGGCCTTCGCCGACGGCGACCCCCTGAACATCGTCGACGTGACCCTCGCGCCCGGCGTGGAGCTGCCCGAGGAGCGCCTGCGGCGCTCCTCGTACGTGACCAGCGCTTGCGGGGTGTGCGGTAAGACCTCCATCGACGCCGTGCACGCCGCGGCCCGCTGGCCGGTCGCGCACGACGACGTGAAGGTCTCCGCCGAGACCCTGTTCACCCTCCCGGACCGGATGCGCGAGGCGCAGAAGGTCTTCGCCAAGACCGGCGGCCTGCACGCGGCGGCCCTGTTCAGCGCCGACGGCGAGCTGGTGTGCCTGCGCGAGGACGTCGGCCGGCACAACGCGGTCGACAAGGTCCTGGGCTGGGCCCTGCGCGCCGGCCGGCTGCCGCTGCGCGAGCACGTGCTGGCGGTCAGCGGCCGGGCCTCGTTCGAGCTGGTGCAGAAGGCGGTGGCCGGCGGGATCCCGGTGCTGGCCGCGGTGTCGGCGCCGTCGTCGCTGGCGGTGACCCTCGCGGCGGAGTCGGGGTTAACACTTATCGGGTTCCTGCGGGGGCGGACGGCGAACGTGTACTGCGGGCCGGAGCGGATCATCGACTGATCCGGACCGGTCAGGCAGACCGCGCGTCCCCGCCCGGCCGCTGTTCGGCGGGGCGTTCGGCCGCCGTCGCCCGGCGGGCCCGCTTGCCACGGGCGACCTCGGTCGCCAGCGCGTCCAAAGGCTGGGCGAACTGCCGCATCGGGTCGGCCAGTCGGGCGAGCCAAGCCTGAGCGGCGTCCAGACCCTGCGGGTCGAGCGCGTACAGCCGACGGTTGCCGTCGGCGCGCACGGACACCAGCCCGGCGTCGCGAAGCACCTTGAGATGCTGCGAGACGCCGGGCTGCGAGATCGGCGTACGCTGGCGCACCGCGTCGACGATCCCGCCGGCCGGCTGCTCGCCGGCGGCCAGGAACTCCAGCACGTACCGGCGAACCGGGTCGCCCAGCGCGTCGAAGAGGCCCCCCGGACCTGAGACGGTCAAGAAGCCGAGCCGTCCTCGGGGCCGACCGTGTAGAACCGCACGGTCCGCTCGGCGGCCGCACGCGCCGCCGCCGGTTCCTCCCCGTCACCGATCGCCGCATCGGCCCACCCGGTCGCGGCGGTGCGGACGAACTCCTTTCCGTCGGGGGTGGTCGGGTACGCCATCCCCTCGGCCGGGTCCACGGGCTTCCCGGTCGACAGGTGCAGCTCCAGACCGGTCAGCGCGAGGTCCCAGCCGACGCCGACGGCACCGGGCCCGTAGGTCCCCCAGATCTCCGGATCGACCTGCGACTCGTGCATCAGCTCCAGCTCAGTGCCGTCGCCCTCGGGACTGAGGGTGACCCGCACCCACGAAACCTGGGTCTCCCACTCCCAGGTGAGGGCGAGCAGCTTCGGGGCCTCGCACTGCTCGACGGTGCCGCCGGCGTTGCCCTCCAGCTGATAGCGGCCGCCGACCCGCAGTTCGCCGCTGACCGGCAGGAACCAGCGCGGGATCCGCTCGGCGTTGGTCAGTGCGTCCCAGAGATCGGCCTGGTCCGTGGCAAACGTGCGGCGCGCGACGGCGATCTTGGTGGGCACGCCCTCTCGGGATCCGCTGCGGACCTGCCGGGTGACGAGCCCGGCGATGACGGCGGGGTTGGGAAGCATGCGCATCGACCTCTCTCTATAAGTTGCTACTTATAGAGGAACATGAAGTCGATCAGTTGGCAAGCCGACCCGCCGGACAGCTGCCGAAAAGCCGCGGACCGCTGCCGAAGAGCTAGGACCGCTACCAAGAAGCCCAGGCCGCTGCCGAAGGGCCCGGACCGCTACCGGAAGACCCCGGTGTGCCCCAGCGAATACCGCCCCGGCTGCGGGTACACCGCCAACCCGTGCGGACCGCGCCCGACCTTGATCCGGGCCAGCAGCCGGCCGTCCGTGGTCGAGATCGCGTACACCTCGGAGTCGTAGCGCCCGGACAGCCACAGCACCTTGCCGTCCGCCGACACGCCGCCCATGTCCGGCGAGCCGCCGCCGGGCAGCTGCCACTTCGCGCGGGGCTCGCCGGTGGCGAAGTCGAACAGCGTGATGCTGCCCTCGCCGCGGTTGGAGACGTACATGGTCGTGGAGTCGCGCGAGACGTACAGGCCGTGCGCACCCTTGCCGGTCGGGATCAGGCCGGTCACCTTGAAAGCGTCGCCGTTCACGGTCCACAGGCCGTTCGCGACCATGTCCGCGACGTAGAAGACCCGGCCGTCCGGCGAGATCTTCACGTCCTGCGGCATCGAGCCCTGCATCGGCAGGTCCACCACGCCGATCAGGGCGCGCTTCTTCGTGTCCACCTTCAGCAGCTGCCCGGAGAACTCACAGGACACGATGAAGTACGAACCGTCCGGCGCGAAGTCGGCGTGGTTCACGCCCTGGCACGGGACCGGCAGCACCTTCTGGACGGCCATGGTGTGCGGGTCGCGGAAGACCAGCTGTTTGTCCATGCTGGCCATCACGACGGCCGACCCGCCGTCCGGCGTGAAGTAGAGGTTGTACGGGTCGTGGACCGGGATCGGCGCGCCGGCCTTGCCGGTGAAGGGGTCGATCGGGGTCAGGCTGTTGCCGAGGTCGTTGTTGACCCACAGCGTCTTCAGGTCCCACGAGGGGACCACGTGCTGCGGCTCGTGGCCCACCTTCATCGTCTCGATGACGTGGTAGTCCGCCGGGTCGATCACCGTGACGGTGTCGCTCTCGGTGTTCGGCACGTAGACCCGCGGCAGGGCCGAGGCGATCACCGGGGACACCATGCCGGCGCGGTCGAAGGCGTACAGGTCGGCGGGATCGTAGCCGGGCATGCCGGGGAGCGCGGCGGGCCGCAGCGTGCCGGCGCTTCGGGCCGAGCCGCCGGCGAGCGGGCCGCCGGAGGCCGCCATCGCGGAGGCCTGGGGTGCGGCGCCTTGGGCGGCGGCCGAGCCGGCGGTCGTGTCCATCCCGGCCATGCCGGTGCCGGTGTGGGCCGAGCCCTTCGCGGAGTCCCCGCTGTCGTTCCAGACCCCGCGATCGGTCGCCACCCAGACCCCGGCCCCGATCACTCCGGTGGCGATCAGCGTGGCCGCGGCCCGGCGCATGCGCACCTGGCGGGACGGGGGCGCGGTGCCGCCGCTGTGGGTGCCTCGCGGGGTGGGCGTCACGAGAACAGCTCCGATGTGGTGACGGCGGCCAGGCCGCGGGCTTTCAGACCGGCCAGCACGGCCGGCAGCGCGGTCACCGTGTGCTGGTGCCCCAGGTGCATCGACACGACGGCCCCGGGGTGGACCGCGGCCAGCAGCCGCTCGGTGATCTGCGCGGCCGACGGGTCCTCGTAGTCCAGCGGGTCCACGTCGTAGGACAGGACCGTGCGATAGCCGGCCCGGCGGGCCTGCTCGACCAGCATCGGGTTGGCGTGCTGGGTCTGCGAGGGCCGGAACCAGACGCCGGGCGAGCCGGTGAGCTTGCGCAGCCGGGCCGCGCAGGCCTCGATCTCGGCGAAGGCCGCGGACGGCGACAGGCGGGAGATGTCCACGTGGTTCTCGGTGTGGTTGCCGAGTTCGTGGCCGCCGTCCAGGACCCGCCGCGCCATCTCCGGATTCCCGCCGAGCCAGCGGCCGACCGCCAGCACGGTCAGCCGGGCGTCGTCGGCCTCGGCCTCCTTCAGGAGGGACTGCGCGAGCTGCGGGTCGCCGTCGCCGTGGAAGGTCAGGGCGACCTGCGCCCGGCCGGTCGCGGCGTGGTCGACCTCGGTGAAGGCCTGGGTCTGGGTCCGGGCCAGGTCTTGGGCTCTTGCTTCGGCTTGGGCTTGGGCTGTTGCTTCGGCTTGGGTGCGGCTGGAGGGCGACGTGGAGGCGGCCCCGGGGGCGGACGCGGACGTCGGTGCCGGCGATACCGCCGGTGCCGCCGCTCCCGCCGCCCGCGCGCCGGACCCCTGGCTCGCGGCCGGTTCCGTCCGCGCCGCCTTCCCGTCCGAGCACGCCGCCAGACCGGCCGACGCGGCGGCCGTCCCCAACACGGCCAGCCCCGCCCGCAGCGCGGTACGTCGGTCCGGTGCGTTCACGGGCCAAGAGCCTAGGTCGGACACCGTCCGTTTTCCGGTGTTTGGTCCGCGTGCCGCCTTAAGTGCGATCAGCGTTTCACCCGATCGGGAGTCATCAACCCTCTTGTATCGGCCGCTACTGGCGAGTAGTTTTCAACGGATCGTCCAATACTCCGTCGTCGGGAGCGGGAGCAGCCGTGGGACGCAAGATATTGATCTTCGCCGGCGCCCTGGCGCTGGCCGCCGAGGCGCTGGGCACGCTGGTCGTGGCCGCCGCCTTCTACGGGTTCGTGGCCTTCGGCAACGGCGTCAAGTTCGGCCCGGCCGGTCCCGGCCTGCTGAAGATCGTCGCCGTCGCCCTGAACCTGGCCCTGTGCGCGGCCCTGTTCCTGGGGGCGGTCATCCTGATCCTGGCCGCGTTCGGCATGGTGTTGAACAGCTTCATGCAGGGCCTGATGATGGCGATCGCGGCCCTGCAACTGTTCGTCACGATAGTGGTCACGGGGCTGACCGGCTGGACCCAGCTGTTCATCCTCGGCGGCATCTTCGTCCTGGTGGCCGGCGCCCTCGCGGTGGCGATGGTGACGCCGAACGCGCCCACGCCGGAGCCCGGCCCGGTGGACGGCGCACCGACGCCCGCCTGAGGGCCGCCGGGCCCCGTTAGAGTCGGGACATGCCCACGACACCACCGCCGATCGTCCTGGCCTCCGCCTCCCCCGCCCGGCTGGCCCTGCTCCGTGGCGCCGGCTTCGACCCGCGCGTCGTGGTCAGCGGCGTCGACGAGGACGCGATCGAGGAAGCGCTCGGCCCGGACGCCACGCCGTACGAAGTCGCGCTGGCCCTGGGCAAGGCGAAGTGCCAGGCCGTCGCCGCGCTCCCGGAGACCCACGGCGCCCTGGTCATCGGCTGCGACTCGATCCTGGAATTCCAGGGCCGGGCCCTGGGCAAGCCGGACACCCCGGAAGAGGCGGTCGCCCGCTGGTACGCCATGCGCGGCCGCAGCGGCGTTCTGCTCACCGGTCACTGGCTGGCCGACCGCGCCACCGGTAAGGAAACGGGCGAGGTCGCCGCGACCGTCGTGCACTTCGGCGAGCCCAGCGATGAGGAAGTCCTCGCCTACGTCGCCACCGGCGAACCGCTGCGGGTGGCCGGTGCGTTCACGATCGACGGCCTCGGCGGGGCGTTCGTGGACCGGCTGGAGGGCGACCACTCGAACGTGGTCGGGCTGTCGAAGCCGTTGCTGCGCAAGCTGATGGCGGAGTTGGGGCTCAACTACACGGCGTACTGGCAGAATCCAGCGCAGTGAATCCAGCGCAGTGATTCCAAGCACAGTGATCGACAACGGCGGGAAGCCCCTGGAAGGGACTTCCCGCCGTCGACGTTACACACCGGCTCACATTGGCTCATACCGGCGCTGACCGCACCGGCTGAGCCGAGGCCTTACAGAGGCGCCTTACAGACCCTGCCCGAACGAGGACATCAGCTTCTGCACGTCGATGTTGGTGACGTCGCCCGGCGCGGTGACGGCGCCGGCGGTCTGGCTGAACTTGGCGTCCACCGGCAGGTGACCGCCGCCGGTCTGGCTCGACGGCAGGAACTGCGCCAGGTCCACCTGCAGTTCGCTGATCTGGCCGCTCTTCAGCCAGACGTTGAACGTGACGTTCTCGCTGTCCGGGACCGAGTTCAGGCCCTGGCGGAGCTTGTCGATGTCCGCCTTCGACTTGCCGGGCACCGCGCTCAGGGTCGGGGTGATGGCCTGGAGCACGTCCTGGCCGATGACCTTGACCTTGCCGCTGACCTCGTACTGCCCGCTGCCCTTGTCCGTGACGGTGGCGTCCTGGGTCAGGGCCTTCATCAGGTTGGACTCGATGCCGGCCAGCATCTGGGTGCCGGCCGAGGTGCTCGGGGCGGTGCTGGAGCCGCCGAGGTCGCTGTTGCCGAGGTTCTGCGCCATCTGCTCCAGGTTCTTCACGTCCGAAGCGCTGACCCCCACCCACTTGCCGGCCATCAGGGCCTGCAGCGGCGCCTGGAAGTCCGCCGGGGCCTGGCTGAGCTGGCTGTTCAGGTCCGAGGCCGACTTGCCGGCCAGCTGCAGGAACTGCGGCATGTTGGCCTTCGCGTACAACGCGCCGCCGACCATCCGGACGTCCAGGAAGTCGGTGCCGCCGGCCGTCAGGTCGAGCTCGACGTTCGGGTTCTCACCGGCCTTCAGGTCCTTCAGCGGCTTGTCGGAGCTGGCCGTGAACTTCACGACGATGCCGCCGTTACTGAACAGGCTCTTGGCGATCTGCGCGGACTGCGGGTCGCTGTCCTTGTTCATCGCCGCGATCATCGCGTCGTCCGGCTTCAGCGAGAGCTGGAAGGCCTCGGCGTTGCCGCTGTTGATGTTGTGCACCGCGGCCGCCAGCGCCTCGGTCGGGTTCTTGCTACCGCCAGTCCCCCCACCGGTGCTGCCGGAAGAGGAGCACGCGGTCAGCGAGAGCCCGGCGACGGCGCCGACAGCGATCGTCATCGTCAACGCGCGCACCGGACGCTTTGTGGATATGAACGTCGTCTGTGGCATTGCTGGGAACCCCCCACTTAGCCGAGCCTTAACTTTTCCTCTAACTCTCTTAACTGTACCCGCAGGGCCCGACTGACCGGATGCGACTTAGGGCGGAATCTGGGAATCCACCTACAGATGACGTGATCTTGCCTAAGTACTCCCTGCGGCGTACGCCGACGGGCGCATCGGTCACCGGGCTTGCGGGAACGCCGACGCGCGCCAGCCACCAGGACCGGGGTGCAACGGGGCGCGCACGTTCCGTTCCCTCGCGGTCCAGCCGCCGCGCTTTGCCTTTGCGGCGCCATCGTTACTGGATCGTGACGCCGTCCCGGCGACCGCGGCGGCGATGACCGCCACCACCACGGCTACTTCCTCAGCAGTGGGATTACCGTTCAGGACCCTGATTTCGGGGGCTGACACCGCCTGCGCCCCGGCGTCGGCCGGGGCGGCCGGCACGCCCTGTGTCCCGGCGCTCACAGCGGGATGTTCCCATGCTTCTTCGGCGGCAGCGTCTCGCGCTTGGAACGCAGCGCCCGCAACGCCTTCACGACGTAGACCCGGGTCTGTGCCGGCTCGATCACCGAGTCGACGTAACCGCGCTCGGCGGCGTCGTAGGGGTTCAGCAACTCGTCCTCATACTCCTGGATGAGGCGCGCCCGCTCCGCGGCCGGATCCTCTGAGGCCGCCAATTCCTTGCGGTACAAGATGTTCACCGCGCCCTGCGCGCCCATCACCGCGATCTGCGCGGTCGGCCAGGCGACGTTCAGGTCGGCGCCGAGGTGCTTGCTGCCCATGACGTCGTAGGCGCCGCCGAAGGCCTTGCGGGTGATGATGGTCAGCAGCGGCACCGTGGCCTCGGCGTAGGCGTAGATGAGCTTCGCGCCGCGCCGGATGATGCCGTTCCACTCCTGGTCGGTGCCGGGCAGGAAGCCGGGGACGTCGACGAAGGTGAGCACCGGGACGTTGAACGCGTCACAGGTGCGCACGAAGCGCGCGGCCTTCTCGGAGGCGTCGATGTCCAGGCAGCCGGCCAGTTGCAGCGGCTGGTTGGCGACGATGCCGACGGTACGGCCCTCGACCCGGCCGAAGCCGACCACGATGTTCGGCGCGAACAGCGACTGCACTTCCAGGAAGTCGGCGTCGTCGAGCACGTGCTCGATGACCTTGTGGATGTCGTAGGGCTGGTTCGCCGAGTCCGGGACCAGAGTGTCCAGCTCCCGGTCCGCGGCGGTGACTTCGAGCTCGCCGGGAACGTCGTACTCCGGGGCGTCCTCAAGGTTGTTGCTCGGCAGGAAGGAGAGCAGACCCTTGACGTAGTCGATGGCGTCCTTCTCGTCCGCGCCCATGTAGTGCGCGTTGCCGGACTTGGTGTTGTGGGTCCGGGCACCGCCCAGGTCCTCCATCGAGACGTCCTCGCCGGTGACCGTCTTGATGACGTCCGGGCCGGTGATGAACATCTGCGAGGTCTGGTCGACCATCACCACGAAGTCGGTCAGCGCCGGGGAGTAGACGTGCCCGCCGGCCGCCGCGCCCATGATCAGCGAGATCTGCGGGATGACGCCGGAGGCCAGTACGTTGCGGCGGAAGATCTCGCCGTACAGGCCGAGCGAGACGACGCCCTCCTGGATCCGCGCGCCGCCGCCCTCGTTGATCCCGACGATCGGGCAGCCCAGCTTCAGCGCCAGGTCCAGCACCTTGACGATCTTCTCGCCGTACACCTCGCCGAGCGCCCCGCCGAACAGCGTGACGTCCTGCGAGAACACGCACACCTGGCGGCCGTCCACGGTCCCGAACCCGGTGACCACACCGTCGGTGTAGGGCCGGTTCCGCTCCATCCCGAAGCGCGCCGACCGGTGCACCGCCAACTCGTCGAGCTCCATGAAGGAGCCGTCGTCGAGCAGGTACTCGATCCGCTCGCGGGCCGTCATCTTCCCCTTGGCGTGCTGCTTCTCCACCGCACGCTCGTTGCCGGCGTGGATCGCGGTGTCCAGGCGCGAGCGGAGCTCCGCGAGCTTGCCGGCCGTGGTGTGGGGTGCGTCGTTTGAGGGGGCTTCGGCGTCGGTCACGTGGTCACTGTAATGCGTACCCAGGCAATAGCCTCGTGGGATGACTAGTGACTCGCCTTACAGTGATTTGGACCGCCCGCCACTGCGCGAGCTGGCACTGAGCAAGGCGGTCGGGCGCCCGGGCGGGCTCTGGCGGCGGATCGAGGTGGTGGCCGAGACCGCGTCCACCAACGGCGATGTGGCCGACGCCGCGCGGGCCGGGGCGCAGGAGGGTTATGTCCGGGTCGCCGAGGTGCAAAGCGCCGGGCGGGGGCGGCTCGGGCGGACGTGGTCGGCGCCGCCGCGATCCGGGTTGTTCCTGTCGGTACTGCTCCGCCCGAGTGATGTCCCGGCGGCTCGGTGGGGGTGGCTGCCGCTGTTGGTCGGGACGGCGGCGCGGACCGCGGTGGACGCGGTGAGCGGGGTGCCGGTCAAGTTGAAGTGGCCGAACGATCTGATCGTGGTCGATGACACACCGAGTGACGCACCGAGTGACGCACCGGGTACCGAAGCGGCCGCCGGCGGTTCCGATCCGGCGGCCGACGCCTACGGCGCCGCCCGCAAGCTCGGCGGCATCCTGGTCGAGCGGGTCGACACCGCCCAGGGCCCGGCCGCGGTCGTCGGGCTGGGGCTCAACGTCTCATTGCGCCGCGATGAGCTGCCGGCCCCGCACGCGACCTCGCTGGTGCTCGAGGGCGCGAAGGCCGCCGACCGCGACCCGCTGTTGCGGGCCCTACTGCGCGAGCTTGAGCGCTGGTACACCGACTGGAGCGTCACCGGCGGCGACCCGATGGCCTCCGGCCTGCTGTCCGCGTATGCCGCCTCCTGCGCGACCATCGGGCGCCGGGTGCGGGTGGAGCTGCCTGCCGGCGAGCCCGTGGTGGGCGAGGCCGTGGGGCTGGACGGAGACGGGCGGCTGCTCGTACGGACCGCGGCCGGGGAACGGGCGTTCGGGGCCGGGGATGTCGTTCATCTCAGATGACAAGACCCTGTCACCGGCAAGTAACTGCCAACCACTCCTATTGTCTGCAAGTATGCGTGGCGACAAGACACCTTCGCTTCCTCACAGGGGGGAGGCGCGGAGCTGAGGGAGTAGTGACGGTAATGGGTTACCCCAAGCACCTTCTGGCGCCCGGCGAGCAGATCGACCTCGCGATGCGCCCGCATTGGAAGGCGCTGATCCTCCCGGTGCTGAACCTGATCGTGGCGGTCGCCGTGTTCGGCGCCGCAGTCGGTCTGACCAGCGGCGACACCCGCAAGTACTCAGCCATCGGAGTCGGCGCGCTGGCCGTGATCGACCTCATCATCTTCACGGTCCGGCCCTGGGTCATCTGGCTGAACAAGAACTACATCGTCACGAACAAGCGCCTGATCATCCGCGAGGGCTTCATCCACCGCGAGGGCCGGGACATGCCCCTGGTGAAGATCAACGACGTGTCGTTCAAGCACAACGGCCTGCTGGACCGGATCCTGGGCTGTGGCACGCTGGTGGTGGAGTCGGCCGGCGAGCACGGTCAGGAGCAGTTGGAGGACATTCCGCACGTGGAGTCCACCCAGCGGGAGCTGACCACCCTGATCAGCAACGTCGGCCCCACCGGCACGGCCGAGCTGACCGAGCCCGAGGAACAAGAGCACCACCGCAAGAAGTAGTACCCGGCGATTCGACGGCGACCAGGGCAGGAGCAGCGGAAGACGATGGCGCGCATGGTGCCGGGGGATGGCGGGCGCGACGCGGCCCGGAACGGCGGCGGCATTGCCGACTCGGCACCGGATGCCGGGGCGGCCGAGTCGGAACAAGCCGCCGAGACGGCCGAGACGGCCGAATCGACACAGTCGGCACCGGCCGCCGAGTCCGCCGGAACCACCGGAACCACCGGAACCACCGCCTCCGGAGCGTCATCCGGCGCCGGCTCCGCCCGGTCCGGCCTCCCCGACGTCCCCGACCTCCCCGACGTCCCCACGACGGCGGGGGAGGCCGCACCGTCGGAAGACCAGGCCCAGGCCTGGGCCGCCGCCAAGCGCAAGGCCAACGGCGACGAGCTGGAGGCGCTGCTGCTCGGCGGCGTCCCCCGGCACACCGCCTACGAGGTCTGCAAGGCCGCCGGCATCCCCTACGACGAGGCCCGCCGCTACTGGCGCGCGATGGGCTTCGCCGACGTCGGCCAGGCCCGGGCCTTCACCGACGCCGACGTCGACGCGCTGCTCCGGCTCGGCGGCATGCCCCGCAGCGGGCTGTTCACCGAGGAGTTCGCGATCCAGGTCGCCCGCTCCATGGGCCAGACCACGGCCCGGCTGGCCGAGTGGCAGGTCGACGCGCTGTTCGACGCCTTCGACACGGCCGGCGTCGGCTCGGCGGAGATGGCCGAGTTCGGCTACCGGATCGGCCGCCGGGTGCTGCCGGAGCTGGAGGAGCTGCTGGTCTACGTCTGGCGCCGGCAGCTGGCCGCGGCCGCCGGCCGGGTCCGGCAGCAGCTCCAGGAGCACGCCGAGGGCCAGCAGGCCGTCGGCTTCGCCGACCTGGTGTCCTTCACTCGGCTCTCGCGCCAGCTGTCCGAGGAGGAGCTGGCCCGGCTGGTCTCGGTGTTCGAGGCCACCGCCGCCGACACCGTCGCGTTCGGCGGCGGGCGGCTGATCAAGACCCTGGGCGATGAGATCATGTTCGCCGCCGACTCCCCGGCGCGGGCCGCGCGGATCGCGCTGGACCTGCTGGCCTCGATGCGGCGCACGGAGGCGGTGCCCGAGCTGCGGATCGGCGTGGCGTACGGGCACGTCGTGCAGCGCAACGGCGACATCTACGGGACCACGGTCAACCTGGCCGCGCGGCTGACGTCGCTGGCCGAGCCGGACCAGATCGTGGTGGACCCGGAGCTGGCCAAGGCGCTGGACCCGGACGCGGCGTTCGCGCTGGCGCCGATCGGGACCCGGATGGTGCGCGGGCTCGGGGAGATCGAGGCTTCGGCGCTGACGCCGGCCGAGTGACCGGCACCGCGAACGCCGGCGGAGTGACCGGCGCCACGTTCGGTTCCACACTTTGAGACCCGCTACTAGCATCGATCTCATGACCGATATGCCGACAGCGTTGTCGCTCCGGGAAGTGGGGCCGCGCGACGGCCTGCAGAACGAAGACCCGGTCTCCACCGAGACCAAGCTCGAACTGATCGACCGGCTCTCGCACACCGGCGTGTCGCGGATCGAGGCGGTGTCGTTCGTCCACCCCCGCGCGATCCCGCAGATGGCCGACGCCGCCGAGGTCGCCGCGCAGATGACCCGGGCCGCCGGGATCCGCTACTCGGCGCTGGTGCCGAACCTCAGGGGCGCCGAGCGGGCCCTGGACGCCGGGTTCAACGAGATCGAGGTTGTCGTCTCCGCCTCGGACACGCACAACAAGAAGAACCTGAACCGCGGCACCGCCGAGTCCCTGGACGACATCGCCGCGATCATCGACCTGGCCCACAGCCGCGGCGCCACGGTCCAGGTGATCACCTCCACGGCCTGGGGCTGCCCGTACGAGGGCGACATCCCCACCGAGCGCGTGCTCTGGGTGGTCGACACGGCGGTCGCGCACGGCGCCGACTCCCTGTCCTTCGGCGACACCACCGGCATGGCCACCCCGACCCGGGTCACCCGGCTGATCGGCGAGACCCGCTCGGCGCACGCCGACAAGCCGCTGAACCTGCACTTCCACAACACCCGCGGCACCGGCCTGGCGAACGTCCTGGCCGCGCTGCAACTCGGCGTCACCGACTTCGACGCCTCGGTCGGCGGCCTCGGCGGCTGTCCCTACGCCCCCGGCGCCTCCGGCAACATCGCCACCGAGGAGCTGGTGCACATGGCCGAGGACATGGGCATCGACACCGGCGTCGACCTCGATGCGCTGCTGGACACCGCGGCTTACGCCGAGCAGGCCGTCGGGCGGACGCTGCCTTCGCAGGTGCTGCGGGCCGGACCGCGGACCCGGCTAGCGCAGAGCTGAGCCGGGCTAAGCCGGGCTGAGCCGAGCCGAACCGGGCTGAGCCGGGCTGACGGGAACCCGACATCGGCTGAGCGGCCCGCGTCGGCCGGCCGATGTCACCCGCCGACCCGGGTCCGGCTACTCCCGGACCGCGGGCCCCGCGTCCCCGGCCTGCGCCAGAGCCCGTTCCCAGGCCTCCTCGCCGCGCGCGCGTCGCAGCTGGTCGCGGACGTATTCGGACACGGACACGCCCAGCTCGGCGGCCCGGGTGCGGGCGGCGGCCAGGCCGTCGTCGGGCGGGGACGTGGGGGGCTGGGGTCCGGTCACGTCGGGCCACGGTACCGACACCCGGCGTGGATCTCGTGGACCGTCGCCCAGACGGGTGAAGTGGCACAGCCCGGGGAGATCACCTAGCGTGGTCCCGTGATTTCGTACGGCGGGCCCCGCGGCGATGGCTGACCCAGCCTCGGTCCGGCTGCGTGCGCTCACCGACCTGGCCCGCGGACTGGCGCGGGTGCACGGGTTCAGCGAGGTCATCTCGGTGGCCGCCGAGGAGTCGCGCAAGGCGCTGGACGCGCGGGTGGTCTCGCTGTCGGAGTTCGTGCGGGCCACCGGACAGCTGCGGGTGCTGATCAACCACGGCGACCTGCTGCCGTTCGAGGAACGCTTCCCCGAGGAGGAGTGGTACGCCCCCTCCGACTTCCCGCGCATCGTCAGCGAGGAGTACCCGCGGCCGTGGACGCTGCGCAGCGACGACGGGAACGCCGACCCGCGGCGCACCGCCTCGCTGCGGCTGCGCGAGCGGCACAGCGCGCTGATCGCCCCGATCTTCTTCGCCGGCCAGGTCTGGGGCGAGCTGTACGCCGCCCGCACCGCCGACCAGGAGCCCTACACCGACGCCGACCTGGACTTCGCGGCCACGCTCGCGGCCCTGGTCAGCGCCGGGCTGGCGCAGGCCGACCGGCAGGAGTACCTGGAGCGGCTGGCCTACACCGACGAGCTGACCGGGCTGGCCAACCGGCGGGCCATCGAGGTCGGCCTGGACGAGGCGATGGAGCTGCACCGGCTCACCGGGCTGCCGGTGGGCCTGATCATCTGCGACGTGAACGGCCTGAAGCAGGTCAACGACACCTCCGGGCACGACACCGGGGACGCCGTCCTGGAACAGCTGGCCGGACACCTGTCCGCGGTGGCTGGCACCGTCAACGGCGCGCTGGCGGCGCGGATAGGCGGTGACGAGTTCGCGGTCCTGGCGGTCGGCCAGCCCTGGTCGGCGGTGACCCAGCTGGCCGAGGACCTGGCGGCCCGGGCCGCCAAGCTGGAGGGCATCGCCGGCGCCGCGGTCGGCTACTCCGCCACCGACGGCCCGGCCGGTCCGGTGGCCAACCGGGACACCCTCTTCCGGCTCGCGGACGCGGCCCAGTACGAGGCCAAGCGCGAGGGCATCCAGCGGCCCATCCCGGCCGCCGCGCGGCACCTGATCCGGGTGCAGGAGGCAGCCGCCGACGGGACCGCCGCGTCCCGCGACCGGCGCCGGATACGCCGCGGACGTTGACCGGCCCCGTACCACGCCGACCATGACATATACGGAAAAGCTTGACGTATCAGCCCTCGATGTCAAGCTGACCCCATGGCCACCGTTCTCGGCACCGACATCGACCTGTCCGACAACCGTTTCTGGGCCCTCCCCTACGACCAGCGCATGGCCGCCTTCGCCGAACTCCGGGCCCTGGCCACGGCCCCGCTGTTCGCCGAACCCCGCTTCCCGCTCATCAGGCCCGGCGCCGGTTACTACGCGCTGACCCGGCACGCCGACATCGTGGAGGCCAGCCGCCACCCGGAGGTCTTCAGCAGCGAGCCCACCTCCAACAGCATCCCGGACATGCCGCGCTTCCTGGCCACCTACTTCGGCTCGATGATCAACATGGACGATCCCCGGCACGCCCGGCTGCGCCGCATCGTCTCCCGGGCCTTTACCCCGAAGCTGGTGACCGGCCTGAAGACGGAGATCGAGGCCACCGCCGCGCAGATCGTCGATGGCCTGCTGGCCCGCCGCGCCGGGGACTTCGTCGCCGAGGCCGCGGCCCGGCTGCCGATCCAGGTCATCTGCGACATGATGGGCATCCCCGAGGACCGGCACGCCATGGTCCACGCGCACACCAACCGCATACTGGCCGGCAGCGACCCGGAGTTCACCGGTGTGCCGCAGGACGCGGGCCCGCTGCGCACCAAGCTGGTCGGGCCGGTCGCGATGTACCGCCTGGTCCGGGCCGGACGCCAGCTGCACCGCCTGGCCGCGGCCCTGGGCCGGGAACGCCGCCGGCACCCCACCGACGACCTGACCTCCAAGCTGGTCAACGCCGACCTCGACGGCGACGCCCTCACCGACCAGGAGTTCGGCTCGTTCTTCATCCTCCTGGTGGTCGCCGGGAACGAGACCACGCGCACCACGCTCTCGCACGCCCTGATGCTCCTCACCGACCATCCCGACCAGTTGGAACTCCTGCGGAGCGACTTCGACCGGCACATCGTCGGCGCCCTGGACGAGATCCTGCGCCACGCGACCCCGGTGACCCAGTTCCGGCGCACCCTGACCCAGGAATACGACCTGAACGGCACGCCGCTCAAGAAGGGCGACAAGGTCCTGCTCTTCTACAACGCCGCCAACCGCGACCCGGACGTCTTCGACGACCCCGACCGGTTCGACATCACCCGCACCCCCAACCCACACCTGAGCTTCGGCGGCCCGGGCCCGCACTTCTGCCTCGGCGCGCACCTGGCCCGGACGGAGATGACGGCGCTGCTGCGGGAGCTGTTCGCCCGGGCCCCGTCGATCCGGGCGGTCGGCGAGCCGGACCGGCTGACCTCCAGCTTCATCAACGGGATCAAGCGGCTGCGCTACGAGATCGACGAGATCGAATAAAAGCGCGGTTGTCAGCGGCCGCGGATACGTTGGTGCGATGAGCACTCTCGAAAACCGGCCGAACAAGGCCGTCCTGGTCATCGACGTGCAGAACGGCGTCGTCGCCGGGAACCACGAGCGCGACGCCGTCGTGGCCAACATCAACACCGCGGTCGGCAAGGCCCGCGCCGCCGGGGTCCCGGTCGTCTGGATCCAGGACACCGGGGGCGAGCGCGCGCCCGGCACGGAACCGTGGAAGATCGTGCCGGAACTGGACCCGCGCCAGGACGAGCCGCAGGTGCAGAAGCAGTGGGGCGACTCCTTCGAGGAGACCGAGCTGGAGTCGGTGCTGGCGGGCCTGAAGGTCGGCGCCCTGGTGGTGACCGGCGCGCAGACCGACGAATGCGTCCGCTCCACCCTGCACGGCGCCATCGTCCGCGGCTACGACGCCCTCTTGGTGAGCGATGCGCACACCACAGAGGACAGCACCGCCTACGGCGCCCCGGCCCCTGACGCGGTCATCGCGCACACCAATCTGTACTGGAAGTACCACGAGGCTCCGGGCCGCACCGCCGGGACCGTGACCACCGCGGACCTCAGCTTCGACCAGGGCTGAGGCCGACCAGCGCGCATAAGGCAGTGGTGAGGCGGGGCTGAGGCGGGGAAAGGCGGGCTGAGGCGCTACGAAGCGTGCGTCGAGGCCCGCCGCCGCCGCTGCCGGCGCGCCAGGTCCCGCCGCCGCGAGTGGTAGGCGAACATCAGCGCCACCGCGGCCGCGACCAGCCCGCCGAAGGCGAAGACCAGGTTCGAGTACGACAGCTGCGCGGGCGGCGGGGGCGGCACGATGGTCCCGGCGCCCCGGTGGATCGGGGCCTGCGCGCCGCCGGGCGCCTCCTGGTACTCCCAGGTCAGCGACGTGTAGCCGAGCACCACCTTCTCGAACTTCGCCTGCGGCACCGGGGTCGGCGCCGGGGCGGGCGCCGGCGTCTTCCCCTTCTCCTTGCCGGTGGCGGCCGGGGCCGGCGTGCTCGGCGGCGGGGCGGCCGTGGGCTCCGCGGTCTGGAACAGCGAGCCGTCCGCGTTCGCGTCCTGGACGCTGATCACCGTGGCGTCCTTGAGCGCGAAGGAGAGGTAGCCGTAGCCGCTGCCCGGCCCGCCGAACCCCTCCACGTGCAGACAGCCGAACGGCTCCCCGGCGGCCGCGGCCAGCCGCAGCTTCGGCGACACGTTCGGGTCGATGCTCTCCAGCAACTCCAGGTTCTGGTACGGGTGCCGGCCGTCGCCCAGCGCCGGCGGGATCATCCCCGCCGGTCCCACCGACAGGATCGGCAGCGCGCCGGCGGCCGGCTCGGGTATGCCGGTCGGGCCGGAGGTCGCGGGGTGCGTCCCGGCCGAGTAGGCCGGTATCTGCAAGAAGATCTTGTTCGCCGCCGTGGCGTGCGCACCGGAGGTGTCGCAGGGCCCGGTCGAGGTCGGGATCGCCTGGCTGACGTACGGCGGCGCGGTCCAGCCCGGATAGGGCGTCGTGGAGTTCGACCACGAGGGCGAGCCCGACGAGGTGGGGGTGGCCGGCGGCGCGCCGGGCGTGCTGCCGGTCGTGGTCGGCGCCGCGCCGGTGACCGTGAACGTCGCGTTCGCCGAGGCGTTCTGCGCCGCGCCGCTGGCGGTCGCGTGGATCGTGTGCGGGCCGGGGCCGGCCGGCGCCGGCACCGCCAGCGCGGCGGTCGCCGTGCAGGTCTGGTCCAGCATCGCCGAGCCCAGCGGGGTGGCGTCGAAGGTGAAGGTGACCTGGCCCCCCAGGCAGGCCGCCGCGCCGCCGCGGGCGTTCAGGTGGAAGCTGGCGGTGAACGGCGAGTTGGCGACGCCGCTGTTCGGACCCAGCGTCAGGCTCGCCGAGGCGTGCGCGGCCTGGGCCGGGGCCGCGGCGACGACCCCCAGCGCCACCGTGGCCAGGCAGGCCCCCGCGACACCCGCCACGACCGACCGCTTACCGCGTTGTCCTCGCACCCCACCCACGCCTCTCGGGAATCACAACCCGAGGTCGTCGAGCTCCTTCATGAGGTCCGACCGCGGACTGCCCGGGAGACTACCGCCCTTGGCCGATTTCCGGCCACCGTCCTTGGTCGGCTGGGACAAGATCTTGGTGTCGGACAGGCCGCCGTCGCCGACCTGTTCCGCGCTCGCGCCGCCGGACGTCAGGGCCGCGGCCCCGCGCTCGCGCAGCAGCCAGCCGGCCGCCACGCCGCCGATCGCCCCGCCGAAGTGGGCGAGCCAGGACACGTGCGGCACACCTGGCAGCGCGGCGGTGAGCAGGTAGGCGTAGGACAACGCCATGACGCAGCCGATCAGCACGTCCGCCAGGTGCCGGTCGAACAGGCCCTTCACGATGACGTAGGCGAAGTACCCGTAGACCAGGCCGGAGGCGCCGACGGTGTTCGAGTTGCCCTGCGCGAACCAGACCATCAGCCCGCTGCTGAAGGTGATGATCAGGGTCACCATCAGGAACTTGCGGACGCCGCGGTAGGCGGCCAGGAACCCGAAGACGAACAGCGGCCCGCTGTTGCTCTCGATGTGCTGCCAGCTGTAGTGCAGGAACGGGGCGGAGACGATGTCGCCGAGGTGGCCGACGTTGCGCGGGACGATGCCGAAGTGGGTGGACAGCCGGTAGTCGGTCGCCCAGTTCACCACCTGCACCGCCCAGATGGCGGCGATGAAGCCGACCATGACGTACAGCGCCTTGCGCGCCTCGTACAGGACCTCCTCGGCACTTCTGCCGTCCCAGGAGCCTGGCCCGTCCATCTGGTCCCCCAAGTGTCGCGTTGTATCGCGTTCTGAGAGAAAGCGTAGCGGTCGCTGTTCGAGGACGCATCCACCTTGAGGGGGAGAAAACACGCGCCGAAAGGCTCAAAGTGCTACCTCCGTAGGTAGAGCCAGCCCGCCCGAAGTGGCGCGAACCACGTCCCCATCGTGAGGCCGCATCACGCGTACGGCCCTAAACTGCGAATCGACCACCCACTGGGAAGGATTGCCGCCGTGCGCAAGGTTCTGATCGCCAATCGTGGCGAGATCGCGGTCCGGGTCGCCCGGGCCTGCCGGGACGCCGGCATCGGCTCGGTCGCCGTCTACGCCGACCCGGACCGGGACGCGCTGCACGTGCGGGTCGCCGACGAGGCCCACGCGCTGGGCGGGTCCACCCCCGGCGAGTCCTACCTGGTGATCGACAAGCTGCTGAAGGCCGCCGCCGACTCCGGCGCCGACGCGGTGCACCCCGGTTACGGGTTCCTGTCCGAGAACGCCGAGTTCGCCCAGGCCGTCATCGACGCCGGGCTGACCTGGATCGGCCCGCCGCCGGCGGCGATCAGTTCGCTCGGGGACAAGGTCTCGGCCCGGCACATCGCGCAGCGCGCGGGCGCCCCGCTGGTGGCCGGCACCCCGGACCCGGTGACCGGGGCCGACGAGGTGGTGGCGTTCGCCCGGGAGTACGGGCTGCCGGTGGCGATCAAGGCGGCGTTCGGCGGCGGCGGGCGCGGGCTGAAGGTGGCGCGCACGCTGGAGGAGATCCCCGAGCTGTACGAGTCGGCGGTGCGTGAGGCTGTCACCGCGTTCGGGCGCGGCGAATGCTTCGTCGAGCGCTACCTGGACCGGCCGCGGCACGTGGAGACCCAGTGCCTGGCCGACCAGCACGGCAACGTCGTGGTGGTGTCGACCCGCGACTGCTCGTTGCAGCGCCGGCACCAGAAGCTCGTCGAGGAGGCCCCGGCGCCGTACCTCGACGAGGCGCAGATCGCGGAGCTGTACCGGGCCTCGAAGGCGATCCTGAAGGAGGCCGGCTACTACGGCGCCGGGACGTGTGAGTTCCTGGTCGGCCAGGACGGCACCATCTCGTTCCTGGAGGTGAACACCCGACTCCAGGTGGAGCACCCGGTCAGCGAGGAGGTCACCGGGCTGGACCTGGTCCGGGAGATGTTCCGGATCGCCGACGGCGAAGAGCTCGGCTACGGCGACCCGGAGGTCCGCGGCCACTCCTTCGAGTTCCGGATCAACGGCGAGGACCCGGGCCGCAACTTCCTGCCGGCCCCCGGCGTGGTGACCGTGTGGCGGCCGCCGTCGGGCCCGGGCGTGCGCCTGGACTCCGGGATCGAGCAGGGCGCGGAGATCGGGCAGAACTTCGACTCGCTGCTGGCCAAGCTGATCGTCTCCGGCCGGGACCGGAAGCAGGCCGTGGAGCGCGCGCGCCGGGCGCTGGCCGAGTTCGAGATCGACGGCATGCCCACCGCGCTGCCGTTCCACCAGGCGGTGATGTCCGACCAGGCGTTCACGCCGGAGCAGGGCCCGTTCCACGTCCACACCCGCTGGATCGAGACCGAGTTCGACAACCGGATCCCGGCGTTCGCCGGTGCCCCCGGCGAGGTCGCCGAGGCCGCCGAGCGGACCAGGGTGGTCGTCGAGGTCGGCGGGAAGCGGCTGGAGGTGACGCTGCCGGCCGAGCTGGGGGTGTCGGCCTCGGGCGGAGCCGGCGGCGGCCGCGGCAAGGCGGCGCCGAAGCGGGCCGGCGGGGCCAAGGCCGGCGCCGCGGCGTCCGGCGACTCGCTGACCGCGCCGATGCAGGGCACGATCGTCAAGGTCGCGGTCGAGGACGGGCAGGAGGTCGCCGTCGGGGACCTGATCGTGGTGCTCGAGGCGATGAAGATGGAGCAGCCGATCAACGCGCACAAGGCGGGGACCGTGACGTCGATCGCGGCCGAGGTCGGGACGACGGTCACGGCCGGCACCGTGCTGTGCGAGATCAAGGATTGAGCACAGATTTAAGGGTTGAACACAGGTTTTAGGATTCAACACGGGTTTTAGGATTCAATACAGATCAAGGACTGAAGTCCGGCGTAGCCGGTCCGGCCCGCTGCACGCGAAGGCGTGCAGCGGGCCTTCCCGTGCCCGGTCGGCTAGCCTCGCTGAATGGAACAAGATCTCGCCCGCCGGGGAAGGAGGACCTTCGCGGTCCTCCTTGCGGGCTTCGCTCTCCTGCTTTCGGTATTCACTCTGGGCGGCGGCGGCACGGCCTACGCCGCCGACTCCACGGTCGACTCGGTCGCGGCCGCGCTGAAGGAAAAACCGGTGTATGTCGACCCGGACTCCTCGGTGCAGTTGACGTCGGCCCAGGTCGATTCGCTGGTCTCGCAGATCAAGGGGATGCACTCCGGTGTTCCGGTGTACATCGCGCTGCTGCCGGACAACTCGACCTTCAACCAGCCCACTCTGCTTCAGCAGCTGCGCACCAAGGTCGGGCAGTCCGGCGTCTACGCCGCGAACCTCGGGCACAGCTTCCAGGCGCTCGACTTCTCCGGGCGGCTGCGATCGGGGCAGGCCGACGGTTTGGCGCGGGCTGCGGCGGCAGGCAGCGGTGGGAACCTCGACTCGGCACTGACATCGTTCGTGTCCTCGGTCGACTCGGCGGTGACCGCTGACGGCCGCGGCAGTCCGAACGGCAATCCGAACGGGAAGTCGTCGTCCTCGAAGTCCGGGTCGGGCGCGCTGGTCTTGATCCTGGTGCTGGCGGTCATCGCCGGCGGCGGCTACCTGGCCGTGGCCGCGCGCAAGAAGCAGCGGACGAATCGGCGGCGGGCCGCGGAGCTGGACGGGTTGAAGCGTGCGGTGGACGAGGACATCACCGCCTATGGCGAGGTGCTGGACCGGCTGGACTTCTCCCCCGGCGACCCGGCCGCGACCGACGAGATGCGGGCCGACTACAGCAGAGCGCTGGATCAGTACGAGGCGGCCAAGGCAGCGGCCGCGGCGGCACAGCGTCCTGAGGACATGAAGAGCGTGACCGAGGCGCTGGACGAGGGCCGGTTCGCCTTGGCGACGCTGGACGCGCGGCGTCACGGAACGCCGCTGCCGGAGCGGCGGCCACCGTGCTTCTTCGACCCGCGCCACGGGCCTTCGGTCGGCGAGGTGACGTGGGCGCCGCCGGGCGGTGCGCCGCGTCCGGTTCCGGCGTGCGCCGCGGACATGACGCGGGTGGACACCGGGCAGCAGCCCCAGGTGCGGCAGGTGGAGACGGCGTACGGACCGCAGCCCTATTACAACGCGGGTCCGGCGTACGCGCCTTGGGCCGGCGGGTACTTCGGCGGTTCGGTGCTGCCGGCGCTGATGATCGGGACGATGATGGGCTCGATGTTCGGCGGGAACGAGACCTACGTCGAGAACAACTACTACGACAACGGTGGCGGTGGTTGGGGCGACGGGGGCGCGGGCGGCTCC
>NZ_JAAFZA010000094.1 GCF_015356865.1 Catenulispora pinisilvae
TCCCGGCCCTGGCCCCCGCCGACCCCACCCACACCGCCGCCGGCACCGCACTGTCGGTCTGGGGCATCACCAGCGAACAGACCCGCGGACTGGTGGTCCTGGACGTCTCCGGCTCCATGGGCATGACCGTCGACGGCCAGTTCGACCCCGCCACCCACGCCCCACTGACCCGGCTCCAGGTCACCGCCGCCGCCTGCGTGGCCGGACTACCGATGTTCGGCGACAGCTCCGAACTCGGACTGTGGACCTTCACCACCAAGGACGCCGCCGACGGCGGCGGCACGGTCCACACCGAACTGGTGCCGATGGGCCCACTGTCGGCACAGGTCGCGAACGGCCAGTCCCGGCGCGCGGCACTGAACACGGCACTGGGACAGGTGACGATCCAGCCGGGCAGCCGCAACGGGCTCTACGACACCATCCTGGACGCCTACCAGACGGTGCTGACCGGCTGGGCGCCGAACGAGTCCAACGCGATCGTGGTGTTCACCGACGGCAAGGACGACGGCCTGAACTCGATGACCGCCGACCAGCTGATCACCAAGCTCGACGCGCTGAAGGCGGCCAACCCGAACCACCCGGTCCGGGTGATGATCGTGGCCCTGGGCAGCGGCGTGGACCTCACCACGCTGTCGAAGATCACCGCCGCCGCCAACGGGCAGGCCCTGCACGCCGACACCCCGGCCGACATCGGCTCCGCGGTGATCGCCGGGTTCGCCGGACGGCTGTCTGATCAGTGAGTGGCGGGTTGGCTCGGGGCCGGTTCGCGGCTTGGCTCAGCGCTGACTCGGGGGCTGGCTCGGGGGCCGGCTCCCGGGCTCGCTCGCGGATCGGCCGGCGAGCCGCTTCCCGCGCTGGTCCGCGGGCTGATGCTATAGCGGATTGGTATATCAGTTCGATACATTAGGAGCGCCGCGATGGCCTTCGCGACGATCGGATGTCGATCTGGACCGAACGCGACCACGAGATCACCGATCTTTAGAGCGACCGAGGATTGGTGGCCGGGCGGGCTGAGCGACATTGGGAAACCAGCGTCGGAGCTCCGAGCCTGGCCGCACCGGTGCCTTGCGGCGCTGCGCTTGCAAGCCCATCGCCCACGACGCTCGTGCCAATTTGCGCGCAGGCGCGGGCCGGGTCGAGGGCGATGGTCCGGCACGCCCAGCCTCGTTCCCGCCGAGTTTTCCGTGCGCTGCGGCGGCTGCGCCGCCTCGCCAGACCGGCCACCAATCCTCGGTCGCTCTTAGGCAAGCCGCCCCTAAGAGACAACACCGACGAAAGCAAAGCTCAAAGGGAACTCAGGGCAACGAACCACTGACCACCCGCTTGCGTCTAGTCAGTAGTGACTATGCAAGCGAGCCTCGGGGCCACACCAGAGCACTACATTCCCCGAATGCCCGAGTCACGTGACCGGATTTCCCTGCGCGGAACGGTGTGACGCGCGACACTAGGAGCACTGGTTCAGACCACACCTCGAACCACGGCACGGCGACCGCCTGAAACGGCCGCCCCGACGACGAAGAAGAAGTACGACCATGACAACGATGACCGCCCACCGGCCCGGCTCCGCGCACGTGTGCCACCACCTCCCCTGCTGTCCAGGCTCGACCGCCCCCGACCGGGACGCCGCCCTGGTCGTGTCCGCACACCCGGAGCAGGGCTGGTCCCTGCTGTGCAACGGGATCGTGTCCTTCGACGACACCGGCGAGCTGCTGCCCGACGGCCAGGCGATCGCCCCGCACCGCCCGACGGACCGCTTCGCAGCCTGAGGCACCATGCCCGACTAGCGCTCAACCTGCATTCGGCCAGTACTCGACCAGTAATCATCAGAGACGACCGATAATCGCCTCACCGCCTATCCGTCCATAGAACAGACCCACCCGGGGGAGATCCGGGTCCGGCCATCCGGACCCGCCGGCCCTCGGTGCTGATCCCACTTTCTTCTGGGACCGCTGACTTCTGGGACGGCTGATCGATCCGGCATCGACAGCCAGACCCGCCCGCCGCGAGACGTTCCGCCGCGGCAACGGCGTTCTAGGAAGCCGCTGAGCTTCCCGCCTGATATCCCCCCTGTAGCTTTTCGGGCTCTGAAATGCCCTACCCCAGCGCTGCGGCGAACGTGTCGCGATGCCGTCCGATGTGGTCGATGTTCCGCAGGTAGTAGCTGTCGTGGCCCTCCGCGACGTGCCGGGAGAACGCCGGATGACCCGCGGCAGCCTGCGCCCGCATGAAACCCACCAGGTGATCCAGCCGCGCGATGACGGTGTCGAGCAGCACGGCCCGGTCCCCGGCGGCGAGGTCGTAGGCGTCGGCGAACAACGCCAGGCGCCGGGCCTGTTCCACGGCGGGTGCGCCGTCCTCGACGAGTTGGACGAAGCGGTAGGCCGCGTAGGCGACGTCCCAGACCCGCGGCGCCGGGTGCGCGGTGTCGAAGTCGATCAGGGCCACCGGATGGCCGCTCCGGAAGACGGTGTTGTAGGGCGCGACGTCTCCATGGCAGACCACTTCCGCCGGTTCGCGGGGCTCGAAGTACCAGGCGGCGTCCGGCGGCGGGACGAAGCCGAGGCTCGCGTCGTGCAGGACCCGGAGCAGGACCGCCACTTCGACGAGCACTTCATCGGGAACCACGGCCTCCGAATCCGGGACTTCGCCCGGCAGGAAGTCGAGGATCTCGCGCCCTTCGGCGTCGAAGCCGTGAGCGCGCGGCGCACCGGCGAAGCCTTTCGCCGCGAGGTGTTCCAGCAGCGCGTGGACGGCCGGCGACCACTGCCCCGCCGGCCGATGGACGCGGTCGCCGATTCGCAGGACGGTGTTCACCCCGCCGGCCATGGGTTCGCTGGTCATTCGGAGATGGTGCCATGCGGGTGGTTGGCCGCCAGCGGCTGGGTGGTTTTGGTTGAGTCGCTCAGCGGTGATCTTAAGGGCCTGTTATTGCGCGATCAATCCGCCGGTTGCGGCCCGCGCCTGGCCACCCGCGCACTAGGCTTGTCCGATGACCAAAATGTCCGCGCCCGACGCCCCGACTCCGGCCCTGCTGCGCGATCCCGCGCTGGTCGGGACGACCTTCGTGGTGCTGGACTTCGAAGGCACGACGCCGCGTGGGTACTCCCCCGAGCCGGTCGAGGTCGCCGCGATCGCGCTGCGCCGGGACGGCGATGACGGCGACGGTGACGGTCGCGACGGCGGCACCGGCCACCGCTGGCAACAGCTCTGGTCCTTCGACGCGCTGATGAAGCCGCCGGCCCACGCCGCCGTCACCGACTTCGACACCTTGCAACACGGCATCACCGCCGCGATGGTCGCCGACCGTCCGGGCGCGGCCACCGTACTCGCGCAGTTCGACGCCCAGGTGGGCGCCGGGCCGCACCTGCTCGTGGCGCACAACACCACCATGGAGGGCGGGATCATCTACCGGTACCGGGACGACTGCCCGGCGCTGGCGGCCACGCACCTGCTCGACACCGTGAAGCTGGCACGGGCCCTGCTGCCGGACGCGCCGGGCTACGGCCTGGACGCGCTGATCGACCACCTGCGCCTGCCCCGGCCGGCCACCCGGCACCGGGCGATGCCCGACGTCGAGGTGACCGTCGCGCTGTTCGAGCAGCTGCTGGAGGTGGCCGCCACCCGCGGGCTGCGAGACCTGGCCGATGTCGTCAGGGTCTGCGGATCCACTGCCAAGGCGACGCTCCCGATTCAGGACTCGATCTTCTGATCCGGCCGGTCTGACTCGATCGGTCTGACTCCGATCACTCTGACCTCCAGTGCTGCTTCGACTTCAAATGCTGCCTTGGCTTCTCAGGTGCTGCTTCGACTTCAAGTGCCGTATTCGCTTCTCCCTCTCCCTCGGCGTTCGCTATGATCGGCCCCATGTTCATCACCTCACGTGCGTAAGGACCCACGTCGACCGCTGCGGCCACCGGCCGTGTCGCGGTCCGTCGGCGTCCCCGCAAGTGATCTCACGGTGAGGAACAACTCCCTTGTCTTCGTACCTGGCGGTACTCCGCCTGCCCTCCGCCGCGCGCACATTCGCCACGGCCCTCATCGGACGGCTGTCCTACGGCACGGTCTTCCTGTCCATGACCCTCGCACTGGCCTCCGGCCCCGGCTCCGTCGGGCGTGCCGGCGCGGTCGTGGCCGTCTTCGCGCTGTCCGTGGCCGCCCTGGCACCCCTGCGCGCCCGCCTGATCGACCGGCACGGCATCCGGCGTGTGCTGCTGCCCCTGGCGCTGTCCTACGCCGCCGCACTGCTGGGCATCACGGCCGCCACCTGGCGCCCCGGCGCACCGCTCTGGCTCCTCGAAACCCTCGCCCTCGCCGCCGGCGCCGCGGCTCCGCCGCTGGGGCCGACCATGCGCACCCTGTGGCGAACGATGTGCGGCGATGACCAAGCCCTGATGCAGCGGGCGTTCAGCCTGGACACGGTCGCCGAGGAGGTGATCGGGGTCAGCGGGCCGCTGCTGGTCGGGCTGCTGATCCTGGTCGCGAACCCGGCGGTCGGGGTGCTGCTCAGCGCGGTGCTGGTGGCGGTGGGGACGGTCGCGATGATGACGTCGCCGGTGGTCGGGCTGGCTTCGACCGCTGCTCGGGCGACGGGCAGCGAGCGAGGCACACGGGCCGGTCGGGTCCGGGTCCGGGACCGAAACCGGGACCAAAACGGGAACCGGAACCGGAACCGGGGCACGCTGTCGCGGATCGCCGAGCCGGTGTTCGCCGCGACCGGTGTGGGGCTGGGCCTCGGCGCGCAGAGCCTGGCGATCGTGGCCTTCGCGATGCGGCACCATCAGCCCTCAGCGATAGCCTGGGCCGACGCCGGTATGTCAGTCGGCAGCATCCTCGGCGGCCTCGTCTACGGCACCGTCGACTGGCCGATCCCCAGCCGCGCCCGGCTCCCACTCCTGACCGCCGCCCTCGGCCTGAGTATCGCGGCCGCCGGACTCGCGCCGAATGTCTGGACCCTGACGGCCATCACCACCGCCACCGGCCTGTTCGTGTCGCCGCTGATGACCTGCGCCTACCTCGTCGGCGACGAGCTCGCCGCCGAACAGTCCCGCACCAGCGCCGGCATGTGGGTCAACAACGCCTACAACGCCGGTTCCTCGGCCGGCTACGCGGCGATGGGACCGGCGCTGGCCCGCCTGTCGCTGTCTGGATGCTTCGCCCTGGCGGCCGCCCCGGTGCTGCTGGCCGCGGGCACGGCCCGGATCTGGCGCGTCCGGATCACGAAGGCGACGCCGAACGCCGCAGTAGCGATCGCCGAGGCATCGGCGCAGGCACCGGCGACATCAGCCGCTGTCTAGCGAAACGCCGGCGCCCCGCAGACCACGAACTCGGTCTGCGGGGCGCCGGCGCACCATGGCTCGCTCAAGCCACCAACGCATGGCTCGCTCAAGCTCGCTCAAGCCATCGGCGTACTCAGTCCTCGAAAGCCTCCGGGGCGGGGCAAGAACAAACCAAGTTCCGGTCCCCGTAAGCCCCGTCGATGCGCCGCACCGGCGGCCAGTACTTGTCCGCCGGGTTCACTCCGGCCGGGAACACGGCCTCGGCTCGCTCGTAGCCGTGCTTCCAGTCCCCGGCCAGCATCGCCGCCGTGTGCGGGGCCTGGCGCAGGGGGTTGTCCTCGCGGTCCAGGTCGCCGGCGGCGACGCGGTCGATTTCGCGCTTGACGGCCAGCATCGCGTCGCAGAAGCGGTCGAGCTCGGCCAGGTCTTCGCTCTCGGTGGGCTCGATCATCAGGGTGCCGGCCACCGGGAAGGACATGGTCGGGGCGTGGAAGCCGTAGTCGATCAGGCGCTTGGCCACGTCGTCGACGGTGACGCCGGTGTCCTTGGTGATCTGGCGCAGGTCGATGATGCACTCGTGCGCCACCAGGCCGTTGGGGCCGGTGTAGAGGACCGGGTAGTGGTCCGACAGGCGCTTGGCGACGTAGTTGGCGGCGAGGATGGCGTGCTGGGTGGCGCTGCGCAGACCCTCGGCGCCCATCAGGCGGATGTAGGCCCACGGGATCGGCAGGATGCCCGCGGAACCCCACGGGGCCGCGGAGACCGGGCCGACGCCGCCGCCTTCGGGACGAGGCCCGGCGACCGGGTGCAGGGGGTGGTTGGGCAGGTACGGCGCCAGGTGGGCGCGGACGCCGACCGGGCCGACGCCGGGGCCGCCGCCGCCGTGCGGGATGCAGAAGGTCTTGTGCAGGTTCAGGTGCGAGACGTCGCCGCCGAAGGAGCCGGGCTTGGCCAGGCCGACCATGGCGTTCAGGTTCGCGCCGTCCACGTAGACCTGGCCGCCGGCGGCGTGCACCAGGGCGCAGATCTCGGTGACCTCCTCCTCGAACACGCCGTGCGTGGAGGGGTAGGTGATCATCAGGACGCTGAGCTCGTCCCGGTGCTTGTCGATCTTCGCCTTCAGATCCGTGACGTCCACCGAGCCGTCCACCCGGGCGGCCACGACCACCACCCGCATGCCGGCCATCACCGCGCTGGCGGCGTTGGTGCCGTGCGCCGAGGACGGGATCAGGCACACGTCGCGCTGCCCCTGGCCGTGGTCGCGGTGGTAGGCGCGGACGGCCAGCAGCCCGGCCAGCTCGCCCTGCGAGCCGGCGTTCGGCTGCACCGAGACCCGGGCGTAGCCGGTCACCTCGGCCAGCCAGCCCTCCAGCTGGCCGATCAACGACAGGTAGCCCGAGGCCTGCTCCAGCGGGGCGAAGGGGTGGATCGCGCCGAACTCGGGCCAGGTGATCGGCTCCATCTCGGCGGTCGCGTTCAGCTTCATCGTGCAGGAGCCGAGCGGGATCATCGAGCGGTCCAGGGCGATGTCGCGGTCGGCGAGCTTGCGCAGGTAGCGAAGCATCGCGGTCTCGGAGCGGTGCGCGCGGAAGACCGGGTGGGTCAGGAAGTCGGTGGTGCGCTGGTGGGCGCCGAGCGCGTCCTCGGTGGCGGCGTCGAGCTCGTGGACGCCCGCCGCCTCCTTGCCGGTGACCCCGAAGGCCGCCCAGACGGCCCGCAGGTCGGCCCAGTCGGTCGTCTCGTCGCAGGACACGCCGACGGTGTCCTCGTCGACCAGCCGCAGGTTCACGCCGGCGGTCAGCGCGGCCCGCCAGACCTCGGCGGCCCGGCCCGGGACCCGCACGGTCAGGGTGTCGAAGAAGGCGGTGGGCACGACCTCGGCCCCGGCCTCGCGCAGCCCGGCGGCCAGGACGGCGGTGTAGCGGTGAGTGCGGCGGGCGATCGCGGTCAGGCCCTCGGGACCGTGGTAGACCGCGTACATACCGGCGATCACGGCCAGCAGAACCTGCGCGGTGCAGATGTTGGACGTGGCCTTCTCGCGCCGGATGTGCTGCTCGCGGGTCTGCAACGCCAGCCGCAGCGCCTGATCCCCGTCGGCGTCCACGGACACCCCGACCAGGCGGCCGGGCAGCGAGCGGGACAGGTTCTCGCGGACGGCCATGTAGCCGGCGTGCGGTCCGCCGAAGCCCAGCGGCACACCGAAGCGCTGCGTGGAGCCGACCGCGATGTCGGCCCCGGCCTCGCCGGGTGAGGTGAGCAGGGTCAGGGACAGGATGTCGGCGGCGACCGCGACCAGCATGCCGCGCTCATGGGCCGCCGCGGCGATCGCCGTGAGGTCACGCACCTGGCCGGAGGCGCCGGGGTACTGGACCAGCACGCCGTAGAAGTCGCCCTCGGGCAGCTGGTCGGCGTTCAGGTCGGCGAGCGCCAGCTCGATCCCCAGCGGCTCGGCCCGGGTCTGGAGCACGGCCAGCGTCTGCGGGAAGACGTCGGCGTCGACCAGGAACCGCGGCGACTTGGACTTGCTGGCGCGCCGGGCCAGGGTCATGGCCTCGGCGGCGGCGGTGGCCTCGTCCAGCAGGGAGGCGTTGGCCACCGGCAGCCCGGCCAGGTCGGCGACCACGGTCTGGAAGTTGAGCAGCGCCTCCAGCCGGCCCTGGGAGATCTCCGGCTGGTAGGGGGTGTAGGCGGTGTACCAGGCCGGGTTCTCCAGCACGTTGCGCAGGATCACCGGCGGGGTGAAGGTGCCGTGGTACCCCAGGCCGATCATCGGCCGGAAGACCCGGTTGCGGCCGGCGATGTCCCGCAGCTCGGTCAGCACCTCGGCCTCCGAGCGGGCCGGCGGCAGGTTCAGGCGCTCGGTGAGCCGGATGGAGCCGGGGACCGCGGCCTCGGTGAGCGCGTCGAGCGAGTCGTAGCCGAGCAGGGCCAGCATGTGCGCGGCGGCGGCCGGGTCCGGACCGATGTGTCGGTCGGCGAAGGGGGAACTCTGTTCCAGTTCGACCAGCGTGGGCCGGGCGGCGGTCGCGGCCGACTTGGAACCGGCGGCCTGGTCGGCGGCACGGTCGGAGGTCGGGTCGGCGGACTGGGCGGGCACCGCGCCGGCGCCGGAGTCGTCTCCGGCCGCGCCGTGCAGATCCGTGAGCACTGCGGTCACTGTTGTGGCCTCTCAGGCGGACGCTCTTAGACGTCGGGTGGTGGATTCGCGCCTCCCGCGGATCCGTCCTCCCCCTCTGTCATGGAACCTGAGAGTTTCACCGCGGGCGGCCTGAACCGACCCACGGCTTACACCGTCGGTGAGGGCTTCCCAGAAGGTCCGCCCTACTTTCCAGAGTTGCCTGCCCGAACGGTCCGTTTGCCTGAGAGTTTCCGGGGAGGGTTGCTCCTTCGGCGCCCACGAGAGGTCTCTCCCGTTCGAGGTAGTCAGCACTTACGAAGGTACCAGCGCCCCCACCGCCTGTTCTAATCCCGTTAACCGTTTGCCGTAACCATCCACCGGTGCTGAGCTGACCCGATGACCTCCCCCACCCCCGACGAAGACCTCCTAACGATCTTCGACACCAGGATGCGCGCCACCGCCGAGCCGGACGAACCCGGCGCCCGCATCGAACACGCCGCCGGCATCCGCCGCCAAATAGGCGCACACCCCACGGACTGGCACGGCATCCTCTACTCCGACCTGAACGCCACCACCGCCGACGCCGCGATCCAGGCACAGATCACCCACTTCCGAGCCCTCGGCACGGACTTCGAGTGGAAGCACTACCGCCACGACCAGCCCACGGATCTGGCCCACCGGCTACAAGCCGCCGGCTTCGTGGCCGACGCCCCGGAAACCCTGTTCGTGGCGGAGATCACACAGCTCTCGGGCCCCGGGCAACCCGACGCCGGCCTGTCGGAATCCCTCCCGGACGGCATCTCCCTCCGCCCGGTCACCACCGAGGCCGACGCCGACCTGGTCGGCGAAGCATCCGACGCCGCATTCGGCAGCGGCGGCGCCCGAGCCCGCGACCGCGTCCTAGCCCGCCTGGCCGACGACCCGCAGACCGTGTGGACCTGGCTGGCCATGGCCGGCGACCAACCAGTGAGCGCCGCCCGCATGCTGGTCCACCCCGGCACCGGCTTCGCCAGCCTGTGGGGCGGCGGCACCGCCCCGCAATGGCGCGGACGCGGCATCTACCGGGCACTGGTGGCCCGGCGAATGCGGGTGGCCGCGGGCTTGGGGTGCGAGTACTTGCAGGTGGACGCGACGGATATGAGCCGACCGATTCTGGAGCGGCTGGGGTTTCGGGCTTTGAGTGTGACGACGCCTTACGAGTTCCGGCTCTGATCAGTCGACAGGGACCTGCGGGACTGTCGCTCCATTGGCGTGGCCGTTTCGGAGCAGCGTGGTCCTTCCACCGAGCAGCAAGGACATCACCATCCGATCCTCGCCAGGGCCGAAGTGATTCATGCCCTCTCCGGTGACGATGAAGCCGGAGATCTCGTAGAGGCGCCGGGCGATCTTGTTTCTCGGCTTGACCAGGAGACGGATGACTTCCATGTCGTGATCCTGCAGATGCTGGATGGTCGCCCAAAGCAGCAGCTGGCCCCAGCCGCGCCGCTGCCGCTGGGGGGTGGATCGCCATCCCGACGATCCATCCGACGGTGGGATCCTCGCCACGGGCGTTCACAGAGTGCGCCCAGACGCCCTCGTCATCTTCGGCCAGCAGCCACAGGGCCCCGGACGGATCAAAGATCACGTCGAGCGCGCTACGCGTCAGGCTGTTGGTTCCGAACGCGGTGGCTTCCAACTCGGCGATCGCGGACAGATCGCTCTTCTTGACGCCGCGCAGCCGCGGAGAATCGTAAGCCTCCATCTCACTACCCATTCCCATGTATCAGACCCCTGTAACCGGGTAAGGCTGTCGCTGGTAGAGGCCCGCAGCTGGTCAGGGGGACACGGCATTGAGAACCAACCCAAGGCAACACATCCTGGACACGTGGCGGGCCTTCGCGCGCGCGACGTTCGGTAGCGGGGAGTGGGCCTGGGGTGGTCGCTACCCGTCGAACAGCATCAGCGATGCCGAACAGATCTTGATCCTCCTCTACCCCGCGACCGAGGTCGCCGGGTTCCGGCTGGACCGGCCGGACTCCATCGAGGACGACGTGCTCGCGGTGCTCAGACCCATGGGCAGCGGCCTGGACATCCCGATGCGGATGCTGGAGGCGATGGAGCAGTACCTGGCGCGCTACACCGACGACGACGGCGGTCCGACCTTCACCGGCGGTTCCTATCTGCTGGCCGAGAACCCGGACGAGGAGGTGAAGCAGGAGCAGTACGCCTACGACATCACCGAGTCGTACTCGATCTCCGTCACCCTCTGTCTGTCTGCGAAGGGCTTCCTGCGCGAGTTCCAGCGGACGGTCGAGCGGCGCGAGCTTCAGAACCGGATCGAGGCCGTGATCCTGGCCATGGACGCGCGCCTGACTGCGGCCATGGTCGGCCTGCTGCGCTCGTTCGTCGTCAACGTCCTGGACCCCGACTCCCCGGCCGAGGCCGTACTGCTGCGCACGGTCAGCCAGGGCCGGGTCGTGGGCCGGACGCTGACCCAGGACCTGCGCGGTCGGTTGCAGCCGGTCCGCGACAAGCTGCCGGAGCTGACCTTCGGCCTGCCGCCGGAGAACGAACAGATGCTGCGGGACTATCCCGAGCGCTTCTTCGAGTGCGGTTGGGCGTGGGGGGTGGCACAGGACGCCACCGACATCGATCTGGCGGCCGCCGAAGGTGTGAAGCAGCCCCATGGCATCGCCGAATCGCGTCCGCTGCTGCACTTCACGGTCAACGCCCTCGACGGTCTGGCCGACCTCTTCTCCACCCGCACCTCGCGCCAAGGCCTGCTGACCTCCGAACAGCAGTCCCTGCGCGAGGCCCTGAACCTGCGCTGGGGTCTGGCGTTGCAGTACTGGTCCACGATCGCGACTTTCGGCTCCGGCCGCTGGGCGATCGAGGACGTGCCGTGGGAGGCGACCACCGGCCAGAGCTCGCCGTACTTCACCGAACTGGTGCTCGCGATCGTCGCGATGGCACAGCAGGGTGGCACCCTGTCCGGCACGATCGGACGGAGCGTCGCCGTGCTCGAGGAACTGGGCCAGCGCGGTCTGGTGAGCCGGCGCGCGGCCGAGGACGACCGCGGCGTGCTGCTGCACGATCCCGGCGTCCTGATGCGCTTGGGCGGATCAGAGCTGGAAGGGCCGGCGTTGGCCTGGTCCTATAACGGTTTCGCCGCCGCCTTGGCCAAGACGGCGCTGCGCGTCGCGAACGTCAGCGGCAGCCGCCGGAACCGGGCCCGCCTCATCGAGGTCGCGGACGCCTCGGTGGAGCACCTGCTGGCCCGGCGCCAACAATCCGACGGGCTTTGGGACCACCCCGCCAACATCTACCCCCGCCTCGCGCCGGCGCCCGCCACTCCGGCCTGGGACATGACCGAACGCTCCGTCGAGGTCTTCGTCGCCGCGGCCGCGCTGGTCAGCGCCCCGCCGGTGGCCGACCAAGGCCAGGTGGACCAGGCCAACAACAAGATCGCCGAGGCCCGGCACATCCTGGACCAGGAGCGTCTGACCACCCCCACGGCCGGCGGCTCGCAGGAACAGAAGTTGCTCCGGGAGGCCGAACAATCGCTGAACCGCGCCGACTCGCTGGCCGGCGAGCGGCCGGCGACGGCCGCAGCGCTGGCCGACAAGGTACTCAGAGACTTGGATGAGCTCGCCTTCGCCCGCCATGCGGCGAGCAGGAGCGCATGACGTGCTGATATTCGCCACCTCCGACAAGGGAGGAACGGGGCGTTCGGTGACCGGTTGCAACATGGCCTACCGACGGGCGTTGCAAGGCGAGGCGGTCGCCTATCTCGACTTCGACTTCGGATCGCCCACCGCCGGCGCGATCTTCGACGTGCCCGAGGCCGAGCGCGGCGTGGACGCCTCGGGCCTGCACTCGTACTTCACCAGGCACACCGAGTCCCAGCAGCTGGACACGGCGCTGCACTCAGACAGCGACACGCTGCGCGACCTGCCGCGCATCTCCGGCGCCGGCCGACTGGTGCTGCTGCCCGGCGACAAGGACGGCGGGGAGTTCTCGATCAGCGCGGACATGCCGGCCCGCTGCGCCCAGCTGTTCCTGAGGCTGGACCGCGAGTTCGACCTGTGCGTCGTCGACCTGTCCGCGGGCCGCTCCTACGCCGTCGACCTGGTCCTGGAGGCCACGGCGCGGCCCGAACTGGCCGCGCTGACCAGCCGCTGGCTGGTCTTCCACCGCTGGACCAAGCAGCACATCCTGGCCGCACACGGCCTGGTGTTCGGCGAGAGGGGATTGCTGAAGGCCGGCGAGCGGCGGGGCCACGACCCGCAGAGGCTGAACAACTCCGTCCGCTACGTCCGCACCGCGGTCGTGGACCTGTGTGTGGATCAGGAGTCGGTGACCCGGCCGGCCCAGGGCGCCTGGCTGCGCGCCTACGACCAGAAGCTGCGCGAGCAGGCCGACAAGCTACGCATGGGCCGCGCGCGCCTCGCGGGACAGATCCCCTTCGACCCGATGCTCCAGTGGAGCGAGCAGGTGATCGACGACTCCGATGTCAGCGGACTGAAGATCGCCAACCAGGCCACCGTGCAGGCCTTCGAGGATCTCGCCGCGAAACTGTCGGACGAGAGATTCTGGGAAGGGCTGTGACGGCCGTGGACGTGAGCTACAACGAGATGACCGAGTCCGCGCGAGTGGCGGCGGTACCGCTGGGCCATCTCTCGGTCGAGACCGGACGCCTGTATCTGGAGGACTTCGCCGACGGCGACCGCAAGATCACCCACCAGCTGGAACAGGTCGCACCATGGTTGGAGGCGGCGACCAAGCGGACCCGCAAGCGGTTCGGCCGCAACGCCCGGATCAGCACCTGCTTCCTGGTCGACGACTACTCGCCGTCCGGCGCAGTGGACGACCAGCCCAAGCCCTCGGAGGTGGTGGACATCGTGACCACCGCCGCCGACCAGGCTGGTTTCAAGATCGACTACCTGGCGCGGGAGGCCGGCTGCGCGGTCGCGTACGAGCGCCCCTATTCCGGCCCGCGCGACCAGAGCGCGCTGGCGGACATCGTCGCCGGACTCATCGTCGAGGAGGCCGCGGTCGGCGCCAACGGCTCGCGGCCGCCGACCGCGCAGACCGGCTGGCTGTCCAACGGCGAGCGCTCCCCGGCCGTCTCGGTGGCCATGGACGCCCCCCAGTGGGAGCCGCCTGAGGAGTTCGGGAAGTACCGGCACTCGGTGTTCGTCGACATCGAGCTGTGGAGCCTGGACCACTACCAGCAGTCCGCGAAGCGTCAGTACTCGTGCTCGCTGCTGTCAGCAGTCTGGCAGCTGCTGCGGCTGGGGCTGCTGCGTGACGCCGGCGACGCGGTCGCCAAGCCCTACCGGTTCGGCGCCGGCGAGGGGTTCCCGGATCTGTGGCAGCAACTGCCGAGCATCACCCAGCTGACGCCGGACGCCGCCCCGTTCGCCGCGTATCAGGCCCTTTCCGTCCTGCCGCCGCACTTCCGCGCGGCCGAACACGCCGCCGAGATCATCGTCGACCACCTGCGCTTCGACAAGACGGTGCTGAAACAGACCGCGGACCGGGCCCGGGACGAGACGAACGCGGTGACGTTGCCCGACAACCCGGCGGGCCGCCTGAGCCACTTGTTCTTCAACGATGTCCATGTCGCCCTCAACGACTGAGCGGGACGGGGGCCCGGCCGTCCCCGACGACGGCGCGCAGCCCCTGCTGGGGTTCGGCGAGGTGCGCACCTGCCTGATCCAGAACCTGGCCGGCCTGTCCCCCTCGGCGAGCGTCGCCCTGATGCAGCTGACGCCCGGCTCCCCGGTGAGCAAGGTGGACCGGCCGACCCGCCGCGTGGTGTCCCCGGAACAGGTCACCGGGGTGGACTGCCGCCTGCACGTGGCGCGCGAGGGCCGGGGCCGGGCGATCGGCACGGTGCTGAGCCACGCGGTCGTGACCAACGGCCGCATCCTTCAGGGCACGGCACACGTGGCCCTCACCTCGGCCACGGCCAAGGAGCGCCGCGAGTGGCGGCACTACCTGCGCCAGCCCGGCGTCATAGAGGTGCTGGGCTCACCGAACCCGCACAACGTCATGGACGGCTACCTCACCGACGTCTCCCCGGCCCGCGGCCTGGACCTGGCCTCGATCAGCGACCGGATCATCGGCGAGGTCCAGCAAAGCAATCGCCTGGACCACACCACCGCCCTGCGCACCGGCACGGCCGTGGTCCGCTGGGCCGCCACGCTCGCCCCACAGCCCCCGCAGGCCAAGCCGACGGTCGGGATAACGAAGAGCGACGTGCCGAACTTCCACGTCATCCGGCTCAACGGATCACCGGAAGACCTGCCGCTGCTGATCCGTTTCTGCGAGGAGTTCGCCCTGCACGAGTGGCTGCTGACCACGGTGCAGGACGTCATCGTGCCGCGCGCCGAAACGGACATCGCCCGCGACCGCGATCCCCTGGACTCGTTGCTGTTCGCGCTCAACGAGTTGGCACCCTTGTGGATGCCGCCCACCCACCTGGGCCCTGACATGAAGGCGTTGTGGGAAGCCATGGAGAGCCGGACACATTACTCGCGGTTGTTCGAGCGCCAGACCGCACGGATCCGCGACCTGCGGGACCAGGTGAAGATAAGGCCGCCTCGAAGGTACTGAGCGCCCCGATCCGGCGTCGACACCGATGCCGCGCTTTCATATTTTCTGTTGATACAGATCGACACTGTATGTTTCATCCGACATACTAGAAGCCGGTCACTGCGGTTCACAGGGGGATGCGATGGATCGGCGGCGCCGCACGGGCGACACGTGGTAGGCGGGTCGGACAGCGACGGCGAAGAACGGCTCACCACGTTCAAGGCACTCGTGGTGTCCCATGCGAACGCCATCGCCGAAGACCTGGAGCGCGGGAAGCGTTACAAGTCGCCGAGCTGGGCGCGTTCCCGGTCGGAGCGGGAGGATCATCGCAGGACCCGCCGCGAGTCCTCCGAGCCGACCGTCATCGCGGACTTCGACCGCATACAGACCGGCGCGCAGCTCAGGTTCGTCTCCGCGGCCGCCGCCGCGCGCCCCGGGGCCTTGGTCCTGAGCGACTTCTACGACCGCGAGGTGCCGTTCAAGCAGCGCTACGGCGACGTGATCGCCACGATGCTGGCCGCGCGCGCGGAAGCCAACGGCAGGGTCCTGCTGTCCGGCGCCGAGGGCGGCGTCATCGCCGGGTCGCTGGAGCAGGCCGGCAGGGAACTCCTGTCCGCGGGGTTTCCCCGGTTCGCCGAGAAGGCTTTCGGCGACGCGGCCGACATCCACGCCCGGTTCAAGAACGCCCGCGCCGAAGACCGATGCGAGTATCTGAAGCTCGGCGCACACCGCAAGACGTATCCGTGGTGGAGGCCGATGCGGTTCATCTGGGCACTGTCCCGCTGGTTCTTCGGCTACGGATACAAGCCGATGCGGCTGCTGCTCTGGATCGCCCTGGTCATCGCCGCGTTCGTGGTCTACTTGCTGCACCTGCCCCGCGATCCGGGGAACACCCGCGGCGACGCCTTCTTCATGGCGGTCCAGAACTTCGTGAACCCGATGGGCCTGGGCGACGTGAAGAGCATCTCCGGCAAATGGGAGTCCGCTTTGGAAGTGGAGACCTACGTCGGCGACATCCTGCGCAACATCTTCTTCGTGCTGCTCATCCGCCGGTGGTTCCGGTTGTGAGGCCTCAGAGCCCGGTGGGCAGCAGCAAAGTCAGTATCTTGCGACGCCGGCCGTCGCCCAGATCGCCGTCCTTCCACTGCCCGGTGTCCTGGAAGCCGGCCCGGATGTACATGTCGTAGGCCGTCCAGTTCTCCGGCTTGACGGTCAGCTTGACCGCGTTGATCCCCTTGCTCTGGAGCCAGGCGATGGACTCGTCCAGCAGCCGCAGCCCGATGCGCAGGCCCCGCCGCTCCGGATGCACCCCCAGCGCCAGCAGCCAGCCGACCTGGGGATCGTCGGTGTCCCGCATGCTCAGCGAGTAGCCCCAGATCCCCTCGGAATCCTCGGCCACCAGCCAGGCCACCCCGGAGGGGCCGTACAACTGCATCAGTGTGGAGATGGTGAAACCTGTGCCCTCGAACACTATGTCTTCGAGTTCTGCGATACGCGACAAATCCTCCTGACGCGCACTCCGCACCGACAGAGGTTCCCCCACCCCGTCCCCTGACTGTCATCGAGCCCTTAGACAACCTCCTTGTGCAGGGTCTCTTCAATCGCTTTTCGTGTCAACAGCGACACTTTGTCCCGGACCCGGGTCAAAGTGGACTCCCATTCCCACGTGAGTTGCGCCTCGTTCTCCAGGCGTTGCCACAGACCGCGCATCTCGTGAGGCAGATGGGCCCCCGGATTCCAGACGTGGCCCAGGTAACTCAGCGCCGGATCCAGCTCATCCTCCGGCCGGCGGCGGCGGGACCGGGTCGAGCGGTCGAAGGCGTTTCGCAACGCTGACAATAACCAGTGGTGCAATGCCAGAATCTCGCAGAACTCGACGAATTGTGGTAGCAGCTCGGCCGGAGTGCCGATCCGCACCCGCAGCATTCCGTCGTCCCGCAGCTCCACCAGGCTGTCCGGTTCCACGCCGTCCTGGACGTGCACGGCCCACAGCAGGCGGCCGGTCTCGGTCTTCAGCCGGGCCCGCCGGTCTATCTGCGGCGCCCGGTCCAGCAGGGACATCACGTAGGCCCCGGTCTTACCCAGGTCCAGCAGGGTGCTGTCCACGGCTCCCCGCAGGAACCCGGTCACCAGGTCGGCGGGGTCGGCCTTGTTGATCGCTTCCACGACGCCGGTCCGGGCCGCGTAGTGCGCCCAGGGCAGCCGCCGGCGGTTGGCGTCCAGCAGGACTTCGACGCGCGCCGAGCCCTGCAGGATGTGGCCGGCGGTGAGCACCGCCCGGGCCCGCGCCGTCCCGATCACCCTGGGCTGGGAACCGGATCCGGGCGGGACGGCCAGCCGACAGTCCAGACCGAAGAAGACGTCCGGGGAGACCACCTGCTCGATCGGGTGCCGGTGCCAGTCCGCGCTGACGCCGGGAAGCAGGGCCAGCGCCTGGCGAGCCGCTTCCAGGGGAAGCGGCTCGGAGGTGTTCAGCAGACCGGTCGTCACGGCCCCGAGGACGACCTGTGGTCGCTGCCCACTCGGGTCGGACGGCCCGACAGTGCGCGCCATCAATTCCCGCCGGCCAGGAAGAAGTGGCTCAGCCGGTCGGCGATGACCGGCGGAAGGGGTACGTTCTTCGCGCCCGCCTGCCGTTCGAGCGATTCCACCACCGCCGGGTCGGGGAGGAAGTGGTTGATGATGTTCTGCACCGAGTGCTCGATCGGCAGGAACGTCCGGGGCATGATGCTCAACGAGCGGTAGGCGTAGAACGGCTGGGCGTTCGGGTTGACCTTGACGATGTCAGGGCACTGATCCCACTCCTTGCGCCACTCGCCGTCGAAGTCGGTGACCTTCAGCGCGGGCTGGCCGTCCTGGCGCAGCAGCCCCAGCCGGATGAGCTGCCAGACCGCGGCCAGGAACGGACAGGAATACCGGCGGCCCAGCTCCCCGTCATCGCCGCCCACCGGTCTGGCCTGGCTGTCCCAGAGCTCGACGTCGAGGTAGATCGAGTGGTTGCGTTCGCCGTATTCGTGCGCCGGTTCCCACCCGTGGGCTTGCATGGTCTCCAGCACATGGGACTCACGCGGCGGCCTCCCGTTCGACATCCACCCCGACATCGAGGTCGGCGGACGCCCGCCATTGGCCCCCTCCGGGGACGGCTCCTCCAGAAGCCGCGTGGCGACCAGTTCCGCGGTCTGGAAGCCGTCCAGCCGTCGCGCGCACGCTGATTCCCGGGCGACGTAGTCGATGACGACGCCCGCCTCGCGCGAGAGCCGCAGCAGCTTCTCCATTATCTGCGGGGCATCCGGCCAGTGCTGGAAATAGTCGTCGACCAGGAAGCAGGTGCTGACCCGCGGCCGCTCACCGCCGCTGATCGCCGAGGCCTTGGCGGCGTCCAGCCAGGGCTTGACCCGCTCGAACTGGGTGCGGATCGGCTCCTCGCCGTTCTCCAGCTCGTCCATGTAGAAGTGGCCGACCTCGACCGACAGGTGCGACAGACCCAGGTTCTGCACGATCGTGCCCTGGTTGCGCTCGTGGAAGACCGGGGCCTGGGCATCCGGGGCCGCGGAGAACATGGTGCTCACCGTTCGAAACCTTCCCAGGCCTCGTCATCGATCAGTTTTTTCGCGAGTTCTTCGAACGCCTGAGTGGTGGCCTTGTTGGCCAGTCGGCGCTTGACGTCCACATCCATGATCACCTGCTCTCGCCACAACAGCATCGGCTCCAGCGGGGTGGTGCTGGCCAACAGATCCAGCCCCAGCCCCCGGCCCTTGGCCAGGGTTTTGAGTATGTCGTCGCTGCGGCTGAGCCAGGCCTCCTGCTCAGCGGTGGTCTCCTTGCCGAAGGCTGAGGCGTCCGGCACCGCGGTGCGGACCGTCCGCACCAGGCGCAGGAACTCCTGCTTGACGAAACCGGACTGGACGGCGCAAGAGACGATGCCGTTCTCCTCCAGCAGCAGACCGCTGGCGGCGATCACGTGTTGTGTCGTCCACCGGTGGAACAGCAGCCAGCGAACCGCCTCTGACTTCTTGGGCCGGTTCTCCGGCGAGATCGCCTGCACGGACATGTCCAGCGCCGAGGACCGCCCGGCGCTCAGGTCGACGATGCAGACGTCGAACTCGCGCTCGACGGTTTGGAAGAGCTCTGTCGCCTTCTTGATGTGCGCGTTGGTGAGCGCGAACTCCGCACCGCCGGAGTCGCCGGGGAACAGGGTCAGTTTACCCGAGCCCGGCGGCCGCTCCTTGAGCGGCTGGCGCTCGGTGGTGCCGCGGATGTCCGCGCGCACCGGCTCGGTGGCCTTGCCGCGGATGTAGGAGTGCAGGCCGCCGTTTTTGGTGCCGCGCTCCAGGTCGGGGATCTCGAAGATCGCTCCGGCCGTGGGCGAGCCGAAGTCGAAGTCCAGGTACGCCACGTCCTGGCCGAGCAGCGACAGCCGATAGGCCAGGTTGCAGCTGGTCACCGAGCGGCCGGTGCCGCCCTTGTCGGAAGAAGAGAAGATCAGCATGGTTACTGGCTCCGCCCGGCGTCCTCGCGAGCCTCTTCCAAGGCGTCCAGCAACCGCAGCGCACGCTCAGCCAGCGCGATCGCGGTGCTCGTGCGGCGGAAGCGCAGCTCACGCGAGCGCTTGATGTGCTCGCCGATCTCCTGAAGCCGGTCCCGCAGGTTGGTGCGGTCGTTGACGTTGGAGCGCAGCAGCTCCTGGTTGTATACGTGGTCTGCCTCGTGCAACAACCGGAGCAGATGGTCGTACATGCGGGAGCTGCGGGGCGGTTCCTGCTCGAACGCGGTGGCGGTGGCGACCAGGGCCTCCACGACACGCTCGGTCAAGTACCAGGAGGGACTGTCGAACGAGATGTTCTCCAGGCCGGGGAAGTGATGGAGGCTGTCCCACAGCTCGACCGGGTTGTTGTCCCGGATCAGGCGGCGCTCGTTGAGATGGTCCATGGCCGCCTCGGCGACCGACAGGAGCGCCTCGCGGGCCTCGATGTTGTCGGTGAGCTGCGCGGCCTGCAAGGACCGTTTGATGATCAGCGGGGCGTAGTCCGTGGTGTACAGCGCCAGGCGCGTGCCCACCAAGTCCTCACTGCCGCCCAGGCCCTGCCGCACGCCGGGGTGGTGCAGCGCCACGGCGGGGTCGTTGTCGATCATCCGGCGGGTGATGCGGCCGCGGGTGGCCAACTCCTGGATGATGCCGACCGCCTTGATCAGGTCGGCGTCGGTAGCGGCCCGGTTGATCAGGTCCTGGATCAGGACCGACATGACCAGCAGGGAGTAGTAGTCGGATTCCTCGCCGTCACTGGTGCGCCAGGGGATGTCCTCCAGCGGCCATCGTTCCGGGTCGAAGCGCGCCACCGCCGACCAGTACCGCTGGGTCAGGTCCCACCGCAGGGCCAGCGCGTCGGACAGCCGGCGCTGGTCCTCGTCGAGGATGTTCAGGGCCCTGATCCGGCGGGAGTTGAGGTCGACGATGCCGTCGAGGGCGGACACGGTGAAGTACAGCCAGGGGCGGGTCGTCGCGTACCCCTCCTTGGCCGCCAGGGTGAAGTCGAAGCCGTCGATCGGCTCCGCGCCCTGGGCGATCCCCCAGGTCCAGCCGCACTCGAAGAGCTGGTCGTCGTCGGGCTTGGTCTCGTCCGGCACGCCCAGACGCACGTCGGCGTGCAGCTGGCTGCGCAGCCGGCCGAACCGGGTGCTCAGGCCCTGCTGTAGCTCCGCGTCGGTGGTGTCGCCCTGCCGCAGCATGTTGAGGATGTTCTGGCCTTCGGCGGTGTCCACGCTGACGGAGTTCACCACGAAGCTGCGGAGCATGCCGATCATCGCCGCGGTCAGCCGCCGGGAGGCCCGCACCCGCAGGTCGCCGAGCTTGTCCAGCTGCCGGGCCTGCTTCTCCTCCTCGGCACGGGCGTTCACGAACACCAGCAGCGACAGGCACAGCGTGATCGACATGGAGTAGGCGTCGACGACTTCGAGCTCCTGGACCCGCTGGTCCGTCGGCGGCGCTTGGTTCGGATCCAGGGTCCCCAGATAGCTGCCCGCACCGAACCGCGGCTGGCCGTCCTCGGCGGTGTGGTTGTCGAAGTACTCCAGCGCCACATCCACCAGCGTGCGCGAGATCCGGCTGGACTCCCCCAACGGCCGCAGCACCTCGAGCACGTCGTCGGGAATGGCGTCGGGATCATAGACACCGAAGGTGTCGATCTGGGTGATCGGGTAGAACAGACACAGGAGCTGTTCGGCGTCCGCGATGGGGTTGGATTTGGCGCGGCCGCCCCAGGTCCACTTCTTGCCCTCGTAACAGTCCTTCAGCATGTCACGCCAGATGTCGAGGATCTGTTTGCGCGGTTCGATTCTCACCGTGGTAGCCGCCTATATTCAAAAACTGAAAGGTGTCGACGAGCGAAGCCGATGGCGGATCTTATCAGTGTTCTGAGCTTGATCTTTACGCGCGACTCGCCGTTTTGCGCCCAGCTCTCGTCGTCGCACACACCCGACCATTCACAGCATAGCGTGAGCAACCGATGTCAGTAAGCAGGCAGAGTCGACGGAGATTGGTATGATCTACGAGCATTCGCCCGTTTCTGCGATACGGCTGCGCCTCGTGGGGGAAAAGGATCTTGCGGCGCTGGAGCTCCTCGACCGGGAAGTGTTCGACGACGCCGGTCACCCCCTGATGTACCTGACGTCGCTGTACCTCTTGTTCCAACAGTCTTGGTACGTCGCCGAGTACGACGGCGATCTGGCGGGCTACACCCTGGTGTGTCCGAACTCGGACAACTCCGAAGTCTGGCTGATGGGACTGGCGGTCAGCAGCGAGTATCAGGGCAAGGGTATCGGGCGCCTGCTGATGGACAAGGCCATGGAGCTGATGATGGCCTCCGGAGCCTCCGACGCCTACATCACCGTCCGCCCCGACAACAAGGCCGCCCGCCACCTCTACGAAGCATTCGAGTTCACCGCAGAGGGCGAGGTACGCGACAACTTCTACGGGAACGGCGACCCGTACCAGGTACTCCAACGGTCTCTGGTCACGGACCCGTATATCGCGGCCCTGTCCTAGCCCCTGACCAGGAACGCAAAGAAGATCGCCGTCGAGATGCTCCCGAAGTAGCTCTCGATGACCAGCAGCACCTGCGCCGCCGACCCGAAGTTGGCACCCAAGGAACCGAACTGCAGCGGGTTCAGAAAGTCGATCAAGCAGCCGTGCAGCGACCGCGCGTACCCAGCCGGTCCGCACAGCCAGACGGCCACGCTGAACACCAGTAGCGTCACCGCCATCCACCCGAGCATCCGGAACGGGCGGTAGCCGTACCCGCAGATCGCGTCGTACATCGCCTCGAAGAAGCGGGCCGGGCCGCTCTGGCGGGCCTGCTGTTGCGCGCGCCGCAGGTTCAGCAGCGAGAGTTCCCGCTTGCGCTTCTGCTGGAGCTGGAGGAACAGGTCTGCCGCGCTCTGGAACGCCAACATGGCATGCCCCGGCATCCCGAGCGCGACGAATTCCTTGCCGATCGCTTCATAGTGGGCTGCGATGCGTCCGTTCTGTGTGCGGCTGAGGCGGAACTGTCCGCGCCTCTCGGTCTCGGTCGCCAGGAAGGACCGGATCACCGCTGCCCGGCGCGCCTCGGGATCCCCGCTCGTGGTCTTGCGCCACTCGTAGAATTCCTTCTCCAACGCCAGGTCGCCACCGCGTTCCCGAGGGGAGGGGACCCGACTGTCGAAGGCGTACACCAGGGGAGGCAGGTAGCTGTCAAGAAGCTCCAGTAGCTTCTCTTCGCCAAGATTCTTCTCGGTGCCGTCGCGGTATCTCAGCTCGCACTTGGCTATGTCGTCGATCACTGATTCGACGCCGGGGAAACTCGAGGTCGGCACTTACGCGAGTTTAGTGATGATCCGATAGCACGTCGATGACCTTCTGATACACAGCCAGGGTCCTTACCCGATTCTCAGGCGCACGGCCGAGGCGGACGCGCCGCCCGCCCCGGAGCCGTGACCGCGAGACCCTTGACCGCACCCACCGGCGCCGCTTAGGCGATCCCCGCCAACTCAGCAGCCTCCACCGCCGTCCGGACGATCCCCAACCGGGTCTCCCGATCCCCGAAGGCCGCCGCCACGCTCAGCGTCGTCACCCCGGCCTCCTTATACGCCGTCATCCGCTCCGCGATCCGCTCCTTCGGCCCGATCAGGCTGGTGCGGTCGATGAACTCGAACGGGACGGCGGCCGCCGCGCCGGCGTAGTCCTTCGCCAGGTATTTCTGCTGGACCTCGTCGGCTTCCTTCTCGTAGCCCATACGGCATGCGAGCTGGTTGTAGAAGTTCTGCTCCTTGCTGCCCATGCCGCCGATGTACAGGGCCGCGTACCAGCGGACCAGGTCCGCGCACAGTTGGACGTCGTCGCCGATGACGGTGGGGACCGTCGGGGCGATGTCGAAGCCGTCCAGGTTGTTCTTGCCGGCCTTCGCCCGGCCCGCCTTGATGTGTTGCAGGTGTTCGGCCGCGTGCTCGGGGCTGAAGAAGACCGGGAGCCAGCCGTCGGCGATCTCGCCGGTGAGTTCCAGGTTCTTGGGGCCGATCGCGGCGAGGTAGACCGGGATGGTTTCGCGGACCGGGTGGACCGTCAGCTTCACCGGCTTGCCGGGGCCGCCGGGCAGGGGCAGTTGGTAGTGCTTGCCCTCGTAGGTGAGGCGTTCGCGGGTCAGGGCCTTGCGGACGATGGCCACGTACTCGCGGGTGCGGCCCAGGGGGGCCGCGAACGGGACGCCGTGCCAGCCCTCGGAGACCTGGGGGCCGCTGACGCCCAGGCCCAGGCGGAAGCGGCCGTCGGACAGGGTGTCCAGGGTGGCGGCGGTCATCGCGGTCATGGCCGGGGTGCGGGCCGGGATCTGGAAGACGGCCGCGCCCACGTCCATGTGCTGGGTGTGGGCCGCGATCCAGGTCAGGACGGTGGCGGCGTCGCTGCCGTAGGCCTCGGCGGCCCAGCAGACGGTGTAGCCGAGCCGGTCGGCCTCCTTGGCCACCTCCAGGCTCTCGGCGTCGTTGCCCGCGCCCCAGTAGCCCATGTTCACGCCGAGCTTCATCGCCCACTCCTGTCCGCGGTTCCCCGCGCTTGATCGCCAGGCCGTCGCCGCTGATATTACTCGTCAGTAGGAAGCGGCGCGATGGTGACGCCGCCCACGCGGTGTCCCCGGCAACCGATAGCGTCACCTGTCATGGAGCAGCGACACCTGGGGCGGACGGGACTGCGCGTGTCCCGGCTGGGGCTGGGCACGATGACCTGGGGGCGGGACACCGACGAACACGAGGCCGCCGACCAGCTCAAGACGTTCCTGGACGCCGGCGGCACCCTGGTCGACACCGCCGACGTGTACGGCGACGGCGACGCCGAGTACATCATCGGCCGGATGGTCGAGGGCATCCGCTCCGACGTCGTGATCGCCACCAAGGCGGTGAGCGTCCCGTTCGGCCCGCGCCGCTTCGACGCCTCCCGGCGCCACCTCCTGAACGCCCTGGACGCCTCGCTGAAGCGGCTGGGCACCGACTACATCGACCTGTGGCAGCTGCACGCCTACGACGCCGCCACCCCGCTGGAGGAGACGCTGGCCGCGCTGGACACCGCGGTGGCCTCCGGCAAGGCCCGCTACGTGGGCATCTGCAACTACACCGGCTGGCAGCTGGCCCGGGCCGCGACCTGGCAGTCCGCCGACTTCAGCCGGGCCCCGATCGCCTCGGCGCAGATGGAGTACTCGCTGCTGCAACGCGGCGTGGAGCGCGAGGTGCTGCCGGCCGCCGTGGACCTGGGCATAGGGCTGCTCCCCTGGTCGCCGCTGGGCCGCGGGGTGCTGACCGGCAAGTACCGCACCGGCGTGCCGGCCGACTCCCGCGCCGCCTCGGCGATGTTCGCGCCCTTCGTCGAGCCCTACCTGGACGGCCCGAGCGAGGGCATCGTGGACGCGGTGTTCATAGCCTCCGACGGCCTCGGCGTGGCGCCGCTGGAGGTGGCCCTGGCCTGGGTGCGCGACCGGCCCGGCGTCACCGCCCCGATCGTCGGCGCCCGCACCGTGGCCCAGCTGCGCGGCTGCCTCAACGCCGAGCTGCTCACCCTGCCCCGGGAGATCCGCGAGGCGCTGGACGACGTCTCCGAACCCGAGATCGGCTATCCGGAGCACACCTGGCAGCCGGCCCGGCCGCGGCTGGTGTCGCAGCACACGCAGAACCAGTGACAAAGCTTGCAAGATATGCAGTAACGATCAAATAGATAAGACCGCACAAACCCGCTCAAGCGCGAACAGAACTCGCGATGGCGCAGGACGGATGGAACGAGAAGTGACGATGACCGAACCGGACGCACCGTCCCTGGACCAGCTCCTGGCCGCCGCCGGGGCCCCGGGCGACCTGGCCCCGCGGGTGGCCGCGACGCTCGGCGAACAGGCCGCGAGCCGGCTGGCCGGCGACCCGTGGCTGATCCTGTCGGTGCCGGGGGTGCGCCCCGAGGCCGCCGACGGCTTCGCCCGCAGCGTGCTCGGCGGCACCGCGGGCCCGCAGGACCCGCGGCGCGCGCGGGCGGTGCTGGGCTGGCTGCTGGACCGGGCCGCGCTCGACGGCCACACCGCGCAGCCGGCCGACGTGCTGTGCTCGGCGCTGGGCACGCTCGGCTTCGGCGACCCGGCCGGGGCCCTGCACGCGGCACTGGAGGAAGGCGACATGCTCGCGTTCTCCAATGCGGTCGAGGAAGAGGACGAAGACGGCTCCGGCGGGGGCGGCGACTCCGAGGGTGACGACTCCGGAACCGGCGCCGCCGATCTGATGATCATCAGGGAGCGCTACGCCTTCGCCGAGGAGGGCGTCGGCGAGGCGGTGCAGCGCCTGCTGGCCACCCCGGAACCGCTCGGCGAGGACTGGGAGCGCCTGGACGCCACCGGCGACCGGATCCACGGCGAGCTGCGGGACACCGTCGGCGCGTACGGACTGACCCTGGTCGCGACCGCGCCGGGCATCGCGAAGACCGCGCAGATCGCCGGGTTCGCCGAGGCCGCGGCGGCGGCCGGGGTGCCGGTGGCGATAATCGGTGGGAACGCCGCGAGTGTGCGGACGCTGAACCGGGAGCTCGGCGGGACCGAGCTGACGGTGCTGTCGGTCGAGGAGTACTTGGCTTCGCTGGGACGCGGTGAGGCGGAGACCGACAAGGAGTCGGCGGGCGCTGGGACGGTGCCCGGCCAGCGGGACGTTTCAGAGGACTCGGCCGCGGATGCCGAGGCGAAGACCGATGACTCCGAAGCAGCCGACACCACGAGCGCTGATGACTCCGAACCGGAGCCCGAAACCGGCACAGGCAGCGCTGAGGCCGAACCCGAAACCGAGCCCCCCGCCCCCGAGTTCGCCGAACCCCAGCCCGGCCTGGTCGTCGTCTCCGCGGCCCACCAGATCGACGTCGAGTCCCTGGCGGCCCTGCTCGACGCGGTCCCCGAGGGCATGCGGGTGCTGCTCGCCGGGGACCCCGCCGAGCCCGGCCCCGCCGGTCCCGGCCAGCCCTTCCGCGACCTGATCGAGACTCGCTCGGACTCACTGACGGCCTACACCTCCGACGGCCGCGTCCCGCGCGTGCGGGCCGCCGACTCCGAGCCGCACCCGCTCACCGACCTGCGCTTCGCGCTGCGCGAGGGGGAACTGCCGCCGCCTACGATCGACCCCGAGAAGCGGCTGGTGATCGTGCCGGTGCGGGACGCCTCCGAGGCGGTGGCGCGCGCCGTGCAGCTGGCCGCCGACTCCATTCCGCGCACCTTCGGTCTGGCGCCCGACGACATCCAGGTGGTGGCCATCCGCGCCACCGGTGACGCCGGCGCGGACACGCTCACCCGGGCGTTGCGCGAGCGGCTGGGCACCGAGCAGGTCCAGGCGCTGACGGCGCGCGAGGCGCTGGGCGGCACCTGGCCGGCGGCCGTGGTGGTGCTGGACGGCCCCTCGTCCGGCAGCCTGACCCGGGCCCTGGTCTACGGGCTGTGCGGGCTGGCCGAGCGGCACCTGTCGATCGTGCACGGCGCGGGTTCGGCGCTGCCGCAGGCCGTGGCCAACGTCCCGGACCGGCCCCGGCACACCCGGCTCCCGGCGGTCCTCAGGGACCTGTGAGGCAAGCAGAGGTAAGCAGAGACGCAGGAACCGCGCCAGTCCCTGTGGGAGGACCGGCGCGGTTCCGTTCGTGCGTGGACTACTACGTGGCCTACTACCTGGCCTGGCCTCAGCCGGTGACGGAGTCCATCGCCGGCAGGTAGCCGCCGGACTGGCCGCCGGCCGTCGGGTGGTAGGACTCGGTCACGTCGGTGACGTTGACCGAGTGCAGCCACTCGCTGAAGTAGTCGCACAGCTCGTGCCCGGAGAAGTTGCTCCGGACGTCGGCGTAGGAGTCGCCGGCGTTCTGCGCCGCGGTCTGGATGACGCTGTCCAGCGTGTCCGCGGCGTTGTTCAGGGCGCTGCGGTCCGTGGTCGACAGGCCCGGGCAGATGCCGGAGTTGCCCAGGTCGTACAGCTCGGGGTAGCCCATCACCACGACCTGCGCGTTGGGCGCGGCGTTGGCGATCGCGGCGAAGGTGTTCGCCAGCTTGCCCGGCAGCACCGAGTTGGCCTGCGCCGTGGCGGTGTTGACGGCGCTCAGGCAGGCGCTGTCGGAGTCCAGGACGCAGGTCTCCATCACCGAGGAGAAGCCGACGTCGTTGCCGCCGATGGTGATCGACACCAGGTTGGTGCCGGAGTTCAGGGCCGAGATCTGGCTGTTCAGCACGTCGTCGGTGGTGGCGCCGGAGCAGGCCACCGAGGTGTAGCTGGCCGGGCTGTGGGCGTTGGCCCACAGCTGTGAGTACGCCAGCGTGCTGCGCAGGCAGCTGCCGGAGGCCGAGGTGTAGGAGCCCGAGCCGACTCCGGAGGAGTACGAGTCGCCGAGCGCGACGTAGTTGACGCCGCTGGCGGCCGAGGCGTTGGTGGCCAACACCGTGGTGAAGGCGGTAGTCACCGCGCCCATGACGATGAGCGCCCGCTTGAGCACGGGACGACGCGTCCGCGTCCGCTTGTGGGGACGAGGGAGCACAGGGAACCTCCATGTGGGGGTGGGATGGGGGTGCGCGTGGATGAGAATGGCACCCGGTCAGGGCCCTGTGAAGACTAAGTTACTAACGAGTTTTGACGAGCGGGTAGCTTCTTGGTTGGCAGGTCAGGACGTTTCGGAGTATTCCCGTCATCCGGTCCGCGGAATCAACCCCATGACGCGGGACCGGACCCGGCGGGTCAGGTGGTCCACCTCGGTCACCCGCAGCGCCTTGGCCGCCAAAACATAGACAACGACCAGAGCCGAGCCCCCGGCCGCGGCGGCGAGCATCGACCCGAGCCGCTCGCCGCCGACGAGCGCCCCGACGTCCTGGGCCGCCGCGTAGCCCACGGCCGCGGCCACCGCCGCGGCCAGCAACAGCCTGCGATAGACCCGCCAGACGCCGTGGCCCGGTCTGGCGGCGGAGCTCCCGGCCAACCGGGGCCGCAGCCGGCGGATGGACCAGGCCAGGCCGACGGCCGAGGAGAGCCCGGTGCCGCCGGCCATCACCACCACCGGCCAGCGGGTGCCGCCGAGCGTGGCACTGGCCGTGATCGCGATCGCGGCGTTCACCGCGCCGGTGATCAGGCCGATGGTGAAGGGGGTGCGGGTGTCGCCGAAGGCGTAGAAACCACGCAGAATCACGTATTGCGCCGAGAACGGGATCAGGCCGAGTCCGGAGGCGGCGAGCATGTAGCCGATCCCGTGCGTCTGCGGGACCGTGGTGTGGCCGTAGCCGAACAGCACCGCGGCGAACTGCGGGCCCAGAGCCAGGAACGCGAAGGCACAGGGCACGATCGCGGCGCCGGAGACGCGCAGGCCCAGCGACAGGTCGTCGCGCACGCCGGCCGGATCGTCGTCGGCCGCCGCCCGGCTCATCCGCGGCAGCAGCATCGTCAGCAGCGACACCGTGATCACCGACTGCGGCAGGATCCAGATCTGCTGCGCCTTGGAGTAGGCGGCGTAGCCGACGCCGGCGTCCGGGTGCGCCTGGTCCACGCCGGCGGCCAGGGACATCACCAGGATGTTCACCGCCTGCCCGACCAGCATGTAGGCCAGCGTCCACTTGGCCAGCGAACCGGCCTGGCCGAGTCCGGCCCCGCGCCAGTCGAAGCGGGGCCGGAAGCGGACGCCGGAGCCGATCAGGAACCAGACCACGACGAGCGCCTGCACCACGACCCCGACCGTGGTGCCGACGCCGATCGCCATGGTCTGCGCGGCGCTGAGGACGGGTTCGTGGTCGCTGCCCTGCCCGAGTCCCCCGCCGACCGCGATGAAGCCGGCGAAGACCGCGACCACGACGACGTTGTTCGCGACCGGGGCCCAGGCGGCCGCCCCGAAGCGTCCGCGCGCCCCGAGCACCTGGCCCACGACGGCGAAGACGCCGTAGAAGAAGATCTGCGGCATGCAGTAGCGGGCGAACGACACGGCCAGCGCGCGCTGGACCGGGTCCAGGTGCCGGGCCGGGACGGCGACGATCCACGGCGCCGCGACGGTCGCCACCACGGTCACCGCCGACAACGCGCAGATCACCAGCGTCAGCAGGCGGTCGACGTAGGCGGCACCGCCGTCGGGGTCCCGGTGCATCGCGGCGACCAGCTGCGGCATGAAGACGGCGTTCAGCGCGCCGCCGATGATGAGGAAGTAGATCATGTTCGGCAGGGTGTTGCCGACGGTGAACGTGGTCGCCAGCATGCCGGATCCGAGCGCCGCGGCTTGCAGCAACTGGGCCGCCATGCTGCCGAAGCGGGACAGGACGGTCACGGCGGCCATCGCGGTCGAGGAGCGCGCGCCGCTGACGGGCTTCGGGCGCGGGGTTGCCTTCGGGCCCTGAGTCGCGGACACATCAGCAGTCGCGGCAGCTTGCGAAGACGCAGAATCCTCAACCGCAGGCCACCACAGATCCTCCCGCCCGAGATACAGATCCGCCGCTCCGGGAGCCGAACGATCCGCGTCGCCGTCGCCGTCGCCACGCACCGCCGGCCCCTGCGCGGCCGGACCCTGTACCGCCGCACCCTGCACCGGCCCCCGCCGCAACGGCAGCAGCTCGGCCAGGCGCGCGGGATCGGCGACCACCCGCAGCATCCCGGTGTCCCAGTCGCCGGCGACCGCCGGGACTTCGAACCGGGCCGCGGTGACGGCCGCGGCCTGCGCGTAGCGGCGCGGGTCTGTCTCGGGTTCGCTCACCGACAGCAAACTAGCAACAGAGCGCTCACTCCTGCGGGTACCGCTTAAGAATCTTGCCCGTCAGATCCGCCAGGAGGTACCCGCCCCGGTAGTCGTCACCGACGTAGACCCGCATCTCCAGGGAGCCGTCGATGTTGTCGGAATCGACGATGACGTAGTGGTAGGTCGGCTTCTTGACGTTCAGCGTGCTGTCCGCGTCCTTGAGCAGCGCCGGCAGCGCGTTCCAGTTCACCTTGGCCGGGTCCAGCGGCTGCTGGTCCTGGTCCAGGGTGCTGCCGGTCGTCGAGAAGGCGGCCTGCCCGTTGTTGAAGTCGTAGGTGTCGTAGACGGTGTCGTCGTCCTTCTTGATCACGTCGAAGCTCGCGTGGTCGTCGTAGACGGTCATCGACGCGATCCGGGTGCCGCCGCTGACCGCGAAGATCTGGGCGATCGCGGTCCGGACCCCGGCCGGTGTGAGCAGGTCCTGCGAGGCGGTCGAGGGCGCGGTCGAGGGGGTCGCGGGCTGTGTGTCCTGGTCCGACGGCGCGGAGAACGTCGAAGCCGTGACCGGCATGGAGAACGTCGGGCCGGTGTTCGCCGCGTCGTCGTCCGCCGTGTGATTGGCGTGGCTCTGCGCCCGGGTCGAGGCCCACACCGAGAAGCCCATGATCGCCAGGACGCACACCGTGGACAACGCGGTGAGCCGGAAGGCCTTCGAGCGGTAGCGCTCGGCGGCCTCCGGGCTCATGCCGCCGGCGGAGGACTGGCCGGGTTGGCTGCCATAGGGGTTGATCGGCGGGCGCCCGGGCGCGCCCGGAATCTGATCGGTGGTCCCGAACGGTCCGGCGGGGCCGCCGAACTGGCCGGCCGGACTGCCGAACTCGCCCGTGGACCCGCCGGACTGCTGGGCGTACGGCATCCGCGGCCCCGGTATCGGCGCCTGGAAAGCGGTCACGCTCTGCCCGGCCTCGACCTGCGCGAACATCGCGTCCAGCACCTCGGCCGAGGGCCGCCGGGACGGGTCCGGGACCAGCAGCGCGCTGAGGATCGGGCCCATCGCACCGCTGCGCACCGGCGGCGGGACGTAGCCCTGAGAGACCGCCGCGATGGTCGCGATGGTGGTCTCGCGGGTGAGCGGGTTGCGGCCCTCCAGCCCGACGTAGAGCAGCAGCCCCAGCGACCACAGGTCCGAGGCCGGATCGCCCTCGATGCCGTGCACACGCTCGGGCGCCATGTACTCCGGCGAGCCGATCAGCATGCCGGTCGCGGTGAGTCCGGGCGAGGCCTCCAGCGCGGCGATGCCGAAGTCGGTGAGCACCGGCGTGCCGTCCGCACGCAGCAACACGTTCGCCGGCTTCACGTCCCGGTGCTGGATCCCGGCGGCGTGCGCGGCCCGCAGCGCGCCGAGCACACCGCGCCCGATGCGCATCGCCTCGCCGACCGTCAGGTCGCGCTCGTCGAGCAGCCCGTCCAGCGAACCGCCGGTCACCAACTCCATGACCAGCCACGGGTGGGCCAGCTCGACGGAGTCGACGATGTGGTGGATCGTCACCACGTTGGGGTGGTGCAGCCGGGCCAACGCCTGCGCCTCGCGCAACACCCGCTCCCGCACCACGCGCGCCTCCGCCGGATCGCTACCGTGCAGCGACGGATCCGGCGAGCGCACCTCCTTCAGCGCGACCTCGCGCTGAAGCATCAGGTCGCGTGCCCGCCACACCAACCCCATACCGCCGCCGCCGAGCCGAGCAAGCAGCTCGAAACGCCCGTCGATCACGTATCCGCCCTGGTCCCCTCCGGTCATGGCCGGAAGTCTAGGGTCAGGGGCTGACCGGTCTTGTGGGCCGAAACATCGTCACCAAACCCGGATATACGGCTTCGATATCACCGATAGGCGGCATAGGCGGGCATGCGAACAGCCGGCCCCCCACCGGTGCCGTCCGGCATTCCTATCCCGGGGCACCGACAGTCCGCAGGCCGGCTGTCCGGTGAAGCAGTCGCCGATGGAGCTAGACGATTGAATCGTCTAGACGACCTCGATCCCGTCGATCTCGTCCTCCGACCCGTCCTCGGCGAACGTGTCGAAGTACTCGTCGTCCTCCTCCTCGTCGCCGATCACGTCGAACCGGCAGACGGTCCGCTCCGGATCGGTGTCGGAGAACGGGTCCTCGAACCACTGGTCGTCGCCGATCGTCTCCGGATCGGCGGCCAGGACCCAGGTGGTGCCGTCGGCGGGGATCAGGCCGAGTTCGTCGGAGCGGTTGTGGATCTCGTCCGGGTCGAACACGTCGAACAGCGCGGCCAGCGAGCCGGCGACGGTGTTGATGTCCACCTCCGGGTCGACCGCGCCGGCGGCCAGGCCGCGGGCCGCGCCCAGCAGCCGCCCGGGGTGCTCGATCTGGTAGTCGCGGCGGATCAGCACGCTGATCGCCTCCGGGTTGTCCGGGTCCGCGGCCACCTCGGGGTACTGGCTCGGGATCTCGAACGGCGTGACCTCGTTGTAGGTGTCGTACAGCGAGTCGTCGTAGGCCTCGGCGGCGGCGGCCATGGCCAGGAAGGCCGCGCGCACGGCGGGGTCGCTCTCGTCCGACCGGCTTTCCACCGCGGCCAGGTGGGCGTCGATCGCGGCTTTGAGGACGTCGGCGGCGGTGCGGACGTCGGCGGCGGTGGGGGTGGTCGGTTCAGACATGAGGTAGACGGTATCCGGTCTTGGCCGTGTCGGCTCGCAATACCCGCCTGCATACCGACAAGAAGGCATGGACTTGTCAGCCCCATGGACGACGCGGCGGCGGCTCGGTAGCGTCGCTGCAGGCGAGGCGGTCGCCCGGCCGCCGCACGGACAGCAGGGGGCGCACATGCGCGCGTACCACGTCACCATCGGCGCGTACGAGTTCGCCGCGACCGAGGAGGGCCCGCAGACCGGCCCCCCGGTGGTGCTGCTGCACGGCTTCCCGCAGACCCCGGCCAGCTGGCAGGCCACCTCCCGGCTGCTGGCCGCCGAGGGCATGCGCACCATCGCCCTGGAGCAGCGCGGCTACTCCCCCGGCGCGCGCCCGACGCAGGTCGAGGAGTACCACGTGGACCGCCTGGTCCAGGACGTCGTCGGGCTGCTGGACGCGCTGCACCTGCCGAGCGCGCACCTGGTCGGGCACGACTGGGGCGCGATCGTCGCCTGGCACGCCGCGGTGGCGCACCCGGACCGTTTCAGGACGTTGACCGCGGTCTCGGTGCCGCACCTGCGCGGCTTCTACGAGGTGCTGGCCGATCCGGGGCCGGAGGGCGAGGCGCAGCGGCAGCGGTCGGCATATGTGCAGCTGTTCCGGATGGAGGGCGAGAAGGCCGAGGACGTGCTGCTGGCGAACAGCGCCCGCGCGCTGCACGACCTGTTCTCCCCGCTGCCGGAATCGGCGATCCTGCCGCACTACGCGGCGTTGGGCCAGCGCGCGACGCTGACCGCCGCGCTGAACTGGTACCGCGCGATCGATGTGAAGCAGTCGGTGGCGCTGGCGAATGTGACGATCCCGACCACGTTCGTGTGGTCCACCGAGGACATCGCGATCGGCCGCCCGGTCGCGGAGCGGTGCGCACAGTTCGTCCAGGGGCCGTACCGGTTCGTGGAGCTGAACGGGATCAGCCACTGGATTCCGGATCAGGCGCCGGAGGAATTGGCGCGCGCTGTGGCCGACCGCGTTCGCTCTGTTGAAAGCTGAGGAGCAAACGCCGCTCTCGGCGTGAATCCGGTCACAGCTGCCGCTCATGGGTCGAGAAACCGTGGCGCGGCTTGGAAAACTGATGAGCGTATGACTACGCCGACGCCTGAAGACCGCGACGAACGCGGCGAACGAGCCCCCCGCCCGCACATCGACCTGTCCGTCACCAAGATCGCCGCCGGTGCCTGCGCCGCCGCCCTGGCCGCCGCGGTGGGCTCGAAGCTGGGAGTGGCCGGCACCATCGTCGGCGCCGCGGTCGCCAGTACGGTGGCCACCTCGGCCAGCGCGCTGATCGGGCACTCGCTCGAACGCGGGAAGACCGCGGCCCGCAAGGCGATGCCGGTGCTGGATCCGGAGGCATACACGACGATCTTGTCGCGGGCCCGGATCGAGCGGGAGTCGGCGGCCGAGCATGACGCGGCGGACCGGGAGGCCCGGACGCATCTGGTGGCGGATGACCGCGCGGCGGTTGACGCGACTCGGGTCGACGCACCTCGGTTCGGCCTGGCCCGGGGCGGCGAGACTCGGGGCAGCGGGACTCGGGGCAGCGGGACTCGGGACGACGAGACTCGGATCAACGCGGCTCGGAGCAACGCGACTCGGGTCGATGAAACCCGCGTCGAGCTGCCGACCGGTGTCCTGAGCAGCGATCTGGACCAGACGATCGTGCTGCACGGCGGCACGCCCTTCGCGGCGGGCCCGAACGCCGAGACCGTGGTGCTGCCGACGATCACGGCCGGTGCCGATGACGCGGCCGATGCACCGCAGACGTGGAAGGACCGCCTCCCCGGCCGCAAGCCGATGATCGCGGCGGCGATCGCGAGCTTCGTCATCGGCACCGGTGCCGTCACCGCTCTGGAAGTGGCGCGCAAGGGCGAGTTCCCCGGCTACCACAGCAACGTGTTCGACCCCGGGACCGGCGGCGGCTCGAACAACCACCAGCCCGCCTCGCAGGATCCGAGCGAGACCGGCGGCACGCACAAGGAGAGCACGCCGTCGCAGAAGCCGGACTCACCTTCGTCGAGCGGGTCCGGGTCCGGGGCCGGCGGGCTGCCGAGCAACACGCCGCCCTCGACCCCGTCGCCGTCGGGTTCCGGGCCGAGCACGCCTTCGGCGCCGTCGTCGACACCGTCGACCAGTCCCTCCACCTCGCCCTCCTCGATCCCCTCCACGCCGCAGAGCAGCGGCAGCAGCACCGGACCGACGACGGCGCCGACTTCGTCCGCCGGCGGGAACACGCCGAGCACTGCCAACACCGGGGCGGGCAAGGCCACACCGAGCGGCGGCGCCGCGGGCTGATCCGCGACGAAGCTGGCGGTATCCCTGCGGACCAGGGCCGCGGCTGGATAGCGTGCCGGTCATGGGTATGGGTTGGGATGTTTATGTCTGCGACGTCGACGGCGCGCCGGCCGTGATCAGCCTGGATCTGGACCTGCGGGAGGCCGCCGAGCGCGGCACACACCCGCAGCGGCTGCACGTCCGGCACGCCTTCCACGCGCCGCGCGCCAACGGCCTGCCCGACGGCACCGAGAACGACGCCATGTACGCCCTCCAGGACGCGCTGGTCGCGGCGCTGACCGAGGGGGCGGACGCGGTCTACCTGGCGTGCATGAACAACCACGGCTACCGCGAGCACTTCTTCCAACTGCCGCCGCACAGCGACGGGCGCGCGGTGGTGGCGAAGGTGGAAGCCGAGTCGGCGGACTACGAGCTGGAGACCTTCAGCGAGGAGGACCCGGCGTGGGCGTACTACACGGAGTTCCTGTGGCCCGACCCGCGCACGATGCAGTACCTGATGGACCGGCGCGTCTTGCAGTCGCTGGCGGAGAACGGGGACCGGCACGACGTGCCGCGCCCGGTCGACCACTACCTGGACGTCCCGGACGAGCGCAGCGGCCGGGCGCTGCTGGCCGAGGCGCGAGCGGCGGGGTTCGGCGGCGCGGTGGAGGAGCGCGAGGGGCACCGGGGGCCCGAGGGTCGGTGGCAGGTGCGGTTGCAGCGGGACGACGCGGTGGAGTTGGACCACATTCACGCGGTGGTGTGGGGGTTGTATGAGATGGCTGAGCGTTTTGGCGGGGGTTATGACGGGTGGGGATGCGTGGTCGCGAAGTAGCGACGCTGGGGGCTGCGCGGTGACCGAGCTGCCGGGCGATCGGGCTGCCTGCTGATCAATCTTCAGCCGACGATGGCAGGCCGGCGGCCAGCACCTCGGCGACGTGCCACACCCGGCGCTCCGCCACCGCCTGCTCAACCTGCGTGCGGCAGCTGAACCCGTCCGCGACGAGCAACGTGTCCGACGACGCGGCGCGGATGGCCGGCAGCAGACTCAGCTCGGCGACGGCCATTGACACGTCGTAGTGCCCGGCGGTGACACCGAAATCCCCGGCCAGGCCGCAACAGCCGGACACCACGGTCGCCGCCACCCCGGCGCGCGCCAGCAGCTCCACCTCCGCCTCGCCGGTAGCACCGCCGGCGTACTGATGGCAGTGGATCTGGATCAGCGCCTTGTGACCGCTCCAGGGTGAAGCCGGCGGGCGCCAGTCGGGAGCGTGCGCGGCCAGGAACTGCGCGGGCCCGGTCACCAGCTCCGCGGCCCGCGCCGCCAACGGATGCGACGGCAGCACCTCGGTCAGCTCCTCCCGCAACGCCGCCGCACAACTCGGCTCCGGCACCACGATCGGCAACCCGGCCTCGATCGCCGGCCGCATCAGCTCCAGCGTGCGGGACAAGACCCGGCGCGCGACGCCCAGCTGTCCGGTGGAGATCCAGGTCAAGCCGCAGCAGCCGGTACGCGGCGGCACCACGACGCGGAATCCGGCCGAGCGCAGCACCGCGATCAGCGCCTCTCCGACGGCGGGGGTGAAGTTCTCGGTGAAGGTGTCGGCCCACAGGACGACCGAGCGCGTGCCTGACAGCGTGCGCAAAGCAGAACCCGACCAGGCACCGGCAGACGTACTCGAATCGGCTCGCCCTGCCACGCCGGGCTGCCGCCCAGCAGCCACTTCCGACCCGCCGGAGCCCGCCGGCCCGGCCGCCGCCGCACCACCAGACCGCCGGCTGCCGAGCGCCTCCGCCGCGCCCGAGTCCGATCCCACCGCCGCGCCCGAGTCGCCAAGCCTCGCCACCGGCTCTCCGCCTTGCCGCGCGGCGATCCCGGGCCCTGACTCCCGCCGCCCAGCAGCCGCATCCGCCCGCAGCGCATCCGCCCGCCCCCGCCGAAACGACCGCACCGCGAACCGCGGC
>NZ_JAAFZA010000095.1 GCF_015356865.1 Catenulispora pinisilvae
GGAAGCGTCAGTTGTGTATAAGAGGCAGCTTGGCGGTTTGGTGGCTTGGCGGTTTGGTGGCTTGGTGGCTTGGCGGCTTGGCGGCACGACGGCTCGGCGGCGCGACAGCTTGGCGGCTTGGCAGCCCGACGGCTTCGTGGCTCGGCGGCTTGGGGTTCGGTGGCTTGGCGGTTCGGCAGCGCTGCCGACTGGCGATTGGCAACTCGACACCTCGGCAACTCGCCAGTTCCCTCGGCGGGGGCTGGATGCGGTGTTCGGCGGGGAGCCGCTGACTGCGAAGATCGTGCGTGCGCTCAATACGGAGGCCGACTTCGGCGAGGTGGCGAAGATCGCGGGCCTGGCCGGAGTTCGGGCAGACCTCAGCGAGCCAGAACTGTGGTGAGTGCTTGGAGCAGGACCGTCGCCGGGTCGTCGGACACTTCGGCGATGCGCCAGGCGATCACGCCGTCGGGACGGACCAGGCTCGCGCCGGATGCCGCGATGCCGTAATGCCGCACTAGATTCGCAAGTGCTTCGCGGCAGGCGTGACCGGCGCTGAGCCGCGATGGAGCCGCGATGGCAGCATCGACACCACTAGGCTCGCGCTCATGATTATCTGGGTGAACGGGACTTTCGGAGTCGGGAAGACCACCGTCTCGGCGTTGCTCGCGGAGGCTGTGCCCGGTGCGCGGATCTTCGACGCCGAGGAGGTCGGCTATCTGTTGCAACCCGTGCTCAAGTCCGTTCCGGTACGGAATTTCCAGGAGTGGCCGCCTTGGCGCCACTTGGTGGTGGAGACGGCTGCCCAGATTCTCGGCTACGTCGGCGGCACTCTCGTGGTCCCGCAAACCGTGTTGGTGGAGCAGTACTGGGACGAGATCTCGTCCGGCCTGGAGAAAGCGGGTATCCCAGTACGGCACTTCGTGCTGGACGCCGACCGGGAGACGCTCGTCCGGCGCATCGAGACAGACACCGTCATCGATTCCCCGAAGGTACGCCGCTGGCGCATCGACCACGTGCAGGACTACGAGCAGGCCCTTCCCTGGCTCAGGCGCAAAGGCCGGATCGTCGACACGACCACGCTGACTCCCGCCGAAATAACAACGGTGATTTCGGACGCTGCTGGACGAGGGCCTACGCGCGGCACGGTCTAGCCCGGTCTCAGTGCCAACCGACATCTTGGGGCAGGGGGCAGGGATGCCGGCGGTTCTCAGTCGCCGACCCAGCGACGACCTACTGCCCGCCCTCAGCAGCCCAGCGCCGCACCATATCGATCCGCTTCTGCAACTGCGTGGCCGTGGCCTGCGCGACCGCCGGTCCCCCGCACGTCCGTCGCAGCTCGCCGTGGATCGTCCCATGCGGCTTGCCTGTTTTGTGGTGCCACGCGCCGACCAGGCCTTGGAGCTCCTTGCGGAGCTCCAGCAGCTGCTTGCGCGTCATCACCGGGCGTTCCTCGGCGCCGACGATCGCCTCGGCCTGCGAGCGCAGCAGTGCTTTCTTGCGGGCGCTGCTCAGGTGCATCTGCTGGCGTTTGGCCAGCAGTACCTTGATGTGCTCCGGGTCCAGCAGGCCGGGGAGTCCCAGGTAGTCCGCCTCCTCGCGTGAGCCGGGGTCGGCGGGGAGGCCGAACTCGGCGCCGTCGTAGAGGACGCGGTCGAACTCGGCCTCGGAATTGAGGGCCTGGAAGGTGAAGAGCTCCTCTTCGTAGCCCTGTTCCTTCTCTGTGCGGTTGGCCTCCGCGAGTAGTGCCTCCTCCTCGCCCCACACGTCCTCGGTGGTGGTGGCCTCGGTCGGCTTGTCGAGGGCGTGGTCTCGGTGCTTCTCCATCTCGTTCGCGAACTCCAGGAGCGTCGGAATCGAGGGGACGAAGACCGAGGCGGTCTCGCCGTGGCGGCGGGCACGGACGAAGCGGCCGACCGCCTGCGCGAAGAACAGCGGTGTGGAGATGGCCGTCGCGTAGACGCCGACCGCCAGGCGCGGGACGTCCACGCCCTCCGACACCATGCGGACCGCGACCATCCAGCGGTCGTCGTTCTCGGAGAACTCCGTGATGTTCGCCGATGCCGAGGGGTCGTCCGAGACCACGACCGTCGGCCGCTGTCCGGTGATGTCCTTGAGCATGTCCGCGTAGGCCCGGGCCGCGCCCTGGTCGGTGGCGATGACCAGCCCGCCGGCGTCCGGGATGCCGCGCCGCACCTCGCGCAGCCGGCGGTCCGCCGCACGCAGCACCTGCGGCATCCAGTCGCCGGCCGGGTCCAGCGCGGTGCGCCAGGCCTGTTTGACAGCGTCCTGCGTCATCGGTTCGTTGAGCTGCATGGCGATCTCGTCGCCGGCCTTGGTGCGCCAGCGCATGCGGCCGGCGTAGGACATGAAGACGACTGGCCGGACCACGCCGTCAGCCAGCGCGGAGCCGTAGCCGTATGAGTAGTCCGCGATACTGCGGCGGATACCCTCGTTGTCCGGCGCGTACGTGACGAACGGGATCGGGTTCGTGTCCGAGCGGAACGGCGTGCCGGTCAGCGCCAGCCGCTTCGTCGCCGGCTCGAAGGCCTCGTAGGTCGCCTCGCCCCAGGACTTGGAGTCGCCGGCGTGGTGGATCTCGTCCAGGATCACCAGGGTCCTGCGACCCTCGACGCGGTTCCGGTGCAGCATCGGGTGCGCGGCCACGCCGGCGTAGGTCACCGCGATGCCCTGGTAGTCCCGCGAAGTACCGCCGGTCACGCCGCTGTAGTTGGGGTCGATCCTTATCCCGACCCGGTGTGCCGCCTCAGCCCACTGCGTCTTCAGGTGCTCGGTCGGCGCCACGATCGTGATGGTGTTCACCACGTGCCGGTCCAGCAGGTCCGTGGCGATCCGCAGCGCGAAGGTGGTCTTGCCGGCGCCGGGGGTGGCGACCGCCAGGAAGTCCCGCGGCTCGTGCTCCATGTACTCGTCCAGCGCCGCCTGCTGCCAGGCCCGCAGCCTCCCGGCGGTGCCGCGTGCGGCCCGGTCCGGGTAGGACGGGGACAGATGGGAGGCCGCCGAGATGCTCACGGTTCCTCCTCTTGTTCCACCCGCTTGCCATGCTGTTGATCGACGGGTCCGTAAGGACCGACCCCCGAGATTACCTCAACTCCAGGACCCACCACGCCCGATCGGGGCGCAACGGCAGTCGAAGCGGTGAACCGCCCTGCGGATCGCCGACGGCGTCCCGGATCGCGGCCAGGACGGCGGCCGGGGTGGCCATCACCGACAGGTCGCCGACCGGCTTCATGCCGCCCAGCGGGGGCGCGGCGACCGGCAGGCCGTCCGGGCCGATCTCCTCCTTGGCGTCCTCGGCGGTCTCCAGCAACGCGGCGACCACGACCTCGGGGGCGTCCATCGTCGAGGGCTCGCCCCAGCCGAAGGGCAGATCCGAGCCCTCGGACAGGACGAAGCCGACGCCGGCCACCGCTCCGGAGGCGACGCGGTGCACGGCCCGGTCCCGGACCGCGACCCGGCCCGCGTCCTGGGCGATCGCCACCTGGACCACGTTCACCAGCCCGAGTTCGGTGTCCACGTCCACGACCGCGCGCACCGCGCCGACCGCGACGCTGGCGGAGTCGGAGGTGCCGGTGAGGGCGGGCATGGCCAGCATCCGGAACTCGCCGTCGCCGCGCACCACGCGGCCCGGGGGCAGGCACTGCCGGTAGGCGTCGTCCAGCGGGAGGTGGAAGACGTCGTCGTGGGACACCAGGTAGCCGTCGATGACCTTCAGCAGCCCGCCGTCGATGCCGATCTGCTCGGCCAGCGGGCGGAAGAGCTTGGCACGGACCTGTTTCGCGGCCGCCTCGACCGCGCTGCCGTGCACCCACGCCGGGTGCGTGACGGCCGTGGAGGAGGGCAGCGAGCCGGGGTCCTCCGGCGCCCGGACGGCGACCCGCTCCGGCGGGACGCCGAGGGTGCGCTCGACCGTGGTGCGGATCAGATCGTGCAGGCCCGAGCCGGTCTCCACGGCCGAGCAGGCGACGGTGGCGGCCGGGCCGTCCGGGGTCATCGAGACCAGCACGACGGCGGTCGCGTACTCCCCCAACTGCGTCGGGTTCGACAGGTCGGCCATGCCCAACGCCACGCCGACGCCACGCCGGATCCGGGTCAGTTCCCCAGTCCGGCCAACGGTTCCGGGGTATTCGCGGATATCCGGTCCCGGCGGGAAACTCGGCATCGGGGTGTCCAGGATCTCGTGCAGACAGTCCGGGATCGGCACCGGAGCGGCGGCCGGCTTGCCCAGCGGATCGCTCGCGTCCGGCATCAGATCGCCGGGTCGCAGCAGGTTGCGGAGCCGGACCTCCAGCCCGCCCAGCCCGACCGCCGAGCCCGCGGCGTCCATCTGGGCCTCGTACGCCGCGCAGGTCAGGGCTCCGCCACCGCCGCGCACCCGGCCGGCCGGCGGGTTGTTCGTGCGCACCACCCGGCCGGTGACCCGGACATTCGGCACCCGGTAGGGGCCGACCGCCAGCCGGCAGGCCTCCTCCAGGATGTCGATCGTGGTGGAGGCGTAGGCGCCGCCGTCGAGCAGGATGTCCGCCTCGACCGCGACCAGGGCGCCGTCCTCGCCCACCACGTGCCGGTAGCGCAGCGAGGCCGCGGGGCGGCCCGGGTGCGCCGGGGCGTCGCGCGGCACCACCGCCTTCACCGGCCGGCCGGTGGCCAGCGCCAGCAGCGCGGCCTGGACCTGGAGCCCGACGTCCTCGCGGTGGGTGTCGGCGCCGCCGACCCGGGTCGGGATGACGTGCACCTTCTCCACCGGCAGGCCCAGGCACTGCGCGACCACCTCGCGGTCGCCGCGCGGGGAGACGGTGGCCACGTAGATCTCGATCCCGCGCTCACCGTTCGGCACCGCGATCACCACGGCCGGGGCCGCGGGGCGGGCGTCGAGGCCGTCGAAGACGTACTCGCCCCGGACCACCTTGCGCCCGGCCGACTCGGCGCTGGCCGGATCGGCCAGCGTCGCCGGATCGGCGCCGAAGGCCAAGGTGGTGGTGTGCAGGACGTTGCCGTCGGGGTGGATCGGGGGCGCGGTCGAGGCCTGATCCGGGTCGTGCAGCGGCCGCAGCGGGTCCCAGATCACCCGCACCCGCTCGGCGGCGCGGCGGGCCAGCGCCGGGTGCTCGGCGGCGACCACGGCCACCGGCTCGCCGATGTAGCGGGCCACGTCGGCGGCCAGCACCGGCTGGTCGATGGAGCGCGGGCCGTGGAAGTTGTAGCCGGGCAGGTCGGCGGCGGACAGGACGGCGTGCACGCCCGGGACGGCGCGCGCCGCCCGCATGTCCAGGCCGCGGATCGCCGCGCTGGCGTGCGGGGAGCGGCGTACACCCATCCACAGCATGCCCTCGGCCCGCAGGTCGGCGGGGAACTTGGGCTCGGTCACGACTCTGTTTCCCCCGCCTCGATCACCAGCACGGCCATCTCGCCGGAGTCCCCGCCCGCCGGGCCCCTGGTGCCGCCGTCGCCGACGCCGGCCTCCTTCGCCCGGGCCACGGCCTCGATCCAGCGTCCCGATTCGGCGCACCGGCAGACCAGCCCGGCCAGTGCCTCGCGGATGGCCGCCGGGCCGGGATCGGCGTTGCGGCGCAACAGATCGGTGATGGCGACGGTGAGCGCGGGGGCGCAGAACCCGCAGGGGCTCGCGTTGGCCGCCACGACCGCCTCGCGCGCGGCCTCGAAGGCCGCGTCCTGGGGCGTGCGCACGTCCCGGTCCGCCGCGGCGACCGCGGGCACCAGACAGGCCGCCGCCGGGCGGCCGTCCAGGGTCACCAGACAGGACCCGCATTCCCCGATCGAGCAGCCGTCGCGCGGCTCGTCGAGGTCCAGGCGCTCGCGCAACACCGCCAGCAGCGAGTCGCCGATCCACACCTGCGGCACCGGATATTCGTGCCCGTCGACGCGCAGCGTCAGGCCGACGGCCGGCCATTCGACCGCCGACTCGCTCACCTGTGGCTCACTGGTCCTTCCCCCTTGCCCGACACGTTTCTACTGTTGTCTCTTCTGCTGTTGTCTCTACTGCTGTCCAACTGCTGGCTACTGGTCCTGGTTCCGTGCCTGTTCAGCCCGCTCGACTTCGGCGCGCTCGACCCGCTGCTTGGCGCGCTGGAAGTCCGCTCGCTTCTGCAACTCGCGGACCTGGTCCAGCCAGCCCAGCGGCGGCAGGGCGCGCAGCAGGGCGCGGCGGGCACAGATCTCCACGGCCTTGCGACGATACGGGTCGCCGCCCCCGCCGAGGGTGCCGCTCCCGTCACCGTAGACGAGGGAGTCGGCGACCAGGCGGCCGAAGGTCTCATAGACGGTCGGGTCGGCGATCGCGGCGGCGTCCCAGTCCACCTGCTCGGCCAGCCAGCGGTCGGCGTGGTCGGCGCGCAGCAGGGTCGGCAGCCCGCCGCGGCCGGTGCCGGAGGGCAGCCCGGCCAGCGCCATCGCGCCGACCACGCAGGTCGCGCTGCGCCGGGCCGGGTCGACGGCCAGCATGATCGACAGGATCGCCCGGGAGATGCCGCCGCGGACGCCGATCTTCATGAAGCCCTGCATGCCCTCCACGACCGGCACCCGGGCGCCGACGACCAGCTCGCCGGGCGCGATCTGGGGCACGCCGTCGCGGTCATAGAAGTCGGACACGGTCACGGTCCGCACGCCGTCGGCGGAGGCCACCAGCACCGAGGCGCCGAGCGCGGCGAGCACCACCGGCAGGTCGGCCGAGGCCGGGCCGACGACCAGGTTGCCGCCGAGGGTGGCGACCGCGCGGATGTGCGGGGCGCCGACCGTGCGCACGGCCTGGTTCAGCGCGGGCACCTGCTGGCGCAGGTCGCGCTGCTGCATCTCGGCCAGCGTCAGGCCGGCGTGCAGCAGCACCTCGCCGGAGCCGGTGGACCAGCCGCGCAGCTCGGCGCAGCGGTGCAGGGTCAGGACGGTGCCGGGGTGGCGGCGGCCGGCGGTGATGTCCGGCATGGCCACGGTGCCGCCGGCGATGATCACGGCGTCCGGGTGCTCGGCCAGGACCTGGACGGCTTCGACCACGGTTTGCGGGCCGAACAGGGAGCGGGCGGCGGTGACGGCGGAGCCGGCCAGGCCGGGGCCGATGGGCGGCTGGTCTGCTGCCGGGTTCGGGGCTGGGCCGCTTGCCGCGCCGGGTGGGCCCGCGTCGGCCGGAGGGGCTGGAGTGGTTTCGGCCGCTGTGCCCGAGCCGCCTGGAGTGCCCGGAGCGGAAACGCCGGGAACGCCCGCTGTACCCGAGCCAGCGAACCAGCTCGCTCCCGCCGCATCGGACCCGCTGTCGGCAGCGGCCATGGCCATCGGCGCGTTCGCGGCAGCCGAGCCATTGCCTGCGCGATTCGCGCCCGGCCGCCCAGCTGCCCCGGCCGCGGCCGAACCCGACCGCTCGGCTATCTCGTCCTCGCCGCCGTCATCCTCGAAAGTGCCCAGCTCGAACCCAGGCCGCTCGCCCTCGCCCCCGAAGACCAGCGCGCCGTCCGGGCTCCCGCCGGACCGCACCGGGACCGCGTGACCACCGGCCGGCCCGGCCGCGCCGGCACCGCCGCCGAATCCCCCGTCGCCGCCGGACGGCCCGAAACCGTCCGGCCCCATGATCCCGGTCAGTTCGACCCGCCGTCGCCGTCGTCGCCGCCACCACCGCCGGGCTCCAGGCCCTCGAAGATCTCCTTGCACTCCGGGCACACGGGGAACCGGCTCGGGTCCCGCGAGGGCACCCATACCTTCCCGCACAGCGCCACCAGCGGCGTGCCGAACACGGACGCCTCCATGATCTTGTCGCGCTCGGCGTAGTGCGCGAAGCGCTCCTCGTCACCGGGCTCGTAGCGGTAGTCGGACTCGACGCGTTCCTCGACGATCGTCGAGCCGCCGGTGTCCGTATCCGGTTCGAAAGTCGGCGTGCTCATGCTCTTGAGTCTATGCCGCGCCGCCACCGCTGAGCAGCGCCCGCGGGGCGACGCGGCACTGGATCGTTACCTGCAGGTCACGGGCTAGCCGTGCAGGTAGACGATTCCCAACTCGTTGAGCTGCCAGAGCTGGTCCGCGGCTCCGGTGTAGGGCTGCAACTCGATCTCCGGGTTGCCGGAGCCGTCGGTCGAGCCGCCGATCGTGGCGACCAGGTTCTGGTTCTGCGCCGAGGCCACCGCGTAGTAGCCGCCGCCCTCGGGCTTGAAGAACCAGTGCTGGTTGGCGTTGCCGGTGCAGGCCCACTGTTCCAGCTTCACTCCGGCCGCGGCCGTCCCGCCGGTCGCGTCCAGGCACATATCGCGGTTGCCGCTGTAGTCGACCTCGTAGGAGCCGTCGGACTTGATCTCGGTGACGAAGGACTGGTTCAGGCCGCCGGTTGTGGAGTAGGTGATCAGCGGCCGGCCGTTGGTCGAGTCGCTGTCGGTGCCGCCGCCGGAGAAGTCCCAGACCTTTCCGGTGGCCTTGCTGGTCAGCTGGAACCAGCCGCCGTCGTCGACCTGGTCCATCCAGGGCTGGCCGGGGGTCAGCGGCCGGATCGTGGTGCCGTCCTGCTGGTCCAGGGTGCAGTACGACTCAGGGTTCGCCGATCCGTAGAAGTCGCCCAGGCACGCGCCCTCGCCCTCGTATCCGGCCACCCGCAGGTGGTAGGACTGCCGGATCTCGTCCATGCAGATCAGGCCGCCGAACAGGACCTTCTGGTCGCAGCCGTTGCGGGTCATCTCCGAGGTGTCGATGACGTCGCCGTTGGTGTACTCGTACGGCGAGGTGGTCATCTCCGCGCAGACCTCGTGCCCGTAGCTGACCCGCCGCTGGTCCAGGTAGCGCACGCCGGGCACCTGCTCGGCGGCGTGCCGCAGCGCGTCGGAGAACAGCGGGACCACCAGGTTGTGGCCCCAGGCCAGGTCCTCGGTGAAGGCCGGGCAGCCGTTGGCGACCTTGCCGGCGTAGTTGTCGATGCCCGAGCGCAGGTCCGGGGTGATCGGCGTGAAGTAGGACTGGAAGAGAAGCTGGTAGTCCGAGTCCGCGTACCCGGCGTTGCGCATCGTCTGCCGGACGTCCTGGATCGCCGCGATCACCTTCGGCTGCACGGCCGCCGCGCGCCGCTGGATCTCGGCGGTGCCGATGGTGTCCCGGCAGCCGGTGGACTGCGGGATCGGGAAGTACTGGTTGAGGCAGGCCTCCATGATCCCGGTGAAGTCGAAGTCGTCGTTGGCGCCGATGGTCATCACGACCATCTTCACGTCGTTCGACCCGGCGATCGTGGCCAACTGCGTGTCCTGCTTCGCCTCGCCGTAGTCGCCGCCGCCGCTGCCGGTGACCGCGGAGTACTGCGGCAGCGAGGTGATGTCGCCGGTCTGCGCGCCGGAGCAGGCGATGTCGAAGGGGGTGAGCCCGGACAGGCCGGTGTCGAAGATCTCGGACTTGGTGCTGCGGTGGCAGTAGTCGCTGGGCCCGTCGGTGCCGGCGACGTAGCCGTCGCTGGTGTCGGTTCCGGCGCCCTCGCCGGAGATGGCGCTGTCGCCCATCGCGACGATGGCCGCCGCGCCGGTGTGGGTGGCCGCGGGGGTGGTCGCGGGGTTCGCCGCGGCGGCGGCCGGTGGCGCCGTGGCCTGGGCGGTACCGCTCCATGCGGACACGAGTGCGCCGGTGAGCGCCGTGGCCGCGAGCAGTGCGATGAGGGGTCTGTTCACAAAGTGCTCCTAGCAGGTGGGGAGGTGCTTCGGAGGTGGAACATGACGATTCCTCAAATATGACTTACCTGCGGGTAGCAAACAAGGGGCAGGTTCCGGCGCCGCGCGCCGCCCCCGATTGCGGGCTACCAAGCGGTCACAATGGAGCGAACCGCTATGAATGGACTGATACTGTGACCGAGAACCCGAATACCCCGCCGGACCCGAACGCCGGCCAGCCCCCTGGCGGTCCGATCGGCCAGCCCTCGACGCCCGCGCAGCCGACACCGCCTCAGACGCCGTCGGCCCAGTCGGCCGCTGAGGCCGGGAAGTCTGAGGCGGCGAAGTCTGGGGCGGCCCAGGCCGAGGCGGCGAAGTCGGAGGCGGTCTCGGCCGCGAAGTCCGCCGCCGAGCCGGGCGAATCCGGCGCCACCGCCCTGCCCCGCAGCCCCCAGCCCGGCACCGAGTCACCGGTGACGCAGAACCCGGCGACCGGCGCCTTGACCGACGACCCGTGGGTCGAGCCGACCGACGAAGAGGCCGGGTTCGCCGAGCCGGTGGACCCGAACGCCCCGAACACCGGCGTCGCGGCCACCTTCCTGCCCGGCATCGACGCCGCCGCGGTCCTGGCGCTGGTCGTGGCGGCCCTGGCGGCCGGCGCGTACCTGCTGGTCAACCCGCTGGTCCAGGCCCACGACGCGGCCCGGACCTGGTCGGACTTCAAGAACAACGTGCCGCGCACCAAGCAGGACCCGTTCGGCGTGCAGCGGGACTGGGTCTCCTACCAGTCCTGGGCGCACATCATCCTGGGCCTGGTCGCGGTGCTGCTGGCGCTCTTGGTGCTGGGACTGTGGACGGCGCAGAAGAACAAGCTGCGGTCGCGCTCGTTCGCGCAGGCGGCGCTGGTGCTGGGGCTGGCGGTGGTGCTCTACGGCATCCTGCTCAAGACCGGCGCGGTCGGGTCGGAGATCCCGAGCATGAAGGCCATCACCTCCGGGCTCAGCTCCTCGCAGTAGCGCGCGGCGGCAGCGGAGGGCGCCAGCGCACGCGAGTTCCCGCACACACTCAAGGACCCGGCGCCGCGGACCGACCGCGGTGCCGGGCTCTGGAGCGGGTTTCATCTCAGCTAATTGAGATCAGGGTCCTCGGTCAATTGAGATCAGGGTCCTCGGTCCAGTTCGCCACCATCGCGATCGGCCCGCCCTGGCGCCGCAGCACTTTGCGCCACAGCTCCTCCGGCTCGGTGGTGAACACGTCGGCCAGCTCCGGCTCGACCACGTACCAGGCTCGCTGCGCCAGTTCCCCGGCCAGCTGCCCGGGGCCCCAGCCGGCGTACCCGGCGAAGATCCGCAGCGCGGTCAGATCCGGGGCCAGCACCTCCGGCGGAGCGTCCAGGTCGACCAGGCCCAGCCGGCCGGAGAACTGGCGCCAGCCCAGCGGCTCCTCGCCGGGCACCGCCGCCTCGGGCCGCACACAGGCGATGCCCAGCGCCGAGTCCAGCGCGACCGGCCCGCCCAGGAACACCGTCGGGGGCTCGGCCGCCAGCGGTGCCCAGGTCTCCAGCACGTCCTCGACGTCCAGGCTGCCGGGCCGGTTGAGGACGACGCCCAGGGTGCCGTCGTCGTCGTGGTCGACGACCAGCACCACCGTGCGGTCGAAGTTGGGGTCGACCAGGACCGTCGTGGCGACCAGCAGTTTGCCGGTCAGCCGTTCCAGCGGCACTCTGCCGCCGTCCTGCTCCCCCGCGTCGCGCCCTGCGTCCGTCATGGCACACATGATCCCGCACCCGGACCCCCGCTGGCGCCTTTTGCCCCAAGGCCCGCGCGTCCGCGACCGCCTCTTGACGCTCCGTTGACCTTCCGCGCCCGTGTCGGCCGCGGATCGGCGACACTCAGCGTTCGAACCAGTACGTCCTGTTGCCCCGCACCGGGTCCGCCCCCGCCGACACCTCCCGCACGAACTGTGATCTTCGCGAGCTTCGACCGCATGCGCCCGGTGTTCGAGTACCCTGGATCGGCCGCCGCCTCGCCCCGTTCCGCCCCGTTCCGCAGCCCCGGCGGAACGGTCCGCAGCACACACCCAGTGGAGAACCATGGAGCTGAGCACCGCTTCCGACGTCCTGACAGTGCACGGCGGTACCGCCCTGTCCGGAGAGGTCCGGGTCCGAGGGGCGAAAAACCTGGTTCCCAAAGCGATGGTGGCCGCGCTGCTCGGACACGGGACCTCGGTGCTGCACAACGTGCCGCAGATCTCCGACGTCCGGATCGTCACCGGCCTGTTGGAAGCGCACGGCGTCTCGGTCACCCGCGGTGCCCCCGGGCCCGACGGGGAACCGAGCGACACCCTGATCCTGGACCCGGCCTCGGTCGAGCAGGCCAGCGACACCGCGGTCGAGGCGCACGCCGGCACCAGCCGGATCCCGGTCCTGTTCTGCGGCCCGCTGCTGCACCGGCTGGGCCGGGCCTTCATCCCGGACCTGGGCGGCTGCAAGATCGGCGACCGGCCGATCGACTTCCACCTGGACGCCCTGCGGGCCTTCGGCGCGGTGGTCGAGAAGCGCCCCGAGGGCCTGCTGATCTCGGCGCCCGAACGCCTGCACGGCACCCAGATCCGGCTGCCCTACCCCAGCGTCGGCGCCACCGAGCAGGTGCTGTTGACCGCGGTGCTGGCCGAGGGCGTGACAGAGCTCTCCAACGCCGCCACCGAGCCGGAGATCGTGGACCTGATCGCGGTGCTTCAGAAGATGGGCGCCATCATCTCGGTGCACAACGGCCGGGTGATCCGGATCATCGGCGTGGACCAGCTCGGCGGTTTCACCCACCGCGCCATCCCGGACCGGCTGGAGACCGCCTCCTGGGCCTGCGCGGCCCTGGCCACCGGCGGCGACATCCGGGTGATCGGCGCCGCCCAGGGCGAGATGATGACGTTCCTCAACGTCTTCCGGCGCATAGGGGGAGACTTCGAGGTCGACGACACCCCCGGCGAGCCCTCGATCCGGTTCTGGCACTCCGGCGGCCAGATGCGCGCCCTGGCCCTGGAGACCGACGTCTACCCGGGCCTGTCCACCGACTGGCAGCAGCCGCTGGTGGTGGCCCTGACCCAGGCCCACGGCCTGTCGATCATCCACGAGACGGTCTACGAGCAGCGTCTGGGCTTCACCGACGCGCTGAACCGGATGGGCGCCCAGATCCAGCTGTACCGGGAATGCCTCGGTGGCAGCGCGTGCCGCTTCGGCCAGCGCAACTTCATGCACTCGGCGGTCATCTCCGGCCCGACCAAACTGCACGGCGCCGAACTGACCATCCCCGACCTGCGCGCCGGCTTCAGCTACCTGATCGCCGCGCTCGCCGCCCAGGGCACGTCCACGGTGCACGGCATCAGCCTGATCCGCCGCGGCTACGAGGACTTCGAGGCGAAGCTCTCGGCGCTGGGCGCGGACGTGGAACTCGGCATCCCGGCGGCATAACACCCGGGCCCGGGCCGATCGGCGGGGCCGGCGCGATCACCGCGGCGGGCGGCATCTGAAGCTGCCCGCGCTCATCGCCTCACCGGCCCCGGCGGACGCAACGGTTCTCCAGTGGCCGTCCGTGCGGTCAGTCGCGCGGCGCGAGCACCGGCGTCGCGCGCCGCGGTCGTCAGGCGGTCGTAGGTGACGAACCCGGCCAGCTCAGTTCCGAATGGGTCACGGAGGCCGACAGTATGCACACTCACAGTAGCCATGTGACTGGTGTGCGACAAAAGGGTGTCGCATAGGCGCGTCGACCGACGCCCCTACCCCACCTGCGGCGTCAGCAGGATCACCCGGGCCCCGAGCCGCACCGCCTCGCGCACCGCGTCCGGATCCGGGTCCCCGGCGGCGTCGAAGCCGATGGTGTGGAACTTCGCGAAGGCGTGGTTGTCCCGGCACATCAGTGTGTAGAGGTCGGCGACGCGGTCGGGGTCCGTCACCACCTCGACCTCGGCTGAGCGCAGGCGTCCCTTGTACCGGACCTGGATCGGGTCGCCGGTGCGCAGGTTGCGGACCCAGGCGAACTGCGTGCCGATCAGCACCTTCCCGTCGTGCTCCATGTAGGCGATCGGGATGGCGTACCGCTTGCCGCTCTTGCGGCCGAAGACGTACAGCAGGATCAGCCTGCGGCCGATCCCCTTGGCCACTCCCGGCGTGCTCAGGGCGGTGCGGGTGAGAGCATTCACCAGGCCTTGTACCGGCAGCTTCCGGGCCTGCCCCGCCGCTTTCGTCTCGGTACCCATGGTGCGGACGCTACTCCGGCATCCGCGCCCCGACCACGGTTCGGCGCCGGCCGGGTCCGAACCGGCCGGCGTGGCGCGCGCCCGGCACCTGCTTCGCCCTACTCGCCGTGCTCGCCCTTCACCGCCGCGACCACGGCCTCGGCCACGGTCTTGGCCAGGTCCTTGTGGAACACGCTCGGCACGATGTAGCTGGGGTTCAGGTCGCTGTCCGGCACCGCCGAGGCGATCGCCCGGGCCGCGGCGACCAGCACCTCGGGGGTGACGTCGTTGGACTGCGCGTCGATCAGGCCGCGGAAGACGCCGGGGAAGGCCAGTACGTTGTTGATCTGGTTCGGGTAGTCGCTGCGGCCGGTGGCCACCACGGCCGCGTGCGCCAGCGCGTCGTCCGGGTCCACCTCGGGCTCGGGGTTGGCCAGGGCGAAGACGATCGCGCCGGGGGCCATGGTCGCGATGTCGTCGCCGGTGAGGATGCGCGGCGCGGAGACCCCGATGAAGACGTCGGCCCCGGCCAGCGCCTCCTTCAGGGTGCCGGTGAGGTTGCCGGGGTTGGTGTGGTCGGCGACCCAGCGCAACTCGCCGTCGCCGTCGCCGCCGTTCACGTCGGCGCGGCCGACGTGCACGACGCCGTGGTAGTCGGCGACCGTGATGTCGGTGGCGCCGGCGGCGATCAGCAGTTTGAGGATCGCGGTGCCGGCCGCGCCGGCCCCGGAGCCGACGATCCGCACGTCCTGGAGCTTCTTGCCGACCACCTTCAGCGCGTTGGTCAGCGCGGCCAGCACCACGATCGCGGTGCCGTGCTGGTCGTCGTGGAAGACCGGGATGTCCAACTCCTCGCGCAGCCGGCGCTCGATCTCGAAGCAGCGGGGCGCGCTGATGTCCTCCAGGTTGATCCCGGCGAAGCCCGGGGCGATCGCCTTGACCACCATGATGATCTCCTCGGTGTCCTGCGTGTCCAGGCACAGCGGCCACGCGTCCACCCCGGCGAACTGCTTGAACAGCGCCGCCTTGCCCTCCATCACCGGCAGCGCCGCGATCGGCCCGATGTTGCCCAGCCCGAGCACCGCCGAGCCGTCGGTGACCACGGCCACGGTGTTGCGCTTGATGGTCAGGCGCCGGGCGTCGCCGGGGTTCTCGGCCAGGGCCAGCGACACCCGCGCGACGCCGGGGGTGTAGGCCATGGACAGCTCGTCGCGGTTGCGCAGCGCGACCTTGGAGCTCATCTCGATCTTGCCGCCGAGGTGCATCAGGAAGGTCCGGTCGGAGACCTTGCCGACCTCGACCCCCTCGATCTTGCCCAGTTCCTCGGTGATCGCCCGGGAGTGCTCCTCGCTGCTGGCCGCGATCGTGACGTCGACCCGCAGCCGGTCCCGCCCGGAGCCGGAGACGTCCAAGCCGGTCACGACGCCGCCGGCGTCCTCCACCGCTCTGGTGATCCCGCTCACCGCGTTGCCGTAGGAGGGTGCCTCCAGACGGACGGTGATCGAATAGGACACGCTGGGCGAGGCGGACACGGGCGGTTCTCCTTTGGACTGCCGGTTTTTCTTGTGTCAAGCCTAGACTCCCGGCGGCCCGGCCCGATGCAGAGATGGGACTGCCCGTGGTGGGGCGTCAGTACTGCGACGCGTAGCGCCTTCTTAACGGGTGGTGGTGGGAGACAGGTGGGCCGGCCGGAGCGGCCCGCGACGTGATCGAGTCGTGGCTGAAGCGTGATCTCCTCGCATGATCTCCGCTCTCGCCGGGGCCGGAATGATCGCGTACACTCGCAGCCAAGGTCGTAAAAGTTCGCGGTGTTAAAGGCCCAGCGGAACTAATTCCGCCGGGCCATTCTCGTCTGGGGCCAGTGGCCGACAACAGCACTTCAAGTATGAAATGAGAGCAGGATGGCTCAGGGGACAGTCAAGTGGTTCAACTCCGAGAAGGGCTTCGGCTTCATCGCCCAGGATGAGGGCGGCCCGGACGTGTTCGTGCACTTCTCCGCCATCCAGTCGAGCGGCTACCGCTCGCTGGAGGAGAACCAGCGCGTCGAGTTCGAGGTTACTCAGGGGCCGAAGGGCGCCCAGGCGGAGAACGTCCGCCCGGTCTGAGGAAACCTCTCGGATATAACGCGAGCCGCATTCGGAAGTACTCTTCCGAATGCGGCTTTTCGATGTCCGAGAACAACGCCTACGGATATCAGCCCTGGAAATCGCCTAAGGGCTGATATGGGCGACTAACGGCGATAGAAGGCCCAGGCGTCGGCGACCGACTCGGTCAGCTCGGTCCGCTCCGGGTTCCAGCCCAGCACGGTCCGCGCGCGCTCGGCGGAGGCCACCAGCCGCGCCGGGTCGCCCGGGCGCCGCGGCTTCTCCACCGCCGGGACCGGGGCGCCGGTCGCCTTGCGCACCGCCTCCAACACCTCGTAGACCGAGAACCCGGTGCCGGTGCCCAGGTTGCAGATCAGGTGCTCGCCCTTCTTGGCCGCGCCCAGCGCCAGCAGGTGCGCCTCGGCCAGGTCCCGCACGTGGATGTAGTCGCGGATCGCGGTCCCGTCCGGGGTCGGGTAGTCGGTGCCGAACACCGAGGCCTGCGGCGCCTTGCCGGCCGCCACGTCCAGCAGCCGCGGGATCAGATGGGTCTCCACCTCGTGCCGCTCGCCCTGCGGACCGTAGGCGCCGGCGACGTTGAAGTAGCGCAGTGAGACCGCTGCGATGCCGTAAGCCGGGGCGGCGAAGGTCAGCATCTGGTCGGCGGCCAGCTTCGAGGCGCCGTAGGGGTTGGTCGGCACCGTGGGCATGTCCTCGGTGATCGGCGTGACCGCCGGCTCGCCGTAGCAGGCGGCGGTCGAGGAGAAGACGATCGTGCCGATCCCGTTGTCCCGCATCGCTTCCAGCAGGTTCGCGGTGGTGGTGATGTTGTGCCGGAAGTAGCGGGCCGGCTCGGCCACCGACTCCCCGACCAGCGAGCGCGCCGCGAAGTGCAGGATCGCCTCGATCGGACCCGCCGCGGTGACGTCACGTAGCACGTCGCCGAGCTGGCGCTGGTCCAGCACGTCCGCGTGCCGGAACGCCGCCCCGGCCGGGACCGCGTCCCGGTGCCCGGTGGACAGGTCGTCGACCACCGTCACCTCGTGCCCGGCCTCGACCAGCACCGCGGACGTGACCGAACCGACGTACCCCGCGCCCCCAATGACCAGCAACCGCATGATTCGAGACCTCCGCTAGGACCGACTGGAACGGGCTCAGCCTAGCGGAGTTTCCTCAGAAAAGCTCCCAGAGTTAAACACATTCAATCAGAAATCAACACGACAGCCAGCGTCCGCGGCCCGTGCACGCCCTCGACCCGGTCCAGCTCGATGTCCGAGGTCGCCGAGGGTCCGGAGATGAAGGTGGTCGGCCGGTCCGGGATCAGCGCCCGGATGGCCGGCGGCACGTCGGGGGCCACCTGCCAGGCCCGGACCACACACAGGTGCAGGTCCGGGACCAGCGACAACGCCCGGCGGCCCTGCCCGGGTCCGGCGTCCAGGACGATGGTGCCGGTCAGCGCGATCCCCTGGGCGGCCAAGGTGATCACCGCGTCGGACGCGTCCAGCTCGGCGGGGGTCAGCGGCGGGTCGTCGGACAAGCGAGAGCCCTGATACCCGGCCAGTAATCCCTCTGGGAAGGCTGGAGGTACGACCAGGCTCTGGATCCCTTTGTCGGCAAGGATCCGGGCGATCTCGGCCGGGGCGTCGGCCTCGGTGACCCGGGTGACCGTGGCGCGGTAGTCCTCGACGCGTTCCACGAACAGGTCGACGACGGCGCCGGCATCGCCGCTCACGTGGCTGTCGACGTACTCGCGGGTGACCTCGACCTCCTCGGGGCGCTCGTCGCGGGGCACATCGCGCAGCGCGGACCGGATCCGGCCGAGGATCGCCGCTTTGGCCTCGGCCGAGTCGGCCGGTGTCGGCGCACTCATCCTCGTCCCGCCTTCCGCCACCACGTCCGGAACGACTCCCGCGCCGGCACCGGCACGTCCCGCGCTCCCGTCCACTTCTTCGCCGGCCCCGGCAGCCACTTCCCGCCGCCGAGCCCCACGATCCGGCCCGCCACCGCGCCCAGCCGCTCGGCCAGCGCCAGCCGGCGCGGCGAGCCGAACACCACCTGCGCGCCCTTCATCGCCAACGCCTCCGGCTTCGGCAGGCCGCCCCGGTGCGAGTCCACGACCTTCGCCCGCAGGTGCACCAGCATCTCCGGGATGTCGATGCGCACCGGGCAGGCGTCGTAGCAGGCTCCGCACAAGGTCGAGGCGAACGGCAGTGAATCAGCGTGCTCCGATGTCCCGACCCCGACCAGCTGCGGCGTCAGCACCGCGCCGATCGGGCCCGGATACACCGATCCGTAGGACCGGCCACCGGTCCGCTCGTAGACCGGGCACACGTTCAGGCAGGCCGAGCAACGGATGCAGTGCAGAGCCGAGCGTCCCGCGGTGTCGGCGAGCGTCTTCGTGCGGCCGTTGTCGAGCAGGATCAGGTGGAACTCCCGCGGCCCGTCGCCGGGCGTGACGCCGGTCCACAGCGACGTATAAGGGTTCATCCGTTCTGCCGTCGACGATCTCGGCAGCAGTTGCAGGAACACTTCCAGGTCGGCGAACGAGGGCAGGACCTTCTCGATCCCCATCACCGTGATCAGCGTCTCGGGCAGCGTCAGACACATCCGGCCGTTGCCCTCGGACTCCACGACCCCGACGGTCCCGGTGTCCGCGCACGCGAAGTTGGCCCCGGAGACCGCCACCGTCGCGCGCAGGAACTTCTCCCGCAGGTGCACGCGCGCCGCCTCGGCCAGCACCCGCGGCTCGTCGGTGAGGCCGTCCGGCGCCGGGATGCCGTGCTTGCCCATCTCCCGCCGGAAGATGTCGCGGATCTCGGTGCGGTTGCGGTGGATGGCCGGGACCAGGATGTGCGAGGGCCGGTCGTCGTTCAGCTGCACGATCAGCTCGGCCAGGTCGGTCTCAGTGGCCTCGATACCCTCGTCCTGGAGCGCCTCGTTGAGCCCGATCTCCTGGGTGGCCATCGACTTGATCTTGACGACCTCGGTCGCGCCCTTGGCCCGCACCAGCTCGGTGACGATCCGGTTGGCCTGGCGCGCGTCCTGGGCCCAGTGCACGACACCGCCGGCCGCGGTGACCGACGCCTCCAGCTGGAGCAGGTACTCCTCCAGGTGCCGCATCACGCGGTCCTTGATCTGCGAGCCGGCCAGCCGCAGCGTCTCCCAGTCGTCGAGCTCGGCGACGGCGCGCAGCCGCTTGTCGCGGATCGTCGTCGTCGCGTGCTTCAGGTTGCGGCGCAGCTGGGTGTCCTGAAGCGCGGTGTGCGCGGCCTTGGGGAAGGTCGGCGACCCGAGCCAGACGACGTTGACCTCCTCGCCGCTCATTTCGTCGCCGCCAGGATCTCGGCCAGATGCAGGGTCCTGACTCCGGACTTGACCCGTCCGAGTCCGCCGCCGATGTGCATCAGGCAGGAGTTGTCGGACGCGCACAGCGTCTGCGCGCCGGTCTCCCGGACGTTGCCCATCTTGTCCTGCAACATGGCCACCGAGGTCTCAGAGTTCTTCATCGCGAACGTGCCGCCGAAGCCGCAGCACGACTCGGCCTCCGGCAGCTCGACCAGATCGATGCCCTCGACTGCACGCAGCAACCGCAACGGTTTGTCGCCGACCCGCAGCATGCGCAGGCTGTGGCAGGTCGGGTGATAGGTGACACGGTGCGGATAGTAGGCGCCGACGTCGGTCACTTCCAGGACGTCCACCAGGAATTCCGAGAACTCGTACACGTTCGGCGCGGTCTCGGTCTTGTGGTGGTGCCGGACGTGGCCGCCGCAGGAGCCGGAGGGCGTGACGACCGCGTCGTACCCGCGGAAAGCGTCGTTGAACGCCCCGACCAACGAGTCGGCCTCGCGCCGGTACCCGGTGTTGTAGTGCATCTGACCGCAGCAGGTCTGGGCCATCGGGAACTCGACGGTGTGACCCAGCCGCTCCAGCACGGCGGTGACCGCCTTGCCGGTATCCGGGAAGAGCATGTCGTTGTAGCAGGCGATGAACAGCGCGATACGCATCTCAGACCTCTGCCCACAGCGCCTCGGGAATCGGCAGCCGCGCCATCTCGACGCAGTCCCGCACCTCCTCCGGCGACCGCGCGCCGATCAGCACCGACTTCACCGCCGGCTGACGCTGCGGGTACTGGAGGGCCGCGGCGCGCAGCGGGACGCCGTGCCGCTCGCAGACGTCCTTGAGCCGCAGCGCCTCGTTCAGGATCTCCGGCGGCGCGGCCAGATAGTTGTAGGTCGAGCCCGGCTTCGGGTCGACCAACAGCCCGGAGTTGAACACCCCGCCGATCACAATGCCCACACCTCGCACCGCCGCCTCGTCCAACAGCTCCGCACCGGAGCGTTCGAGCAGCGTATAGCGGCCGGCGAGCAACACGACGTCGATGTTCGTCTCGCGCACGAACCGCAGCGGCACCTCGGTCTGGTTCATCCCGACGCCGACGGCACCGATCACGCCCTCGGAGCGCAGCTTCGCCAAGGCCGGGAAGGCCTCGCTTATCGCCTGCTCCGCATGCAGATCGGGATCGTGGATCAGGACCGTGTCGATGCGATCCAGGCCGAGCCGTTCCAGGCTGGCCTCGATCGACCGGCGCACGCCGTCCCCGGAGAAGTCCCACACCCGCCGGAACGCGGCCGGCACCGCGAACCCCTCGGCATCGGCACCGACCGGATCCGCCACCGGCTCCAGAATCCGGCCGACCTTGGTGGACAAGACGAACTCATCGCGCGGCCGTTCCCGCAACGCCGCCCCGAGCCGCCGCTCCGACAAGCCGAGGCCATAGTGCGGCGCGGTGTCGAACGCGCGGATGCCGGAGTCCCACGCGGCGTCCACCGCGGCGCGCGCCTCGTCGTCGCCCACCTCGGTGAACAAGTTGCCCAGCGCCGCGGCCCCGAACGACAACTCGGTCAGCTCCACGCCGCGGCCGATGGTGCGATCAGCGCTCACCGCGCACCGTCCGCCGCGTCGCGCCGGTGGGGGTTCACGTCCCCACGAGGACACACCTTGTTGCTCTCGGACATGCGGCTACTGTCCCACGGGCCGCAGCCGCAACCCGGCCATTCCACCGTCCACGGCGAGTGCCGTCCCGGTGACCGAACCCGCCGTCGGCGAGGCCAGATACGCGATCGCCGCGGCGACCTCGTCGGCCGACACCAGCCGGCCCATCGGCTGGCGCGCCTCCAGCGCCGCGCGCTCGGCCGCCGGGTCCTCGGCGGCGTCCAGGAGACGGCCGACCCAGGGGGTGTCGGCGGTGCCGGGGTTGACGCAGTTCACCCGGATGCCCTCGCGGACGTGGTCCGCGGCCATCGCCAGGGTCAGGGACAGCACCGCGCCCTTGGTCGCCGAGTAGAGGGCGCGCTGGGGCAGGCCGGCGGTGGCGGCGATCGAGCAGGTGTTCACGATCGCAGCGTGCTGGGACGCGCGCAGGGCCGGCAGGGCCGCGCGGGTCACTCGGACCATGCCGACCACGTTGACGTCGTAGACCTTCATCCACTGCTCGTCGGGGTTGTCCTCGACCGTGCCCGCGGCGCCGATGCCGGCGTTGTTGACCAGTACGTCCAGGCCGCCGAGGACGTCCAGGGCCGAGGCCACGGCGGCACGGACCGAGGCGTCGTCGCAGACGTCCGCCTTGAAACCGTGCAGGCCGGCGCTGACGGCGGCGGCCGGGTCCAGGTCCAGGACCGCCACCGCGGCGCCGCGGTTGGCCAGCAGCCGGGCGGTGGCCGCGCCGATGCCCGAGCCGCCGCCGGTGACGACCGCCTTCAGTCCTTCGAAGTCCCGCATCTCCTGCACCTCACACCTCTCCTCGGTCCGCACGCCAGAATGTGCCGTCAGGGAACGAATACGCTTCCAGGGTGGCCGGGAACATCTCGGCTGAGAAGCCCGGTGCCGACGGGGCCTGATACGCGCCGCCCTTGATCACCGTGGGCGTCAGGAAGTGCTCGTGCAGGTGGTCGACGTACTCGATGACCCGGTCGGCGCGGGTGCCGGACAGCGCCACGAAGTCGAACATCGACAGGTGCTGCACCAGCTCGCACAGCCCGACCCCGCCGGCGTGCGGGCACACCGGCACGCCGAACTTGGCCGCCAGCAACAGGATCGCCAGGTTCTCGTTGACCCCGCCGACCCGCGCCGCGTCCAGCTGCACGAAGTCGATCGCCTCGGCCTGGAGCAGCTGCTTGAACACGATCCGGTTCTGCACGTGCTCCCCGGTCGCCACCTTCACCGGCGCCACCGCGGCCCGGATCGCGGCGTGCCCGAGCACGTCGTCCGGCGAGGTCGGCTCCTCGACCCAGTACACGTCGAACTCGGCCAGCGCCTTGACCCACTCGATCGCCTCGTGCACGTTCCAGCGCTGGTTGGCGTCGATCGCCAGCCGCACGTCCGGTCCCACCGCGGCCCGCGCGGCCCGGGCCCGGCGCACGTCGTCGGCCAGGTCGGCGCCGACCTTCAGCTTGATCTGGCCGAAGCCGGCCTGGACCGCCTCGTGCGCCAGCCGGGTCAGCTTCTCGTCGGAGTAGCCGAGCCAGCCCGGCGAGGTGGTGTATCCCGGATACCCCTCGGCCCGCAGCCGCGCCTCGCGCCCCTGCGCGCCGTTCTTGCCGCGCCGCAACAGCTCCAGCGCTTCTTCGGGGGTCAGCGCGTCGGTGAGGTAGCGGAAGTCGACCTGCGAGACCAGCCATTGCGGATCGGCGTCGGCCAGCAGTTTCCACAGCGGCACCCCGGCGCGCTTGGCCGCCAGGTCCCACACCGCGTTGACGACCGCGCCGATCGCCATGTGCATGACGCCCTTCTCCGGCCCCAGCCACCGCAGCTGGCTGTCGCCGATCAGCGCGCGGCTGACGATGCCCGGGTCGGCGCAGACCTGCTCGACGTCCAGGCCCAGGACGTGGTCGCGCAGCGCCTCGATCGCCGCGACCTGCACGTCGTTGCCGCGGCCGATGGTGAAGGTGAACCCGTGCCCGGACAGGCCGTCCCCGGCGTCGGTGCGCAGGATGAGATACGCCGCCGAGTAATCAGGGTCCGGATTCATCGCGTCCGAGCCGTCCAGCTCGCGCGAGGTCGGGAAACGGACGTCGAACGTCTCCAGAGCGACGATCCGGCTCATGCCTGGACCAGATTCGAACGCTGTGATCCCAGCCCGTCGATCTCCAGCTCCACCACGTCGCCGGCCCGCAGGTACGGGTGGTCGGCCATGCCGAGCGCCACGCCGGCCGGGGTCCCGGTGTTGATGACGTCGCCCGGCTCCAGCACCATGTGCTGCGACAGGTAGTGGATCACCTCGGCCACCCCGAAGATCATGTTCTCGGTGTTGCCGTTCTGCCGCTGCTCGCCGTTGACCGACAGCCGCAGCCCCAGCTTCTGGAAGTCGCCGGCCTCCTCGGCGGTGACCAGCCACGGACCCAGCGGGTTGAAGGTCTCACAGGACTTGCCGAGGTCCCACTGCCCGGAGCGTTCCAGCTGGAACTCGCGCTCGGAGACGTCGTTGCTGATCGCGAAGCCGCCGATGACGCCGAGCGCGGCCTGGTGCGAGTCCAGGTAGCGGGCCCGCTCGCCGATGACGACGGCCAGCTCCACCTCCCAGTCGGTCTTCACCGAAGCCCGCGGGATGAGGATGTCGTCGTTCGGGCCGACGACCGTGTAAGGGTCCTTCATGAACACCACCGGCCGCGGCGGCAGCTCCGCTCCGGTCTCCTCGGCATGGTCGCGGTAGTTCAGCCCGATGCACACCACCTTGCCCGGCCGGGCCACGGCCGCGCCGACGCGCAGCCCGGCGATCTCCTCGGCGGGGATCTCGGGCAGGGTCCCGGCGTCGGCGGCGGCCCGGATTCTCTCCGGACCCCGATCCGTCCAGAACGCGCGGTCCACGTCGCTGATGACGCCGGTCAGATCGAAGTGGCGGCCGTCGGAGGCGAGCAGCACGGGGCGCTCGCGGCCGGGCTCGCCCAGGCGGAGAAGTCTCACGTTCCGGGACTCTAAGCAAACATCGGATCTATCGTCAAGAGATTCAAGATCGTTCTCATTCCCCGGGACCGGGGTCGGCCTGCCGATTCCGGAAGTGGATCTCGTAAAGCCCCGTAACGATTGAGTTCCATGGGCTTTACAGACCTCGCAAGCGGGGCTATACATCGGATGAATGAATGGCACGTGACACAGACCACACCCACCCTCCCCCGCACACCCTCACCAGCGAGGACGGACATGAGGCTGCACCGTACGTCGAGAACAGTTCTGGCCCTCACGGCCGTCGCGGCACTCGGCCTGAGCGCCGCCGCCTGCGGCCGGGGCGGTTCCAAGTCCGGCTCCGGCGACAAGAAGATAGGCATCGACTTCCCGCGGTCGGACTCCGACTTCTGGAACAGCTACGCGAAGTACGTCAACGCCGACGTCAAGTCCGGCAGTATCAATGCCCTGCCACCGACGAACTCCAACAACCAGACCGACGTCCTGGTCTCCAACGTGAGCACGCTCACCGGCCAGGGCGCGAAGGTCATCCTGATCGCCCCGCAGGACACCGGCGCGATCGCCAGCACCCTGGAGAACCTGGCGAGCAAGCACATCCCGGTGATCAGCGTGGACACCCGGCCGGACAAGGGCCAGGTCTACATGGTCGTGCGGGCGGACAACCAGGCGTACGGCACCAAGGCGTGCCAGTTCCTCGGCGGCAAGCTCAAGGGCACCGGCACCGTCGTGGAATTCGAGGGCGACCTGACCTCGATCAACGGCCGCGACCGGTCCCAGGCCTTCGGCGACTGCATGAGCAAGAACTACCCGAACATCAAGGTGGAGGCCGAGCCGACCAACTGGGAGGGCGACGTCGCGGCGTCCAAGCTCCAGGACGCGCTCAACGCCGGCACCATCAACGGCATCTACATGCAGGCCGGCGGCGTGTTCCTGGCCCCGACGCTCGCGCTGCTCCAGCAAAAGCACCTGCTGGTGCCGCCGACCGACCCCAAGCACATCACGATCATCTCCAACGACGGCATCCCGGCGGAGTTCCAGGCCATCAAGGCCGGGCAGATCGACGCCACGATCTCCCAGCCGGCCGACCTGTACGCCAAATACGGGCTCTTCTACGCCCAGGCCGCCGCCGAGGGCAAGACCTTCTCCCCCGGCCCGACCGACCACGGCTCGACCATCATCAAGATCCCCAACGGGCTGGAGGACCAGCTGCCCGCCCCGCTGGTGACCGCGGCCAACGTGGACGACCCGTCGTTGTGGGCCAACCAGTTGGGCAAGTGATCCACCGATGACGACGCAAGACCTGGGGGCGGCCGGCGCCACCGGCCGCCCCGTCGGCGGGGTCGCCACGGCGATCGCCGTCTCCAAGAGCTTCGGCGCCACCCGCGCGCTGATAGACGTCGACATCTCCGTCGCCCCAGGCGAGGCGCACGCCCTGGTCGGCCGCAACGGCGCCGGCAAGTCCACGCTGGTATCGCTGCTGACCGGGCTGGCCCGGCCGGACGGCGGGCAGATCCTGTTCGACGGCCACGACGCGCCGCCGCTGTCCGACCGCGCGGCCTGGCAGTCCCGGGTCGCGTGCGTGTATCAGAAATCGACGATCATCCCCACGCTGTCGGTGGCCGAGAACCTGTTCCTGAACCGGCAGTCGGACGGGCTGCGCCGGATCAGCTGGCGGGCGCTGCGGGCCCGCGCCGCCGACCTGCTGGCCGAGTACGAGATCGACGTGGACCCGAGCGCCGCGGCCTCGACGCTGGCCGTGGACCAGCGGCAGGTGCTGGAGATCGCCCGGGCGCTGTCGTTCGGGGCGAAGTTCATCATCCTCGACGAGCCCACCGCGCAGCTGGACGGCGCGAAGATCGCCGGACTCTTCGACCGGTTGCGGCGGCTCCAGGACTCGGGCGTCGCGTTCCTGTTCATCTCGCACCACCTGGCCGAGGTGTACGAGGTCTGCCAGACCGTGACGGTCTACCGGGACGCCCGGCACATCCTCACCGCGCCGGTGGCCGGACTCGACAAGGACGCCCTGATCGAGGCCATGACCGGCGAGGACCGGTCGGAGCGGGCCGAGTTCGCGGTCGCGGAGTACACCCCGAAGGCCGAGGCGAAGCCCGCGCTGGAGATCAGGGACCTGAGTCTGGCCGGTGTGTACGAGGACTTCTCGGTCACGGTCGGCGAAGGCGAGATCGTCGGCCTGGCCGGCGCGGGCGGCTCCGGCGTGGTGGCGCTCGGCGAGACGGTCGCCGGACTGCACCGGCCCAGCGGCGGCAGCGTGACAGTGGCCGGGCGCAAGGTGCGGACCGGGAGTGTCCCGGACGCGCTGCGCGCCGGGCTCGGCTTCGTCCCGGAAGACCGGCACGCGCAAGGCGTGGTCCCGATGCGGCCGATCGCCGAGAACATCACGCTCACCGCGATGGACCGGTTGGCCCGGCACGGATTCTTCACCGGCGATTCGCTGCGGCGGGCCGGCAGTGCCCTGATGGAGCGGCTGGACGTGAAGGCCGAAGGCCCGGACCAGCCGGTCGGCGCGCTGTCCGGCGGGAACCAGCAGAAGGTGGTGATGGGCCGCGCACTGGCCAATTCGCCCAAGGCGCTGGTCCTGATCCGGCCGACCGCCGGAGTGGACGTGAAGTCGAAGGAGTCGCTGCTCGGAACCGTGCGGCAGGCCGCGGACGACGGCTGCGGGGCCCTGTTGGTCTCCGACGAGGTGGACGACCTGCGCATCGCGCACCGGGTGGTGGTGATGTTCAAGGGCGCGGTCGTGGCGGAGTTCCCGAGCGGCTGGAGCGATGCCGAACTCATCGCGGCGGTGGAAGGACTGAGCGGGACCGGCACCGACGACCCGCTGATCGCAGAACGCGAACAGCAGAACATCGCGAACGAAAGGCCCGGCCATGAGTGAGGCCACGACTATGTCCGATGCGGCCTCGGCCCCGCCGGCCGATCCGGCGGCTCGGTCCCGCCGGATCAGCACCCGCTGGCTGCGCGAGTTCTCGCTGCTGCCGGCGATGGCGCTGCTGATCCTGATCGGCTTCATCGAGTCGCCGAACTTCCTGACCTCGGACAACTTCCTGGCGATGCTCCAGCAGTCGACCGAGCTCAGCGTCCTGGTCCTGGCCGAGGCGCTGATCCTGATCAGCGGCCGGATGGACCTGTCGCTGGAGTCGACGGTGACGCTGGCCCCGGTGATCGCGCTGTGGCTGGTGCTGCCGACGTCCGGGAACCGCTTCAACGGGCTCGGGTTCGGCGTCGAGTGGCTGGCGATCCCGATATGCCTGTTGGTGGGAGCCGCGATCGGGGCGGTGAACGGGTTCCTGATCCTGAAGATGAATCTCAACGGGTTCGTCGTCACGCTCGGGATGCTGACCATGCTGCACGGGCTGGTGATCGTGATCGACGGCGGGCAGACCATCTTCACCCTCCCGCCGTCGTTCGCCTACATCGGCAACGCCGAGTGGGGTGGCCTGCCGGCGTCGGTCTGGGTCTGCGGAGTCCTGTTCGCCGTCGGCATCGCGGCCCTGGGCTGGTACCGCCACGGCCGGTCGCTGTACGCGATCGGCGGCAACCCGGGCGCCGCGCGCGCCGCCGGGATCCGGGTGGAGCGCACGGTCTGGATCGTGCTGATCATCGGTTCGATGCTGGCGGCGTTCGCCGGCATGCTCTACACCGGCCGCCTCGGTTCGGCCTCGGCCAGCCAGGGCACCGGCAAGATCTTCGAGGTCTTCGCCGCCACGGTGATCGGCGGCGTGAGCATGAACGGCGGCCGCGGCTCGCTGTTCGGCGCCCTCACCGGGGTGCTGACGCTGAAGCTGATCGAGAACGTGCTGACGTTCGGGCACGTTTCGGCGCAGGACATCGAGTTCTTCAACGGTGTGGTGATCCTGGTGGCACTGATCGTCTCGCGCTACACCTCCGGCGCCGCGCAAGACTAGACGGGGTGTGAGGCGGGGTGGGGCGACAGTCGTTGTTAAGGCAGCCCCGCCTCGTCCACCCCGTCCGCAGCGCCCACCACATCCACCAGGAAATCCCGCACCTCACGCAGCAACGTGTCGGGGGCGTCGGCGAACAGGTCGTGGGCGACATCCGGAAGGGTGACCAGCCGCCCCTTCGCGGGCAGGGCCTCGGCGGTGGCGGCGATCGCCTCGGCGGTCACGAAGGGGTCGAGCTCGCCGAGGATCACCAGCGTCGGGACGGCGACGGCGCGCAGTTCCGGGGTCAGGTCCAGGATCTCGTACTGCGGGGTGAAGTGAGCGTCGATCTGCGGACTGAACCATTGCGCCGCACGGACGGCGGCCAGGGCGGGGCTCGGCTCCCGTCGTGCCATCAGAGGTAGACACAAGCGCTGCATCTCTTCCACCGCCTCGGCGCTGGGCTGGTAGTGAGCGCGCAGCCATGCCTGTTCCGCGGCGGCTCCTGCCAACGCTCCCATCCGGCGCGCGATCTCCTCGGGCGAGGGCACCTTGGGCGTCATCGACGCGACGATCAGGCCGCCGGTCTGCCGCGGATGCCTGGCGGCGTGGCGGATCGCCACCCAGCCGCCGAAGGAGATGCCGTACACGACCGGCCGGTCCAGGCCCAGTTCGTCGATGATCGCGGCGACGTCGTCGGCCCAGGTGTCCAGTTCCCACTTGTCCGGCGTGCTGGGGTCGCTCAGACCGTGCCCCCGCTGATCCGGCACGACCACGTCGGCGACATCGGCGAGCGCCGAGAGCATCAGCCGCTGCCCGGAGCCGTCGATGCCCGGGCCGCCGTGCAGGCACACCAGTGCCCTGCCGCTGCCGGGCGGACGCCCCGCGGCGCTGTGCACGGTCACGTAGATGCCGGTGCCGTCCACCTGGATCGTGTGCGCGGTCTCCATCACTGCCCCGATGCTGATGCCGTCACCTCATTCCTGCTCCGACCGCTTCTCGCTCAACGTCTTGCGCAGCCACTGCTCGATGCTGACGATGTGGATCGTCGCCCACGCCCGCGCGCCCTCGGAGTCCCGCTCGGCCAGCGCGTCCAGGATCGCAGTGTGCTCCATCAGGGTGCGGGTCAGCGCGCCCTCCTGGGTCAGCCCGCGCCAGACCCGGGCGCGCGTCGTCGGCCCGGACAGGCTGTCCAGCAGCGATCCGAGCACCACGTTCCGCGAGCAGGCCGCGATCCGGCTGTGGAACTCCAGGTCGTTGCGCACCAGGTCCTCGACGGTCGGCGCGTTGCCGATCAGTGCCAGATGTCCGCGCAGGTCGGCCACCTCCTCGTCGGTGATGCGCTGCGCGGCCATGGCGGTGGCGGCCGGCTCCAGGATGCGGCGGACCTCCAGGAACTCCAGGACCGTGTCGTCGCGGTGGAAGTCGACGACGAAGCTCATCGCCTCCAGCAGGCGGGCCGGCTCCAGGCTGGTGACGTAGGTGCCGTCGCCCTGGCGCACGTCCAGGACGTGGATCAGCGACAGGGCCCGGACCGCCTCGCGCAGCGAGCTGCGGGACAGCCCCAGCTCGGCGGCCAGGTCGGCCTCCTTGGGGAGGCGATCGCCGGGCCGGAGCCGACCCTTGATGATCATCTCTTTGATCTTCTCGATCGCCTCGTCAGTCACCGCCATGCGGTCATTGTGCCAGCGTCGGGGCCCCATGGCGGGAGCGGACGGATAGGCAACCCTTACCGGGATCTGACACGGCGGCCGCCAAGATCGGGTACGTGGATGTGTCGTTGCTGGGCGGCTGGCTGCCGTGGACCCTGCGGGTGGCCACTGTGGCGCTGGTCGTCGTCGCGATCGGACGGCGGCGTCTGCGGGACCGCGGGTTCCTGCTCAAACGCCTGCCGATCGTGCTCGGGGTCTCGGTTCTGTTCGGCGTGTTGTGCGCGGTGCTGGTGCGGACGGCGCTGGGGATCTCCGATCCGCTGCCGTTCGGGCTGTGGTTCTGGCTCGCGGTCTTCGCGCTGGCGATCGGCCTGGCGGTCGCCTGCTGGCGCGGGTCGCGCTGGTGGCAGCGGACGGCCGCGCCGGTGGCGATGCTGCTGGCGGTGCTCACCGCCGGCGACGCGCTGGACATCAGCCTCGGGTACTACCCGACGCTGGCCGACATGTACGGCGAGCTGACCGACCAGGCGCTGCCGCAGCAGGTCAGCCTGGCGCAGCTGGGCACCATCCACGGCAACACCAAGACCGGCCGGATCGTCGAGGTGCAGATCCCGGACACCGCCAGTGGCTTCCAGCACCGCAGCGAGTACGTCTACCTCCCCCCGGCCTGGTTCCGCTCCACGCACCGTCCCAAGCTCCCGGTGGTGGAGATGATCGGCGGCGAGTACGCGGTCCCGGACAACTGGATCCGCTCCGGCAACGCCATCAAGACCGCCGACGCCTACGCCGCCGCGCATCACGGCTTCGCCCCGGTACTGGTCTTCGTGGACGCCACCGGCGGCTTCAAGGTGGACACCGAGTGTGTGGACGGCCCGGCCGGCCGGGCCATGGACCACCTGGTGAAGGACATCCCGCCCTACGTGGAGAAGACCTTCGGCACCGCGACGATCCCCGGCAAGTGGGCGGTCGCGGGCTGGTCGATGGGCGGCACCTGCGCCATCACCCTGGCCCTGACCCACCCCGCGGTCTTCGGCCACTTCCTCGACATCAGCGGCGACCTCGGACCCAATAAGGGCGACAAGAACTCCACCATCGCCACCCTCTACGGCGGCAACGCGGCCGAATTCGCCGCCGACGATCCGATGACCATCCTGGGCAAGCGCAAGAAGTGGCCCAAGGGCTTCTCCGGCATGTTCGCCGTCGGCAACCAGGAGTCGGCGCAGCCCAAGCACGCGCAGCAGCTGTCCGGCGCGCTGAAGAAGGACCACATCCCGAACCAGATCTGGACCGGCGACGGGAAGCACTCGTGGGTGTTCGCTCAGGCGGCGTTCGCGCAGGAGTTGCCGTGGCTGGCCAAGGCGGTTCAGGTGCCGGGGGCGAAGTAGGGCTTGTGGTCGCCGAGGCCCGGTAGCCACGACCCGGTAGCCGCGACCTGGTGGCCGCGGAGGATCGGCCCGGATCAGGAGCCGCCATGGAAAACTGATCGCATGACCGTCGAGTACATCCGCTACCGCATCCCCGCCGAGCGCGCCGCCGGGTTCGAGGCCGCCTACGCCGACGCGGCCGAGGAGCTGGCCGCCGCACCGGAATGCGTCGCCTACGAGCTGACCCGTGGCGTCGACGAACCCGAGCAGTACGTCTTCCGCACCACCTGGACCTCGCCGAAGACCCAGAACGAGGACCACCTCAAGGGCTACGAAGGCGACGTCACCGACCGGCGACGCTACGAGAACACCGCCGTGCGCGGCGACGGCGGCTCGGTGCCGAGCCTGTACGACTGGATCGGCGGCGATGAGGCCCTGCAACGCTTGACCGAGGCGTTCTACCGCGAAGTCCTCAAGGACGATCTGCTCTACCCGTTGTTCGCCGGCATGGACCCGGGGCACCCGAAGCACGTCGCGATCTGGCTCGGCGAGGTCTTCGGCGGCCCGAGCGCCTACACCGACGAGCACGGCGGCTACGCGCACATGATCCGGCGCCACCTCGGCCGCGGCATCCAGGAGAAGCAGCGCCGGCGCTGGGTCGGCCTGCTGATGGACGCCGCCGACGAGGTCGGGCTCCCGGACGACCCCGAGTTCCGCGCCGCCTTCGTCAGCTACATCGAGTGGGGCACGCGGCTGGCCGTCATCAACTCCCGGCCCGGCGTGAAGGAGTACGACGCACCGATGCCGAAGTGGAACTGGGGCGGGCACCCTCCGTACCGCGGGTGAGCGGCCGGGGGAACCCGCCCCGGTAGGGGGACGCGGACTCCTTCGCGGACTAGCTAGCGGACTACTTGATGAACGTGATCGGGTACTGCGACGCGCCGCGGCCGTCCAGCAGGTGGTCGTTGCCGCCCTTCAGGAAGCGGTTGAAGAACGAGTCGACCAGCGCGCGGTCGGCGGCCACCGCGCGCTGCGCGTCGACCGTCCCGTTGTCGTAGGTCAGCGTCGAGGCCGGGATCTGGCCGGCCAGCTGCGCCAGCAGGGGCTCGGCGTCGGTGAACGACTGGTGCTGGGAGTCGTTCAGGGTGATGTCCGCCTTCCAGCCCTTCTGGTTCTGCCAGAACGACGTCCACGACGGCTCGACGTGGATGCTGCTGGGGTAGCGGCCGGTGCTGCCCATCAGCAGGAGCGGCTGCTTCAGCCCGTGCAGCGCGACCTGGCTCAGGTGGGTGCCGTCGGCGTCCTCGGTGTACTCCATGGTGCCGTCCAGATTGACGCCGGCCTTGACCCGCGGGTCGTTGTACATCGTCTCCGCCGCCTCGAACCCGCCGGCGGAGTGCCCGAACATCCCGATGTCGTTCAGGTTCATGCCGGCGGTCAGCCGGTGCGGCAGGCTCGACAGCCGGTTCAGCACCAACTGGGTGTCGGCCAGGCGGACGTTCATCACCTTGGTGAGCAGGACCGTCGCCGCCGCCTGGTCGTTCCCGACCTGCTTGAAGGCCGCCAGCAGCGGTGCGTTGCCGACCACGTGGCCGTCCGGGAACTCCGTGGCCGGCGCTTCCCCGGTGTGGTCGATCGTGACCACCACGTAGCCCTGCGCAGCCAGGTTCTCGACCAGGGACACGTTCGAGTCCCGCGAGTCCCCGGCGCCGGGCGAGTACAGGACGACCGGGAAGTGGCCCGGCGCCATGGCGGCGTCCTGCACCGAGTGCGTCTTGGTCGCGGCCCAGTTCACCAGACCGGGGGGCAGGCCGTTGCCGCCGTCGAGGGCGGGACCGATTTCGGCGGCCGCCGCGGCCGGGAACTGGTTCGTGAACGGCTTGCCGGCGGTGTGCACCGCCGGGTAGAAGACGCTGATCATCAGCTCGCGGTAGGGCTTGGTGGGATCCCACGGATCCTGGCGCTTGTCGTCGACGAGCCGGAACTGCGACTCGCCGGTGGCGTAGCGGCCTTGCGGCGCGGGGAGCGTGAGGGTCTGGCCGGTCGCAGGGTTCGATGACGCGGACAACGCAGGCTTGATGTGTGCGGCGGAGGTGGCGGATGCGGCGGAGCCGGACGCGGCGGAGGCCGGGATCACAGTGCAGACGGCCAGACCGGAGGCGACGACCCCGACCACAGAAGCGGCGAGAAGACGAGAGCTGCGCATGGAAGGTTCCTTCAGATGTGGCGATTGCGGTGTTCGTTCGGACACCACGATCTTCGCAACACGCGCCCCCTCGAACCATGGTGCTACCAGGAGTTTCATGCTTCGTGAGAGCCGTACCGCGACAGGGCGGATAACCGCCCTATGACAGGGTCCGCAGACCGGTGGCGTCGACGAAAAGGATTTAGCCACTAAAACAACGTAAATATCCGATTCACTTCGGCCGCGCGCCACGGCCCCGCCGCAGCTCATCGCGATCCGAATTGTTAGGAACCTTGACAGACCTCTGGTCTAGTCCAATGATGTCCTCCAGGGCGGCCGCCTCCTCAAGATCCAGTCCTGATCAACGCCCTGCTACCTGGGAGCATCATGAAACGGACAGGCCGTCACCTGCGCGCGTTCGCGACCGCCGCGGCGACGCTGGCCGCGAGCGCCGGCGCCTTCCTGGCGTCCAGCGCCGCGGGCCACGCCGCCCCGGCGGCTCCGGCCGCACCGGCCGCGACCCCCATTCCGGCGCACGTGTTCGCGCCCTACTTCGAGGCGTACAACGGGGACGACCCGGCGACGCTGAGCCAGGAGTCCGGCGCGAAGTACCTGACGATGGCGTTCATCCAGACCGCCAGCGCGGGTTCGTGCACGGTCGAGTGGAACGGCGACACCTCGATGCCGATCGCGTCGTCGTCCTTCGGCGCCTCCATCACCAAGATCCGGGCTACCGGCGGCGACGTCATCCCGTCGTTCGGCGGCTACACCGCCGACCACAACGGCACCGAGATCGCCGACAGCTGCACCGATCCGACCAAGATCGCCGCGGCCTATGAGAACGTCATCACCACTTACGACGTCACCCGGCTCGACCTGGACACCGAGGACAACTCGCTGACCAACACGGCCGGCATCGACCGCCGCAACAAGGCGATCAAACTGGTCGAGGACTGGGCCGCGGCGAACGGCCGCACCGTCCAGTTCAGCTACACCCTGCCGACGACCACGAGCGGCCTGGCCGACTCCGGGCTGGCGGTCCTGCAGAACGCGGTGGCCGACAACGCCCGCATCGACACCGTCAATATCATGACGTTCGACTACTACGACGGCGCCACGCACGAGATGGCCAACGACACCAAGACCGCAGCCACCGGCCTTGAGGGTCAGCTCGCCTCGCTCTACCCGGGCAAGTCCGCCTCGCAGTTGTGGGCGATGGTCGGCGTCACCGAGATGCCCGGCATCGACGACTACGGCGCGGCCGAGACGTTCCAGACCTCGGACGCGGCGACCGTGCTGAACTGGGCGCAGTCCACCGGCATCAACGAGATCTCGATGTGGGCGCTCCAGCGCGACAACGGCGGCTGTGTCGGGACCGGCGGTTCGGACACCTGCTCGGGCATCGCGCAGAGCACCTGGTACTTCAGCAACACCTGGGAGCCGTTCACCAGTGGCGGGAGCACACCGCCGCCGCCGACGAACGACTTCTCCGTGGGCGTCGCGCCGACGTCGGCCTCGCTGGCTCAGGGCGGGACCGCCACGGCGACGGTGTCCACGGCGGTCACCAACGGCCAGGCGCAGAGTGTCGCGCTGACGGCCGGCGGTGCGCCGTCGGGGGCCACGGTCAGTCTCAGCCCGACCTCGGTCACGGCCGGCGGCACGTCGACCCTGACCGTCGCCACGTCCTCGACCACCCCGGCCGGGACGTACCCGATCACCGTCACCGGCACTGCGGCCTCAGGAAGCCACAGCGCCACCTACAGCCTGACCGTCACCGGTCCCGGCGGTGGGGGCGGCTCGATCGTCAACGGCGGGTTCGAGTCCGGGCTGGTCAGCCCCTGGACGTGTCAGAGCACTGACTCGATCGTGAGCAGCCCGGTGCACTCCGGTTCGCACGCGGCGAAGATCTCGCCGAGCGCCAGCGCGACCGGCGAGTGCGACCAGGCGGTGACCGGCCTGACCCCGAGCCACGCCTACAAGCTGACCGCCTGGGTCCAGGGCAACTACGCCTTCGTCGGCGTCAGCGGCGGGGCCAGCGGCAGCACGTGGACCTCGGCGTCGGGCTGGACCCAGCTGACGGTGCCGTTCACGACCGACGCCACCGGGAAGTTGACGGTGTTCGTCCACGGCTGGTACGGCGAGGGCGACGTCTACGCGGACGACTTCGCCATTTCCTGACCGATTCGCACCCGCCAGGCGCGGCGTCCCGGCGATCACGGCTCCCATCAGCCGTCCGCTCGCCGGGACGCCGCGTCAATCCCGGCAGGTGGTAATCACTCGTTCTAAGGAAGTAACAAAGCCGCATATTGCTTCTACAAGACTGACATTGGTTACGTGGAGGCATGCCGACCGATCCCATGCCGCAGGACCTCCTCCTGGACAGCCAGGACAGCCAGCTCAGCCTCAGCACGGCCGCCGCACGGAATCTGGCGACCACCACCAAGACCGTCCCCCAGATGCAGGGCATCACCTCCCGGTGGCTGCTGCGCAAACTCCCCTGGGTGCAGGTGTCCGGCGGCACCTACCGGGTGAACCGCCGGCTCTCGCACGCCGTCGGGCGCGGCCGGGTCGCCGTCGACCAGGCCGGCGAGGACATCAGGATCCTGGCACCGACACTCACCGAACTGCCGGTACTGCGCGGCCTGGCCGACGACGCGCTGCTGGCCGAACTGGCGGCCCGCTTCGCCCAGCGCCGGTTCGCCGCCGGCGAGCAACTGGCCGAGGCCGGGCAGCCGGTGACCGAGATCCTGGTGGTCGGGCACGGCAAGGTGGCCAAGGTCGGCACCGGCAAGTACGGCGAGACCACCGTCATCGGCTCCTTCGCCGGCGGCGACCACCTGGGCGACGAGGCGGTGGCCGGCGGCGTCGTGGACTCGGTCCCGTGGGCCTACGGCGCCCGCGCCACCACCTCCGGCGTCCTGCTCGCCCTCCCGCTGAGCGCCTTCCAGGAACTGCTGGACCGCTCCGAGACCCTGCGCACACAGCTCGCGTCGCACTCCACCCGCCGCGCCAAGCCCACGAACAAGAAGGGCGAGGCGGAGATCTCCCTGTCGGCCGGCCACGAGGGCGAGGCCGGGCTCCCGGGCACGTTCGTCGACTACGAGCTGGACCCGCGCGAGTACCAGCTCTCGGTGGCGCAGACGGTACTGCGCGTCCACTCCCGCGTCGCAGACCTCTACAACGACCCGATGAACCAGACCGAACAGCAGCTGCGGCTGACTGTCGAGGCACTGAAGGAGCGGCAGGAACACGAGCTACTGAACAACGCACAGTTCGGCCTACTCGCCAACGCCGCGAACGACCAGCGCATCCACACTCACAGCGGCCCACCCACCCCGGACGACATGGACGAGCTGCTGTCAATGCGCCGCTCCACCAAGTTCTTCCTAGCGCACCCCAAAGCCATCGCCGCCTTCGGCCGCGAGTGCACCAAGCGCGGCGTCTACCCGACCTCCGGCACCGTGGACGGCAACCGCGTCTTCGCCTGGCGCGACGTCCCGATCTACCCCTGCTCCAAGATCCCGGTCACCAGCGGCCACACCACCTCGATCCTCGCCATGCGCACCGGCGAAGACGAACAGGGCGTGGTCGGCCTGCAACAAACGGGCCTGCCCGACGAACTGGAGCCGAGCCTCAACGTCCGCTTCATGGGCATCGACGACAAGGCGATCATCTCCTACCTCGTCAGCGCCTACTACTCGGCGGCCATCCTGGTCCCCGACGCGCTTGGTGTGCTTGAGAACGTCGAGCTCGACCGGCCGCGCGGGTAGCGGGAGGGGT
>NZ_JAAFZA010000096.1 GCF_015356865.1 Catenulispora pinisilvae
CAACAAACCCAGCCCCCAACAAACCCAGCTCCCAACGGATCCCGCCCGCCGACCAGCGCGGCGCGAACTACCGAGCAAACGTTGCCGTCGCCTGACACAGCACCAGCTCCCAGAAGACCAAGTCGGCGGCACCGAATCCGGTGCCGCCGACTCAAGCCATGCCGTTCCACAAGCTCTCAAACCATGCCGTTCCGCAGGCCTTCAAGCCCTACCGCCCGCCCTACCGCCCTACAGGCTGTTGAACACCCCGTTCGAGATCGCGGCGGTGCCGCCGAGCACCACGCCGACCTCGATCGAGCCGCCGGCTTCCTCGGCGTTGAGGAAGCCGCGGGTGGCGGGGGCCAGGCTGGTGGGCTCGGTCAGGAGCAGGGGACCGTCCAGGGTGGCCATCGCGGCGCCGCCGGACAGGGCGTCGGCCCACTGGACGCCGGTGGCGACGCCGTACATGTGGGGCGTGCCGGTGGCGCCGAAGAACTGGTGGGCCACCAGGGCCGCGGTTTCGTAGCGGGTGGCGCCGACCAGGCCGTCCAGCTTCAGGTTGCCGGCCGGGACGGTCGCCGCGCCGAGGGTCTTGGCCGCGGTGTTGGCCGCGCCGCCGACCGGGTAGACGTTGGCGCCCGCCGGGGTGCCGGCCCACTGGTGCAGGAAGGTCGAGGTGGCCGGCGGCATCTGGGTGCCGTTGGTCAGGACCAGGACGGTGTCCGGGGTCGCGCCGGCGGCCGTGCCCGCGGCGAGGGCGTCCGGGAAGTCCTTCGCGGTGGCCAGCAGGACGCGCTGCACTGCCGGGTGGCCGCCGGAGTCCTTCATGTCGCCGGCCATCTGCTGGGCGATCGCCACCGAGGTGCTGAAGCGGTCCGGGCCGGCCACGCGGACCGGGTTGAAGCCCAGCTTCTGCACGGCCGTGGCCACCGCCGGGGACAGGGCCTGGTTGCCGCCCAGGAGGTAGACCGGGGAACCGGGGGCCAGGGTGCGCCTCAGCTCGTTGGCCGTCGCCGGGTTCAGGGACTTCGTCTCGGTCAGCAGCAGCGGGCCGCTGTCGTGGGCGGCCAGGGCGGAGCCGCCCAGGGCGTCCGCGAACTGGTCCGACCGGCTCAGGACCGCGCTCTTGGCCAGCGGGCGCTTGTCGGCCGGGGCGTAGAAGTCGGCCTGGTTGTCGGTGGTGGTCGGCCACAGCTTCTGGGAGACCGCGACCGCGGTGCCGATGCGGTCGTTGCCGGCCCAGCGGACGGCGTGCACCTGCGAGGGGTCGAGGGTGACGTGGGACGTCGGCGAGAGGTCGACGTCGTCCTCGTCGACCTGGATCGCCGGCGAGGAGCCGTACTGCCGGTTCACGTCGAGGAAGTACTGGTGGACGCGCTGGTGCTTGGCCCAGTCGGTGGCCGGGACGTACGGGTCGTTCGTCGTGGCGTTGAAGTTCGCCTGGTCCGACGTGGTGCCGGAGATGTCGACCGCGGAGATCTGGGCGGTCAGCGCCGGGTCGGCGGTCGCGTCGCTGAGCGCGCTGTGGCCGCTGGCCGGGTTCCCGGACGTGCCGTAGAGACCGAGCTTGAACCCCGTCCCGTTCAACGCGTTTCCGAAGCTCTTGAGGTACGCCACCACCGCCTTCGCGGTCGCGTCCTCGTGGTAGGGCTCCATGTCGACGAAGATCGTCGTGCCCGGGGCGAAGCCGAGGTTGGTCGCCTTCTGCACCGCGTCGGCGGCGTCCGTGGTGCCCAGGGCGGTCGGGTCGGCGCCCGCGGCGGTCAGCGTGGGGCCCTGCTGGCCGGCGTAGATGGCCCACATGCCCCAGCCGGTCGCGGCCTGGTGCGCGACCCAGTCCTTGGTGTAGCCGCCGTCCGTGGGCGGTTTCGGATTCGCGGTGGACGCGCAGTCCTGATCCGGATGATAGGACGCCCCGCCGATGTAGACCCCGACGCCCCGGTAGGGCGAGTGGGCGTACCAGTCGTCCATCATCGCCGAGTTCGGGGCGATGCAGGTGTCGAAGCCCTTACCGCTGAAGGCCGTGTTGGGCGTGGTGCTGGCGGCGTGGGCGCTCGTCGCCCCGATACCGACCAGACCCAGCGATCCCAGCGACGAGGCGGCTATAGCGGACGCGGTCAAACGAATGCGCTTCATTACGTGATCCCCTCCGTAGTCCCGACCGACCACCATAGAGGGGCTCATGCGCATCATCGGCCCTACCTCAACAAAGCGCGTAGTAAAGCTCACACCGGGACTGGCAGGTGCATCTCGAACCGGCAGCCGCCGTCGACGTTGCCGACCGTGACAGCGCCCGAATGCGCTTCAGCGATGCCGCGCACGATGGCCAGACCCAGCCCGGCCCCGGCGCCGACCGGGCTCTCGACCTCCGGGGTGCGGGCGGCCGTGCCCCGCCACGCCACGTCGAAGACCCGGTCCAGGTCCTCGCTCGGGATCCCGCCGCAGGCGTCGGTCACGGCCAGCAGCACCTGCGGTTCGCCGTCCCCGGCGGCCGGGAGCAGGTCCGAGGCCTCGATCCGGACGGCCCCGTCCTCCGGGGTGTGCCGGATCGCGTTCACCACCAGGTTCGACAGCGCCCGTGACAGTTCCCTGACATCGCCGCGCACCGTGGCCGGGGTGGTCACCAGGCCGGACAGCTCGATCCCGCGGGCCCGGGCCAGCGGCTGGCCCTCGGCCAGCGCGCCGTCCACCAGGTCCGCCAGCGCCACCGACTCCAGGGTCAGCCGCAGGGCGCCGGCGTGTATCCGGGACAGCTCGAAGAGGTCGTCGACCATGCCGGCCAGCCGGTCGGCGGCCTGCCGCATCTGCACGTGGTAGCGGGCCGGGTCGGTGGCGACGCCGTCCTCCAGGGCCTCGGCCATCGCGCGCAGCCCGGCCAGCGGGGTGCGCAGGTCGTGGGAGACCCAGGCGACCAGCTCGCGCCGGGACCGTTCCAGCGCGCGCTCCCGCTCCCGCGACTCGGCCAGCTTCGCCCGGGTGGCCCGCAGTTCGCGGTCCAGGTCGGCCAGCTCGCCGGTCATCAGGGCTTTGCCGTTCTGGACCGGGGCCGGGGCGGCGTCGCCCTCGCCGAGGGCCTGCAGGGCGCTGCGCAGCGTGCGGCTGTCGTGGGCCAGGCTGCGGCCCAGTAAAGCGGCCAGGGCCAGGGTCACCGCGGCACCGGACAGCGAGACGATGACCGAGACCCCGGCGTCGTGCGAGGAGATGAACATCGCCCGCGAGGCGATCACGATACCGGCGACCACCGCCAGGACCGCGGTCGCGGCCGAGGCGAACAGCGAGGCCCGCAGCGAGCGCCCGCGCAGAGCGCGCAGCGCCAGCCAGCCGATCAGACAGGCGCCGACCGCGGAGCCGGCGCCCATGGCGATGATCTCCAACTGATCACGCATCGAGGTCCTCCGGTGCTTCGAGCCGGTAGCCGACTCCCCAGACGGTGACGATCAGCGACGGCGCGGCCGGATCGGGTTCGATCTTCTCCCGCAGCCGCCGGACATGCACCGTGACGGTCGACTGGTCGCCGAAGGACCACCCCCACACCTGCTGCATCAGCTCGGCGCGGCTGAACGCCTGGCCCGGGTTGGCAATCAGGAACGCCAGCAGGTCGAACTCGCGGCCGGTCAGGGCCAGCGGCTCGCCGGCCAGCCGGGCCTGGTGCGCGGTGAGATCGACCTCCAGCCGGCCCAGGGTCAGCAACTCGGCGGGCTGCGGTGGTCCGGAAGCGCGGCCCCGGCCGTGCCCCCGGGCCCGGCGCAGCACGCTCCCGGCCCGCAGGACCAGCTCCCGCGGGCTGAACGGCTTGGTGACGTAGTCGTCGGCGCCGACCTGGAGCCCCAGGATCCGGTCGCCCTCCTCGCCGCGCGCCGTGAGCATGATCACCGGGACCTCGCCGAGCGCCCGGATCCGCTGGTGCACCTCGTAGCCGTCGAAGCCGGGCAGCATCAGGTCCAGCACCATCAGGTCCGGCAGCCGCTCGGCGGCCGCGGCCACGGCGGCCGGGCCGTCGGCGGCGCGCCGGACGTTGTAGCCGGCCCGGGTGAGGTAGGCGGCCACGACCTCGGCGACCGTGGCGTCGTCGTCGACGACCAGGACGTCCAGCGGCGGTTCGCCATCCGGGCGGCCGGTGCCGGATTCGTTGCCATACGTGACAGCCCCGGCGGCCGCGGGTTCCGGCGTGCTCATCGGTTCGCTGTCCTCCTGGTGGTACCGGTCCGCGGTGGGTGCGGTGGGTGCGGTCGTGCGGTCGTTGTTACGGTCCAAGGAAACACGGTACGAGGCCCTGATCGGGGCTTTCCACTCCTTACGGATCTGTGACGGCCCGGCGCGGGGCATCGCCGCGGGCGCCGGTCGGCGGTCAGTCTGAGCGCATGACAGAGGTTGCGGGCCGTGTGCTCATTCCGGCCCCCCGCGAGACGAGCGCGCGCTCGGCCCGCACCCCCGAGGCGGCGCGGCCGGGCCGGGCCGAACTGACCCGGCTGGCCGTCGCGCTCGCGGCGGTGACGCTGCTGACCATCGGCGTCTATGCGATCGTCCGCGTCCACGCTACCTCCGACTTCAGCCATGGCCGCTGGGCTGGAGTGATAATCGGCGTGTTGTTCGCGCTCTACCTCGTCGGCGCGTGGTCGGTGTCGGGGCTGCGAGTGCGGTGGGCCCGCTGGCTGATCCTCGGCGGCGCGGCGGCGACCCAGATTGTGGCGTTCACCACAGCTCCGCGTTTCTCGGACGACCTCTATCGCTACGTCTGGGACGGCCGCGTCCAGGCGGCGGGCATCGACCCCTATCGCTACGTGCCGGTGGCGACCCGCCTAGTCGGCCTGCGCGCCGGATCCGGCCTGTTCCCGCCGACCGGCCGCGGGCTCGACCCTTCGCACTGCGTGACGTCCGCGCCGGGCATCACCGCCGGCTGCACCCTGCTGAACCGCCCGCTCGTGCACACGATCTACCCGCCGGTGGCCGAGGCGTACTACTTCCTCGCGCATTGGTGGGGACCGCGCGGAATCCAGATCTCGGCGGCGGTGCTCGCGATCGGCGTCACGTTCCTCCTTCTGGCGGGACTCCCGCGGATCGGTATCGACGCCCGCAACGCCGTGCTGTGGGCCTTGTGCCCGACCGTGGCGATCGAGGCGGGCAACGGCGGCCACGCCGACGTCCTGGCCGTCCTGTTCACCGCCTGCGGGCTCCTGGCGCTGGCCTCGAAGCGGGTCGGTCGCGGCGGCCTCTTCCTGGGGCTGGGCATCGCGGCGAAGGTGACGCCCGCGCTGGCCGTGCCGGCCGCCCTGCGGCGCCGGCCGCTGCTCTTGCTGGGATCGATCGTCGGCGTGGTGGTAGGGGTGTATCTGCCGCACATCCTGGCGGTCGGCAGCGGCGTCGAAGGCTTCTTCGGCGGCTACCTGGACGAGGAGGGCTACCAGAGCGGCAGCCGGTTCGCGCTGCTGGACTCGGTGGTGCCGACGTCGCTGGTGAAGCCGGCGGCGGTGGCCGTCCTGGCGGTGACGGCGATCCTGGTCTGGCGCCTGAGCGATCCCGAGCGGCCCTGGCACGGCGCGTTGGTGATGGCCGGGGTCGGGTTCCTGGTCACGGCGCCGCCGTTCGCCTGGTACGCCGAGCTGCTGGTCCTCTTCATCGCCTTCGCGGGCTGGCGGAGCGTCGCGTGGGTCGGGGTGGCGTACGCGGGATACACGGTGCAGCTGGGCGGCACCGCGTTCCAGGGGTATGGCAGTGCTCTGGTGGCGGTGGCGGCCGTCTACGCGGGCCAGCTGGTTTTCAAGACGCTTCGTGTGCGATCGGCGACAAAGCGTCGCGAAATGACGGTCGCCGCCGAATTCGCCGACTCCGCCGATCGCGCTGCGGAACTCGTTCTGGACCGTCTGGGCCCGACCGACGTCATCCTGCCGTGCCTCGACGAAGCCGAGGCTCTTCCGTACGTCCTGTCCCGCATCCCGGCCGGCTACCGGGCCATCGTCGTCGACAACGGCTCCACAGACGGCTCGGCCGAGGTGGCGGCGGCGTTGGGCGCGATGGTCGTGCACGAGCCGCGCCGCGGCTTCGGCGCCGCCTGCCACGCGGGCTTGCTCGCCGCCACGGCCGACGTCGTCTGCTTCCTCGACTGCGACGGCTCCTTCGACCCCGAGGACCTGCCGAAGGTCGCCGACGCGGTCCGTGCCGGGCAGGCCGACCTCGCGCTCGGCCAACGCCGGCCCCTGACCCGCGACGCCTGGCCGCCGCACGCCCGGCTGGCCAACCGCCTGCTGGCCCGGCGGATCCGGAGTGAGACCGGCGTGCGGATCCACGATCTCGGGCCGATGCGCGCCGCGCGCCGTGAGGAGTTGCTGGCGCTGGGGATCCAGGACCGGCGGTTCGGCTATCCGTTGGAGATGGTGCTCAAGGCGGCGGGCGAGGGCTGGCGTATTGCGGAGACCGACGTCCCGTACGCACCGCGGACCGGCAAGTCGAAGGTGACCGGAACGGTCGGCGGCACCGTCAAAGCCGTCCGCGACATGCGCCGAGTCTGGAGGGCCGCGACCCGATGAGCACCCTGATCGTCATCGCGAAGGCGCCGGTCCCGGGCCGGGTGAAGACCCGGCTGACGCCGCCGTTCACCCCGGAGCAGGGGGCCGGGCTGGCCGCCGCGGCATTGGCCGACACGCTGGAAACCGTTGCCACGGCACGGTTTCGGCGGCGGTTGTTGGCTCTGGACGGAGAGCCGGGGTTGGTCGAGGTGCCGTCGGGGTTCACCGTCGTTCCGCAAGTCGGCGGCGGTCTGGATCGGCGGCTGGCCGCGGCCTTCGAACAAGCCGCGGCGCTCGATCCCGGTCCCGCGCTCCTCATCGGCATGGACACGCCGCAGGTGACCGGTCCGCTCTTGGAAGCGTGCCTGCCCACGTCGTGGGAAGACGCGACCATCGGCTTGGCCGAGGACGGCGGCTTCTGGTCGCTGGGCTTCCATCGTCCGCGCGAGGTGGAGCTCGATCGGCTGCTGTTCGACGTGCCGATGTCCACGGACACGACCGGGGCCGTGCAGCTCGGCCGGCTCACCGCGGCGGGCCTCAGGGTGCGGACGCTGCCGGTGTTGCGCGACGTGGACACCATCGCGGACGTGGCCGCCGTCGCCGCCGCGGCTCCCGCGTCCCGGTTCGCAGCCGCGGCCCACGCCGCGAGCGCCGACCTGCCGGTCCCGGCGTGAGCGACGAACGCGCCTGGACCGCCAGCGCGCCCTACGCCCGGGCGATCAACGATCCGTCCGCCCGGCTGGTCCTGCACGCCGACACCGGCGAGCACCTGGTGCTCGACGCGGCGAAGTTCAGCGCGCCGCCGGACGCCGTGGACAAGGCGGTGTTGGACCGCTGTCAGGGCCCGACGCTGGATCTGGGATGCGGGCCGGGCCGGCTGGTCGCCGAGCTCGCCGGGCGCGGCGTGCCGGCGTTGGGGGTGGACGTGGCGCCGTTCGCGCTGTTGCTGAGCCGGGCCAACGGGGCCAGCGCGCTGCGTCGGTCGATCTTCGACCGGCTGCCGGGCGCGGGCCGCTGGCCGCACGCGCTGCTGATGGACGGGAACATCGGCATCGGCGGCGATCCGGGGGCGCTGCTGGACCGGCTGCGGACGCTGATCCGGCCCGGCGTGGGGGAGCTGATCGTCGAGACCGAGGTGGAGGACATCGACCTGCGGTATCGGGTGCGGTTCGGATTCGCCGGCGGTTCGGGCAGCGCTTCTGCCAGCCCTTCGGCCGGCGTTGCTTCCACCGGCGTTGCTTCCAGAGGTAAGAACGGGGACGAATTCGGTTGGGCCCGCATCGGTTCCGAGGCGCTGATGGCGCTGGCGGTCCCGCTCGGCTACGTCGCGCGCCACATGTGGACAGCCGACAGCCGCCGCTTCGTAGCGCTCAATTACCTGGGCTAGCCCACCGGCCGGTTTAGTGTTGCGGACGTGATTTCCCCGCAGGACTCTGACCAACCCGACTACTCCGCCACCCCGCTCCCCAAGAAACTCGGCATCAAGCCCGGGCACTACGTGCTCGTCCACGACGCCCCCGAGGACTTCGATCCGCAGCCGCTGCCCTACGACGTGACCCTGGAGTCGACCGAGGACGGCGGGGTCGGCCCGTATGACGTGATCGTGGCGTTCGCCGGCGACCGCGCGGCCCTCACCCGGGACTTCGCGACCCTGCCACCGCTGATGGCCAAGAACGGCGCGTTGTGGATGTGCTGGCCGAAGAAGGCCTCGGGCATCGTGACCGACGTCAGTGAGAGCGTGGTGCGCGAAGACGCGCTCGCCTTGCCGATCGGCCTGGTGGACGTGAAGATCGCGGCGATCGACGCTACGTGGTCCGGCCTGAAACTGGTCTATCGGCTCGACCGCCGCTGACCCGGTTTCCACCGCCGTCAACCCCGTTTCCACCGCCGCTTCATCCCGTTCCGCCGCCCGGTTCGTCAGATCCGACATATCGCGAGCGCCGCGCCAGTAGGCTGATACGTATGCGGCAGCCCGTGCAGACCCTTCTTGAGCACGTGCGGCGTGGCTTGGGCGGCGTCGTCCTGCTCGGCGGCGCGCTTCCGGCGGACACGGCGGCGATCGCCGGCCCCGTCGTGGACGGCTTCTGTGTGCTACGTGCCGGAGGCGGCGGGCCGGTCGCGCAGGCGTCGGCGTTCGGCGGGCTGGCCGAGTTGGTGCGGCCGCTGCTCGACGGCGAAGCGCTGCTCGACGGTGAATCCGGGCTCGACCTCGATCGCGGGGCCGGTCACGTGGGCCGGGTCGCGGGCGAACTGATCGCCCAGGCCGCGGCCGGACAGCCGGTGGTGGCCGCGATCACCGAGGCCCACCTGCTCGATCCCGAGTCCGTGACGGCGATTTCCGTGGCCGTCCGGACCACCAGGGGAGCGCCGGTGGCGTGGCTGATCGGGCTGGACGACGTGCGGCGGGCCCCGTTCGGCGCGCTCGGCGCCGTGGCGGTCCAGCTTCAACGGCCCGCGCCGGCCGGCGATCTGCCGAAGGCGACCACGCGGGCGCTGCTGGTCCTGGCGGCCAGCGCCACCGGGCACATCGACGAGATCGGCGGCGCGCTGGACCACCTCGGGTTGCAGGTCGGCGATCTGGCCCCGGCGGTCGCGGACGGCGTCATCGAGGCCACGGCCACCGGCTGGCGGTTCCGCGATCTCGGCGTCGCCACGGCCGTCTACACGAACGCCTCTCCGACCGAGCGTCAGAGCACGCACACGGCGTTCGTCGACGCCATCCTCGGACTGCGCGAGACCGAGAAGGGCGAGATCCTGGCCCGGCACCTCGCCGGGGCGGCGGCCGGTACCGACGGCGCGGCGGCTCAGGCGCTGGGCTGGGCCGCGGACGGCGCGCGCCTGCGAGGAGCGCTGGAGGCCGCGCGGTCCTCCTACGGCCGCGCGGCGACTCTGTCCCCTGATCCCGGCGCGCGGGCCCGCTGGCTGGCCGGTGCCGCCGACACCGCACGGTTGCTGGGCGACCTCGGCGGGGTCGGCCGGGCGATCCGCGAAGCGCGGGTCCTGACCGACGACGCGACGCTCAACCAGCGTCTGGACCGCATCGCCGCCCGCACCTCGGCCCTGCGCACTCCGCAGACCAGGATCAAGGCTCTGTTGGAGGTCGGCGGGCACACCACCGCGATCGGTCTGATCCTGGCCGGCCGGGCCGTCGACGCTGAAGCGATGCTGGCTCCGGTGGTCTCCTCGGCGCTGATGTCCGATCCGCTGGACGTGGGGCCGCTGACGGTGCCCGCGATCGCGGCCGGGGCGATGTGGACTTGCGATGTGCGGGGCGCGGCTGCTCTGCTGGACCGCTCAATCGCACTATTGCGTGCGTATGGTGCGGCCGAGCATTTGACGGCGGCGCTGATCGTGCGGGCCGAGGTGGGCTATCGCGCGGGGCGCTGGCCGGCGGCGCGGGACGACGCGATGGAGGCGGCGGCGCTCGCGTCGCGGTTGGGACAGCAGCCGGTTCGGGCGGTGGCGCGGGGGTTGGCCTTGCGTGTCAGCGCGCTGATGGGTGCGCCGACCGAGGAGGCGTCGGCGCTGGAAGCGGAGTCCGCGGGGTCCGACGCTTATGTGCTGTGGCCCAGGCACGCGGTCGGCACGGCGTTCCTGGCCGAGGGCAAGTGGGACGCCGCGGTGACTGTGCTGCGCGGGGTCGCCGAGGGCCTGGAGCAGCTTGGGGTCCAGGACCCGTCGGTGCTGCCGGTGGCCGGTGACTTGGTGGAAGCGCTGATCCGGGCCGACAAGATGGCGCTGGCGCGCAAGGCCGCGGAGCGGGCGAAGGACGAGGCGGCCGCGTCGATGTCGATAGTGGTGCGCGCGGTCGCAGAACGCTGTCTCGGCCAGGTCGGCAAGGCGGCCAAGGCGAAACAGCACTTTGACAGGGCACTGCGGCTGCACGCCGAGACCGATGACCGTTACGAGGAAGCGCGCACGTTGCTCGCCTACGGTCGTCACGACGGCGACCGGGCGCGGCTGGAAGCGGCGGCGGACCGGTTCGCGCGCCTCGGCGCGTGGCCCTGGCTGGCGCTGGCCGAGGATGAACTCGCGGCGAAGCGGCCGGGCAAGAAGCTCGGCGCGTTGACGGCTAAGTAGTACATCTGGATGGGGTAGGACTGGCGTATGGCCAATCTCCGTTTCGGGATCAAACTCAGCCAGGACGCGACGATCGAGGAGTACAAGGCGGTTTGGCGGATCGCCGACGAAGCCGGCTTCGACCACGTCTGGAACATGGACCACTTCGCCAGCCTCGGCGGCGACGAGACCAAGGACATCTTCGAGGCCTGGACGGCGCTGGCGGGCGCGGCGGCGCTGACCTCGCGGGTCCGCATCGGCTGCTCCGTCACCGGCAACACCTACCGGCACCCCGCCGAGTTGGCGAAGATGGCGGTCACCGTCGACCATCTGTCCGGCGGCCGGCTGGAGTTCGGCATCGGCTCGGCGTGGGCGGAGAACGAGCACACGATGCTCGGGCTGCCCTTCGGCACCGCCGGCGACCGCGCGGACCGGCTGGAAGAGGCGCTGAAGATCATCACCTCGCTCTGGACCGAGCCCCGCACCACCCACGACGGCAAGCACTACCAGCTCAAGGACGCGATCGCCGAGCCCAAGCCGGTGCAGAGCCCGCACCCGCCGATCTGGATCGGCGGCAGCGGCCGCAAGCGCACCCTGCGCATGGCCGCCGAATACGCCGCGGTGTGGAACGCCGCCGGCGGCACCCCGGCCGAGGTGGCGGAGGCGTCGGCGGTCCTGGACCAGCACTGCGCCGACGTCGGCCGCGACCCGGCGACCATCCGCCGCTCGGTGCAGATCCGGGTCGGCGACGACTTCGACGCGCTGCAACAGACGGTCGAGGAGTTCGTGGCGATCGGAGTCAGCGACCCGCTGCTGGTCTTGCAGACCGACGACCCGGTGGCGCGCGCCGAGCGCCTGGCCGAGGTACTGCCCCGGCTGCGGCAGATCGGGTAGGACGGAGCGGGGATCGCGGGTAGGGCCGCTTGTATAAGGGGCCTTACCCGCGCGGCCGCATTACATGGCCGCATCAGGTGGCGGCGGGTCGTTCCACTGGCTGGCCGCGATCAGCAGATCGGGGATGCCGGCGTCAAATGCTCGAAGGCACCGCCGAGCCACGACGTCATCGCCATGCCCGGCCCATGACATCAGAGGGCGGAAAGTGACAATTCGCGGCGCGAAACGGCCTATGAGCGGCGCCTGGCGTCGCCGGACAGCCCTTACAGCCAACCAGGATGCGCAGGCTGTCCGTCTAGCCATGCTTGCTCCTAGACCGTTTCGCTCGTTCTCGAGGTCGACCGGCGGTTCCGCATGCCGCAAATCGTCACTTTCCGCCCTCTCAGGATCACCGAGGTCGGCGAACAGCCCGGAGAAGCGCTCCAGATCGGCCGTCCGGACAGGCGCGTCGGGGTAGCGCGGTGCCGACAGCCGGCCGCCGACGTAGGTACTCGCTCCGCGACATCCCCGGGCGTCCGGCGTGCGCGTCCAGGTCGGCCGTCACCTCGTCGGGAACATCACGAATCGGCAGGTCGGCCATGTCGCATTTCCTTGGATATCCCAAGATATCCCCACCTGGTGCCGCATCAGGGCCGAACCCCCGCCAAGCCGGCCCCGCCTCACAGATCCACCGGCGCCCGGCCCGCGCCGTCGCCCGCCCACAGCCGCCGGTCCTCCTGGTCCAGCGAGGAGTCGGCGAGTTGGCGCAGCATGCTCAGCAGTTCCGCGTGCTGGTCCGGCGACCAGCCGTCCAGCTGGTCGGTGAGGATCGCGCGGCGGGCGGCGCTCAGGGCGTCGACGGCGGCGTCGCCGGCCTCGGTGATCACGATCGTCTGGTTCGGCGGTGTGCCCTGGATGGCGGCGCGGCCGTTCGCGACCAGGGCGTCCAGGTGCGGGCGGATCTCGGCCATCGAGAGGTTCAGGCGGGCCGGGGCGTCCTCGATGCGGGTGGGGCCGTGTTGCTTCAACCGGAACAGGCCGTAAGCCTCGGGGACTGAGATGTCGATGCCGGACTTGGCGATGGTCTGCGTGTAGCGGTCCTTGACGTTCTGCCGGCTCGACAGGCGGGTCAGCGCGCGCTCCAACTCGTCGATCGAGGTGCGCTGGGTCGGGCCGGTGGCCGCCTCGGCCGCTCCGGTGCCGCGGGTCGTGGTGCGCAGCGGGACCTCGCGCAGGAACAGGGCGAGCAGGAAAGCCAGGATGCACAAGGGGATCGCGTAGACGAACACGTAGTGCAGCGCGTGCGCGTACGTGTGCAGGAACGGCTGTGTCTCCGACTTCGGGTACTGCTTGATGATCTTCGGGTCCTCGATCGCCTTCTGGAACGGGAAGGTCGGGTTGATCTTCCCGCCCGCGACGGCGGTCTTGATCTCGGCGGTCAGCTTGTTGTTGAAGATGGTGCCGAACAGCGAGGCCCCGAACGCGCCGCCGATCGAGCGGAAGAACGTCACCGCGCTGGTGGCCGTGCCCAGTTCCTCGTAGTCGACGTTGTTCTGCACCGCGATGATCAGGACCTGCATCACCAGGCCCAGCCCCAGGCCGAAGACCAGCATCGCGACCGCGTTGGAGGCCGTGGACGTGGTGTCCGTCATCCGGGACAGCAGCCAGGCGCCGACCGTCATCACCGCGGTGCCGATGATCGGGAAGATCTTGTAGCGGCCGGTGCGGCTGATCAGCTGCCCGGAGCCGATCGAGGCGAACAGCAGGCCGGCCATCAGCGGCAGCAGCTGGAGACCGGACAAGGTCGGCGACGCACCGTGCACGATCTGTTGGTACAGCGGCAGGAACGTGAGGCTGCCGAACATACATAAACCGACCACGAAGCCGATGGTGCTGCACATCGCGAACACCCGGTTTTTGAACAGGTGCAACGGAAGCACCGGTTCCTTGGCGTGTCTCTCCGCGTAGAACCACGCGATCAGGAGCACCACCGCCAGTGCTCCGCATCCGTACACCTGCCACGAGCTCCAGGCCCACGTGCTGCCGCCGAAGCTGGTGATCAGGATCAGGGAGCTGGCCGCCGCGGCGATCAGGAACGTGCCGAGGTAGTCGATCACCGGCTTGCGGTGCGCGGTGTGGGTGCGCAGCCCGATGGCGACCACGACCAGCGCGATCGCGCCGACCGGCAGGTTGACGTAGAACACCCAGCGCCAGCTGAGGTTGTCCACGAAGAAGCCGCCGATCAGCGGGCCGATCACGCTCGCGACGCCGAACACCGCGCCGACCACGCCCTGGTACTTGCCGCGGTCGCGGGGCGGGACGACGTCGGCGATCAGCGCCATCGCCAGCACCATCAGCCCGCCGCCGCCGACGCCCTGCAGCGCCCGCGAGGCGATCAGCTCGCCCATGTTCTGCGAAAGCCCGCACAGCGCCGAGCCGATCAGGAAGATGATGATCGCGGTCTGGAAGACCCGCTTGCGGCCGAACTGGTCGCCGAGCTTGCCCCACAGCGGCGTCAGCGCCGTGGAGGCCAGCAGGTAGGACGTCACCACCCACGAGATGTGGTTGGCGCCGCCGAGGTCGGAGACGATGGTCGGCAGCGCCGTGGAGACGATGGTCTGGTCCAGCGCGGCCAGCAGCATGCCCAGCATGACGCCGGCGAAGACCAGGGCGACTTCGTTCTTCTCGCCGCCGCCGGCGGCCGCGTGCCGGCCGCCGCCGGAGCCGCCTGAACTCGACTCTTGACTCACCTCACCAGAGCACCACGGAAACCGCGGGGGTGCCAGGGTGGGTGGCGAATGGGTGAGGCGTATCTCTGTTCGAGGGCTGAGGTTCGCCGGCCCGGTCCGGGCCGGCGGCAGGCTGGTGGAAGGCTCGTGGCGGGCTAGTGGAAAGCCACCGCGCTGTACTGCCGCAGCTTGTCCAGCCGGTGCTCGGAGTCGATCATCCGCACCGTCCCGGACTTCGACCGCATCACCAGCGACTGCGTCGTCGCGCCGCCGCCGGTGTAGTGCACGCCGCGGACCAGTTCGCCGTCGGTGATGCCGGTGATGGCCACGAAGCAGTTCTCGCCGGAGACCAGGTCGTCGGTGAGCAGCACGCGGTTCAGGTCGTGCCCGGCGTCCAGGGCCCGCTGCCGCTCGGCGTCGTCCTTGGGCCACAGCCGGCCCTGGATCACGCCGCCCAGGCACTTGATGGCGCAGGCCGAGATGATGCCCTCGGGCGTCCCGCCGACCCCGAGCAACAGGTCCACGCCGGTGCCGGGCCGGGTGGCCATGATGGCGCCGGCCACGTCGCCGTCGGAGATGAACTTGATCCGGGCGCCGGCCTGGCGGATCTCAGCGACCAGCCCGTCGTGCCGGGGCCGGTCCAGCACCACGACGGTGATGTCGGCCGGCTCGCGGCGCTTGGCCCGGGCCACGGCCCGGATGTTCTCGGCCACCGGCGCGGTGATGTCCACGACGTCCGCCGCCTCGGGCCCGGCGACCAGCTTGTCCATGTAGAACACCGCGGACGGGTCGTACATGCTGTGCCGGTCGGCCACCGCGATCACGGCCAGCGCGTTGGGCATGCCCTTGCCGGCCAGCGTGGTGCCGTCGATCGGGTCCACGGCCACGTCGCACTCCGGTCCGGACCCGTCACCGACCTCCTCGCCGTTGAACAGCATCGGCGCGTGGTCCTTCTCGCCTTCGCCGATGACCACCACACCGCGCATCGACACGGTGTTGATCAGCTTGCGCATCGCGTTCACGGCGGCGCCGTCGGCGGCGATCTTGTCGCCCTTGCCGACCCACCGCCCGGCCGCCATCGCCGCCGCCTCGGTGACCCGGGCCAACTCCAGCGCCAGGTTGCGGTCGGGGGCCTCGGTGTCGGACGTCGAGGTGTCGGAAGTCGAGGTGTCGGAAGTCGGAGTGTCGTTCGCCTGCGGGACTGCGGCGTTCATGAGTTAAGAAGCTCCTCGAGGAGGGAGACCGCACCGTCGCGGTTCACGAGGGATGTCGAGGGAGATCGTATCGAGGCCGGCGCGCACCCGGTACCGCGAAGTGGCGGGGCTCATGCCGGGCAAATGCCGGGGCGGGCGCAGACCTCGGGGGGACGGATGGGACCATATCCGTATGGCCCGCGTCTCCCCGTTGAAGAAGTCCCTCCGGGACATGCTGTTGTCGATGGCGGTGATCTCCCTGCCGATCATCGCGATCGTCGAGTGGTTCCCGCACGACGCCAAGAACCCCGACGACGCGGCCCAAACGGTCGACTACACGATCCCGCTGGCCCAGGCCCGCCGCGACCCGGACCTGCCGTTCCAGGCCCTGGCCCCGGCCACGCTGCCGGCCGGCTGGCGGGCCACGTCGATCCACGCCGACTTCGACCCCGGCGCCCAACTCCGCTGGGAACTGGGCTTCCAGACCTCCGACAACCAGTACGCCGCCCTGGACCAGGTGGCCGACGGCAAGGGCGTCGACGGCATCCTCAGCATCCAGGCCCCGGACGCCACCCAGGTGACCGGCGCCGGCGGCACGGTGACCGCCGGCGGCTACCAGTGGCAGGTCTACGTGACGCCGGACGGCAAGCGGCACGCGCTGGTGCGGACCACGGCTCCCGTCGGGACGGCCGCGCCCACGACGCTGGGGAAGGTGGGCGTCGTGGTGTCCGGGACCGGGAAGCTCTCGGAGCTGGAGACGCTTGCGGGGTCTTTGCAGTAGCTCCGGGCAGTAGCTCCGGGCAGTAGCTCCGGCCCAAGTCGAGGCGCCTTCCCCGGCGTCAGCCCTCGCCGCCCTCGCCGTTCCCCGCACCGATCGCGGCATCCAGCCGGGCCCGGGCTCCGTCCAGCTTCGCCTGGCAGTGCTTGGCCAGCGCCTCGCCGCGCTCCCACGCGGCCAGCGAGTCCTCCAACGTGAGCCCGCCGGTCTCCAACCGCCGGACGACGTCCATCAGCTCGTCGCGGGCCTGCTCGTAGCCGAGGTGGGACAGGTCCTGCGGCTCGGCCGCGGTGGGAGTCGTCTCGTTCGCCATGGGTTCAGGATAGTTTCCGGCTGTGACTGGTATCGACGAAGTGCGGGTGCGGCGGGCCGTGCCCGGTGACGAAGAAGAGATCCAGCGGCTGCGGCACCAGATGGCCGCCGCCGTTTTCGGAGCGACACCGCCGGCCGCCGACGAGCCGAATCACGTGGCCGCAGTGAAGAAGGTCCGCGGGTGGCTGGAGGCCGGGGACGAGGCGGGGACCGCGTGCTTCGTCATAGACGCGGCCGACGGCAACGGGCTTGCGACGGCTGGCATCGGGGCGATCGACGAACGGCTGCCGAACCAGCGGAACCCGTCAGGACGCTCCGGCTATATATACGGGATCTGTACTGACGAACGCTATAGGCGGCGCGGCTACTCACGCCTCGTCATGCAGGCGCTCATCGACTGGTACGCGGCCCTGGGCATCCCGCGGATCGAGCTCCACGCCAGCGAGTTCGGCGAAGCCCTCTATCTCGAACTCGGCTTCGCCGACCCCGTGGGCCGCGCGCTCACTCGCTGGTCTGCTCTGTAGCCTCGGCGGCCGGGACTTCGGCGAACACCTCCGAAACCGCGGCCTCCAACCGTCCCGAGGCCAGGCGGATGTCCAGCATGTCCCCCTGGCCCACTTCCTCCGCCGCCCGCACTGCGTGACCTGACGGCGCCAGGACGATCGAGTAACCGCGCTCCAGCGTCGCCATCGGAGACAGCGCACGGACCCGGGCCAGGGTGTGCCCGAGATCGTCCCCCGCGCGATCCAGCCGGTGCCCGACGCTGGAGCGGGCCCGCCGGATGAGCTCGTCGAGATCGTTGCGGCGGCCGTCGATCATCGAGTACGGCGAAGCGAGCACCGGCCGCTGCCGGAACGACGCCAGCCCCATGGCCTCGCGTTCCAGTATCCGGGCCACGGAACGCCAGGCATTGCGCCGCAATTCCGCGACCCGGTCCATCTCCTCGGCGACGTCCGGCACGACCCGCTTGGCCGCGTCGGTGGGTGTCGAGGCCCGGAAGTCGGCGACCAGGTCGAGGATCGGCGAGTCCGGTTCGTGGCCGATCGCCGAGACCACCGGGGTCTCACACTCTCCGACCGCCCTGATCAGTGCCTCGTCTGAGAACGGGAGGAGGTCTTCTACAGAGCCGCCGCCGCGGGCGATGATGATGACGTCCACCTCGGGGTCGGCGTCGAGCTGGGCCAGCGCCGGCAGGATCTGCGGGACCGCCTTAGGGCCCTGCACGTCGGTGTTCACCACCCGGAACTGCACTCCCGGCCAGCGGCGCCTGGCGTTCTCCAAGACGTCCCGTTCCGCCGCCGAGGCGCGTCCCGTAATAAGGCCGACGCAATGGGGGAGGAACGGGAGCGGCTTCTTCCGCCGCGGATCGAACAGGCCCTCCGCCTTGAGTTTCGCCTTCAGCATCTCCAGCCGCGCGAGCAGTTCCCCGAGCCCGACCTGCCGGATCTCCTCACCGCGGATGGAGAACGAGGAGCGCGGAACGTAGAAGTCCGGCTTCCCGTAGACGATGACCCGCGCACCCTCCGTGAGCGGCGGCACGACCGCCTCGAAGACCCGGCGGAAGGTGGTGACCTGCACGGACACGTCGGCGGACGGGTCCCGCAACACCAGGTACACCATCTGTGACCCGGGCCGCTTGTTGATCTGTGCCAGCTGGCCCTCGACCCAGATCGCCCCCAGCCGGGAGATCCACCCGGCCACCGCCTCGGAGACCGCGCGGACGGGGATCGGTTCTTCAGCCGAGGATTGCATCGCCATAGAGAGGAGCGTAGTCATTGGTACAGACGCGGCGCGGACGTGGCGAACTTGTGGAGAGAGCAGATCATGGGCTGCCGGGAGCCGGAGGCCGCCTACCATGGGAACCATGAACGCCTCTGCACCTGAAGACCGCCGCGTCCTTCTCGCCGCGCCTCGCGGCTACTGCGCCGGCGTGGACCGCGCGGTCGTGACCGTGGAGAAGGCGCTGGAGCTCTATGGCGCGCCGGTGTACGTCCGCAAGGAAATCGTGCACAACAAGCACGTCGTGCAGACTTTGCAGAACCGCGGCGCGGTCTTTGTAGAGGAGACCGACGAGGTACCCGAGGGTGCGACGGTGGTGTTCTCCGCGCACGGCGTGGCGCCGATCGTGCACGAGGAGGCGTCCCGGCGCGGCCTGAAGACCATCGACGCCACCTGCCCGCTGGTCACCAAGGTGCACAAGGAAGCCGTGCGGTTCGCCGAGCAGGACTACGACATCCTGCTCATCGGCCACGACGGCCATGAGGAAGTGGTCGGCACCACCGGCGAGGCGCCGGAGCACATCGTGCTGGTCGACGGCCCGGACTCGGTGGCCGGGGTGCAGGTGCGGGACCCGGCGAAGGTGGCGTGGCTGTCGCAGACCACGCTGTCGGTGGACGAGACCACCGAGACCGTGGACCGGCTGCGCGCGAAGTTCCCGCTGCTGCTGGACCCGCCGTCCGACGACATCTGCTACGCCACCCAGAACCGGCAGATCGCGGTCAAGCACATCGCCGCCGACTCGGACCTGGTCATCGTGGTCGGCTCCAAGAACTCCTCGAACTCGGTCCGCCTGGTCGAGGTGGCGCTGGAGGCCGGCGCGGGCGCCGCGCACCTGGTCGACTTCGCCTCGGAGATCAGCGAGGACTGGCTGGCCGGCGTTCGCACGGTGGGCCTGACCTCCGGCGCTTCGGTGCCGGAGGACCTGGTCGAGGGCGTGCTGGACTGGCTGGCCGAGCGCGGGTACGGGACCGTGGAGATCGTCCGCTCGGCCGAGGAGAAGCTGCTGTTCGCGCTGCCGCCGGAGCTGCGGAAGGACATGCGCGAGGGCGGCGAAGCGTAGCCGACGCGAGGGCGGCCAGGCGTAGCTAAACGCGAGGGCGGCCAGGGGCAGCCGACGCGAGGGCTGCGTAGCCGGAGAGCGGGACTACCAAGCGGCGCTCGGCGCCACGTCCCGCACCTGCGCGACCAGCGTCTGACCGCGCCGCGGGCTGCCGCCGGGGAAGTGCGGCTTACGACAGCTGCGGCAACACGGCGAGCGTTCCCCGGTGTCGTCGAAGACCCACGTCCGGTGCCGCAGCCCAAAAGCGGAACTGCGGTGCTCCTCCAGAAGCAGCGGTCTGGAGAGCTGCGTGGCGATCCAATCCGCCGCGCGCCCGGCCATCTCCTCCGGCGAGGCCTCCAGGTCCTGCACGTAGATGTAGCCCGGCGCGTCCGGGGCGTAGTCGTCCCAGATCGAGCAGTCGTCACCCCAGTAGCCGCCGAACTCCCCGTCGGCCAGCCGCAGCTGGAGGCCGAAGGGGTCGGCTTCGGGGACGGTGAGCACGGCCAGCACCGAGGGACCGGCCAGCGCCAGGGCCCAGGAGTCGAAGGCGATCACGCCGAGCGGGCCCCAGGTCAGGGCCGAGCGCCGGAGTCCGGCCAGGAAGCGGCGGCCGTAGTCGTCCAGGGCGAAACGGCCGCCGGCGTCGATCTCGAACCAGATCTCGCCGTTCATGTCCCGCCTCCCCTGCCGTCCTCGCCGACTTACCAGTCCTGGCCGTCTCGCCCGTCCTACACGTTCAGTCGTGATTGCCGCTTGGCCGTGTACCGCATGCCTACCCAGCGGATCGCGATCAGCGCCGCGGCCAACGCCGTGCCGAGGAACAGCGGCCGGGGCTTGACCGCCAGCAGCGCGCCGAGCGAGGTGGCCTGGCCGACCAGGCCGTGCCCGGCCCGCATCACCCCGAACTGCACCGCGGTCAGCAGCCCCACGCAGTACGCCAGCGGCGGGACGATGACCCCGGCCAGCAGGTCGCGCCGCCGGACCAGGGTCGCCGCGTGGAAGGACGCGGCGATGAAGACCAGGTCGAAGAACCAGTGCACGTCACCGGTCACCATCGCCTCGAGCACCGCGGCGGCCACGGTCGGGCCGGTGACCGTGAGCAGCACGCCCCAGGCGGTCAGCGCCTGCCGCTGCTGCTTCGGACGGGGCCGGGCGGGCTGTGCGGTACGGCCCCCGGCGCTGGCGCTGGCGCTGGCGGCGACGCCGGCGCCCGACCGGGCCGACCCGGGCCCCACGCGGGGCCGGGCGGTGCGAGCCGCGGTCCCGGGGCGGTCGCCCGGACGCGGCCGGGCCTGGGCCCGGCTGGGGCCCGTAGAGCGGAAGTCCAGCGGCGCGGCCATCCGCTCCCGGCGCAACGCGTCGCGATCGCGCCGGGTCTGCGGGACCCCGGCGGCCGGACGGGGCGCGAGGCGGCTGGCTCCTTCGTTCACAGATCCGAACCTACGACGCTATTGGGTGCAATTCGGGTAACGAAACGCCGCCCGCGCTCGGTGCGCAGGTCGGGGCGGTGGTCTGGTTCCGGGGCAGTGGCGTGTCGCGGGGAGTACGTATTTTGTTACTACTTGCTGGTGGCTGCGGCCGCTGCCCGGACTGGTCCGCCAAGATCGGCCAAGGTCCGCTAATCCGCCAAGGTCCGCGGCTGCGACTCCACCTGAGCCGGCACCGCCAACTCCTCGTCGACCAGGCCGAGCTCGTTGAGGCGGCGCGCGGTGACCAGGACCCGGGTCTCCAGCGAGCCCACGGACTGGTTATAGGCAGCGACCGCGGAGTTCAGCCCTTTGCCGACCCGGTCCAGGTGCCCGCTCATGGTGTTCAGCCGCGCGTAGAGCTCCCGGCCGAGTTCGAAGACCTGCCGGGCGTTCGCCGCCAACGAGTCCTGGGTCCAGGCGTAGGCGACGGTGCGGAGCAGAGCGATCAGCGTGGTCGGGGTGGCGATCACCACGCGGCGGGTGGCGGCGTACTCCAGGAGCTCGGGATCGATATCCACAGCCTGTGAAAGAAAAGCCTCGCCGGGCACGAACAGCACCACGAACTCCGGCGTCGGGCGGCCGCTGGCGCCGAGCGCGCGCCAGTACGCCTTCGACGCCAGTTGGTCCACGTGTACGCGCAGGTGTTTGGCGTGCGCCGTCAGGAACTGCTGCCGGTCGGCCTCGTCCGTGGCCTCCGCGGCGTCCAGATACGCGGCCAGCGGGGTCTTGGCGTCGACCACCACGTACTTGTCCCCGGCCAGGCGCACCACCAGGTCCGGCCGCAGCATGCCCTCCGAGCCGGTGGCGCCGTGGGAGCCGGGCAGCACGGTCTGGGTCTCGAAGTCGCAGCGGTCGACCATGCCGGCCAGCTCCACCGCGCGCCGCAGGTGCATCTCGCCCCACTGGCCGCGCACTTCCGGCCGGCGCAGTGCGGTGACCAGGGCCGCGGTCTGGGTGCCCAGGGTCCCGGCGGCGGTCCGGACGTCGTCGATCTGCTGGGCCAGCGCCGCCTGCGAGGCGGCCCGGCCGCGCTCGATCTCGCGCAGCCGGTCGTCGAGCCGGGACAGCGACTCGTTGATCGGCCGGCCCGCGGCGTCGAACTGCGAGCCGGCCAGTGCCAGCAGCCGGTCCGCGGACTGGTCCAGCGCCTGCGAGTTCATCGTCAGACGCCGGGACCGCTCCCACAGGACGCCGAGCAGCACGCCGAACGCAATACCGATCACCAGCAGCAGCACAGGCATCATGGGTCCATATTGTCCCCTGCGGCACGCTGATGCGTCGGGAGTGCGTTATGCCCTCCGTGCCTTGCGCGTCGCGACTGTCAGCACGACTCCGGCGCCGAGCAGGGCCACGGCCGCCGCGGCGTCGTCGCCCAGGCCGCTCGGCACACCGGTCATCGGCAGCATCCTGGCCACCTTCACGTCGAAGCTCCGGACCAGGACGTGGCCGTCGCCGGTCTCGATGCGCAGGGTGAAGCTGTCGGTGCCGATGAAGCCCGGATCCGGGGTGTAGGTGACGGTGCAGTTGTCGTGCGCCGTGATCTTGCCGTGCTCGGCGCCGCTGAGCAGGTCGATGTTCTTCGACGTACCCTCACACACCGGGATGACGACCGGCTGGCCGGGCGGGGTGAGGACCGGCGGCTGAGTCGGGCGCTCGCGCTCGACCGGGGGCTGGTCGAGGGCGGCCAGCCAGAACTGGTAGGCCGGGATGCCGGTCTGCACCACCGCGTAGAGCTCCAGGGTCGCCACCTCGGCGGTCGGCCGGAACCAGCCCGAGGCGCCGCTGGTGTCGGCGACGTTGCCGACCAGGTAGGCGCTGGCCGGGTCCCACTTCGGCTCGTCGGTGTCCGCCTGGCCGCCGCAGGTGCTGGGCCGCGGCGTGCCCTGGCAGAAGTTGAACGTGCCCTGGAAGCCGAGCGCGGAGGTCGGGAGCTGGTTGCCGGCGGCGTCGTACGCGGTGACCCGCACCTTCTCGGCGTCAACGTCACCGAGCGCGAAGCCCCAGGTGCTCGGCAACAGCGAGCGGTCGAAGTGCAGCACGGTGGTCGAGGGGTTCAGGCCCTTGGCCGAGCGCAGCAGGGCGTAGGGCTTGCCCTGGGAGCTGCCGAAGACCTGGGCGAAGGGGGTCGAGTCGTTGAGGAACGCGCTCTGTCCGGAGGCCTGCGACGGCGCCGTGCTGTCCGTGGTGATCTGCGTGGGCGGGAAGTTGACCGCCGGATCGGTGACGCTCTGGCCGGCGAAGTTGAAACTCGCGTAGTGCGAGTGCCCGGCGGCCAGCGCGGCCGGGGCCGTGGCGGCCAGGGCGAGCCCGGCCGCACCGCAGGCCAGGGCGGCCCTCTTGATTCCGATGCGGGTTTTCCGCACGCTGACCTCCGGCACTCGTTGCGCTGATCGCGGACGCGCCCGAGCCTGGCGTGACCGGCTCCGGCGGCGGCGGAAGCGGCGGCCGGAGCGGGGTGAGTCCCCTCGATCGGCGTAGCGCCCCGCGCGGGCTGCGATACTGGAGGGCGGGCCGCGTCCGGCCCCGCACTGCATCCCGTACGCGACGTCGATAGGACAGTTGGACAATGGCGCTCACCATCGGAATCGTCGGACTCCCGAACGTGGGCAAGTCGACCTTGTTCAACGCGCTGACCAAGAACGACGTGCTCGCCGCGAACTACCCGTTCGCCACCATCGAGGCGAACGAGGGCGTGGTCGGCGTCCCGGACCCGCGGCTGGCCAAGCTCGCCGAGCTCTACACCTCGCAGAAGGTGGTCCCGGCCACGGTGACCTTCGTCGACATCGCCGGCATCGTCCGCGGCGCCAGCGACGGCCAGGGCCTGGGCAACAAGTTCCTGGCCAACATCCGCGAGGCCGACGCGATCTGCCAGGTGATCCGGGTCTTCACCGACCCCAACGTGGTCCACGTCGACGGCAAGGTCTCCCCGGCCGACGACATCGAGACCATCAACACCGAGCTGATCCTGGCCGACCTGCAGACGATCGACAAGGCCCTGCCGCGCCTCCAGAAGGAAGCGCGGATGAAGAAGGAGACGGCCGCCACGGTCGCCGCCGTCGAGGAGGCCAAGAAGATCCTGGACTCCGGCAAGACCGCCTTCGCAGCCCGCCTGGACCCCGAGCCGCTGCGCGAACTGCACCTGCTCACCGCCAAGCCGTTCCTGTACGTCTTCAACGTCGACGAGGACGAACTCACCAACGACGCGCTGAAGGACGAGATGCGCGCCCTGGTGGCCCCGGCCGAGGCGATCTTCCTGGACGCGAAGATCGAGCACGAACTGATGGAACTCCCCGACGACGAGGCGCTGGAACTGCTGCAAGGCATGGGCCAGGACGAGTCGGGCCTGAACCAGCTGGCACGCGTCGGCTTCCAGACCCTGGGCCTCCAGACCTACCTGACAGCCGGCCCGAAGGAATCGCGGGCCTGGACGATCCGCAAGGGCGCGACCGCCCCCGAGGCCGCCGGCGTGATCCACAGCGACTTCCAGCGCGGCTTCATCAAGGCCGAGATCGTGTCGTTCGACGACCTCATCGACTGCGGCTCGGTGGCCGAGGCGCGGTCGCGGGGGAAGGCGCGGATCGAGGGGAAGGAGTATGTGATGGCTGACGGGGATGTGGTGGACTTCCGGTCCAACGTGTAGTCCAACGTGTAGCGGATTACGCCTACCCGCGAGCCTCTTCCACCTCGTCGAGTGACTCAGGTGTCGTAGACGGTGGAGCGATGCCCTACGCGTACGACCCACACCACCAGCTCGCCGTTGTCGACGGTATAGACGATCCGGACGACGGCTGCGACTCCGTTGTCGTGTCGGGTGATGGCGGTGGGTGTGTCGGCACGATGGGCGCGCGTCATGCGTTTATAGGTGCCAAATATTCCATATGCACACAAGGCGCGGTGGGGTGGCCGCCGTTGACAGCGACGGCCACCCGAGCTCGTAAGCAGCGCCGCCTACTCCGGAATGCTCGCCGGGTCAGTAGCCATCGTGAATCCCGCCGGCCCGGACAGTGTGTCCCCGAGCTGCGCGTCGACCGTGGACGAGAGGGCGTCGGGGCCGCCGAAGACCAGGGCGCTGTCGACAGCGCCGGCGTTAGCGGAGACCCACTGTTGTTCCTCGGGGCTCAGGCCGGTCTTGGGGTTCACCAGGAGCATCGGGCCCGGCAGGTTCGACATCGCCGCGCCGCCGGCCAGGGAGTCCGGCCAGTTGGTGGCGGTGGCCACGCCGAGGTAGACGCGGCCGGGGTTGGTGGGGGTGGCGCCGAAGAATTCGCGGGCGACCAGGAATGAGGTCTCGTAGCGGTCGGTGCCGGACAGCGGGACGGTTTTGGCGCCGGCGGGTCCGTGCGGCCACAGCTTCGCGGTCGCGGCCCTGGCCTGGCCGCCGACCGCGTAGAAGGTTGCGGGGCCGGCGCTGGTCGGGGTCGCCGCCGACTTCAGGAACGCCGCGGTGGCAGCGGGCATCGCCTGGTCGTCGGTGAGCAGGATCGGGTCGCCGGTCGCGCTGGCCGACAGGGCGTCGGCGAAGTTCTCGCCGGTGGCGACCACGAACTTCCTGTCGTACGGGTGCACCGCGAGGTCGGCCCGGGCGATGTCCACGGCGGTCGCGAAGCGGTCCGGGCCGCCGAGGCGGCGCACGGGGTAGCCGAGGGCGGCTACGGCCTTCTCGACGGCCGGGGAGAGCGCCTGCGGGCCGCCGAGGAGGGTGATGACCGGGACGTCGGTGCCCTGCGCCGGTCCCAGGACCCTGACGATCTCGGCCCGGACCGCCGCGTCGAGCGTGGTCGACGGGGTCAGCAGCAGCGGGGCGTTCTTGGCCAGGACGCTGCCGGCCAGGGCGTCGGCGTACTGGTCGGAGCGGGCCAGCAGGAGACCTGACGGGCCGCTGGTGGGCGTGCCCGGGTCGGGGAACTCGGCCTGGGAGACGGCGATCGCGGTGCCGACCCGGTCCGGGCCGGCCAGCCGGGTCACGTGGGTGACGGCCTCCGGCCGGTAGGCGGGGACGCCGGGGTGGGTCGACTCGATCGTCGCGGCGCCGCCGGTCACCGGGATCGACTCGACGTCCTTCGGGGCGTCCGGGGCACCGTTGCGGATGTCCAGCGCCTCATAGGTGATCTTGTCGCCGTCCGGCGAGAAGGTCGGATGCTGCTTGTGCACGCTGATGTCGGTGGTGAGGATCCTCGGCTGCGAGGGCTTGAACGGGTCGCTCACGTCCACCACGGCGATCTGCTCGTCCGGGGTGAGGAAGGCCACTGTCCTGCCGTCCGGGCTGACCGTGGGCTGTGTCCCGTCGGCGATCTTGTACTGCTGGCCCGGCGAAGCGTTGAGCAGGGACCGGATCTCCGGTGTCGATCCGCCGGCCGGGGTCTCCTGGAAGACGTAGTTCGGGATGATGTTCCGGCCCGGGGCGGTCCCGTCCGGGATGTACACCGCGTCCGGGGCCGAGTACGACCCGCCGTCGTTCATGTCCCACGCGTCGACGACCACCGAGCCGTCGCCGCCGCCGGAGGCGCTGTTCCCGTAGCCGTCGGTCTTGGCGACCTTGATCGCGCCGGTGTGGCCGCCGACCGACTCGGCGAACGCGACGCCGAGGCCGTCGCTGCTCCAGGTCGGGCTGGAGATGACGATGCCCGGCCCGCCGTGCGCCAGGACCCGCGTCCCGGTCCCGTCCGGCAGCGCGGAGACCAGGTCCCCGGCGCCGTCCACGAAGGCCAGCCGGCTCCCGTCGGGCGCCCAGGTCGCGTCGGTGACGGTGCTCGGGAAGGTGACGGGCCGGCCGGCGACCAGCACGGTCGAGGTGCCGTCGCTGATCGTCAGCATGTTGCCGGCCGGGCCGGGGTTGACGGCGTGCGCGCTGGGCGCGGCCAGTGCGAAGGCCGGCAGCAGCGCGGACGAGAGGATTGCGGACAGCGTGAGTGAACGCCGTCGTGGGTGCTTTGGCACGGACTCTCCCCAAGAACCATGGATCGTCCCGCAAATCGGGACTCGAATCGTGGGACCAGCGAGCCCTGATAAAGGTTGCCCTCAGCTTCGCCCGGCCGACCGGTGGTCCATCGCGGGCCCGAGCGTGGCGATGCCGACGATGGCGGCGGCCCCCGCGCCGAGTGCGCTCCACCACAGGAACGCCGGGCCGATGAGGGTGTAGACGGTGGTGCCGGCGGTGAGGGCCAGGAAGCGCGCCACGCCCCAGGTCCAGCTGAACGCGCCCTGGTAGCGGCCGCGGGCGTGGGCGGGTGCGAGGTCGGCGATGAGGGCGCCGGGGATGCCGCCGACGGCGACCTCGCCGAGGGACCACACGACGACGGTGGCCGCGTACATGGCCGGGCTGTGCGCGATGCCGGTGAGGGCGATGCCCAGCGCTATCAGAGTGCTGGCAACGAGGTAGACGGGAGTGCGGGAGAACCGGGCGAGGAACGTGGTGGCGACGGGCTGGAGCGCCACGATCAGGCCGGCGTTGACGACGGCGACCAGGCCCATGACGGAGGGCGAGAGGCCGTCGGTGCGGATGGCCAGGGGGAGTGCGCTCTCGGTGAGGGAGTAGATGAAGAGCTGGACGCCGAGCAGCGGGAGGAGCTTGCGGACCAGGCGGTCGCGGAGGACGACGCCGTAGCCGGAGCTGGAAGAAGTGGAGGAGGAATCCTCCGACGCGGTTGCCGCGACGGCGTCGGCCTCCGAGGCGGCATCAGCCTGCTGAGAAGCCTGGCCGGGCAGCAGCACCGCCACGATCACCGCATACCCCACCGAAGTCCCCGCATCGATAGCGAACAGCATCCAATACCCATGCGCCGCGAGATACCCGCCCAACACCCCCGCGACCGCCGTCCCGATGTTCACCGCCCACCCGATCAGCGCGAACGCCTCGCGCCGCTGCTCCGGCCCCACACTGTCGGCCAGTGTCGCCGACGCGGCCGGTGACACCATCGTCGCCGTCGCGCTCAGCGTGATCGCGGCCAGGGCCATGGTCGCCACGTTCGGCGCGGCGAACAGCGCCCCCTGTGCGGCGGCCGTGCCGAGCAGGCCGGTCAGCATCGTCAGCTTGCGGCTGCCGCGGTCGGCGAGCCAGCCGCCGACCGCCGGGCCGACCAGGTTGCCGGCGCCGAGCGCGCCGAGGACGTAAGGGGTCTGCGACGAGGGGATGCCGCGCGAGCCGAGGAAGAACACCAGGAAGGGGCCGACCAGGAAGCCGATCCGGTTGACGACGGTGCCGGCGAACACGATCCAGATCGCCCGGGGGAAGCCGGTGAAGGCGGACAGCGGATTGCCGGGGCGTCCCGGGCGGGAGCGCCGGGCGGCCGGCTCGCCGCACTCCGCGGGGCGGATGCTCGTGGTGGTCATGGTGCTCACAGTGGCGGCGCGCCGCGATCATGCGACAATGATTCGGTCTCGCCCGAATCGAGGGGCGGGGGGTGGCGGGTCGGGGAGGGGAACGCTGTGTCTGCTTCGTTGTCGTTCACCGCGGAGGAGCTGGCGCAGGTGCGCTTCGCCGGCTCCCCGATGTGGGAGGTGCTCACCAGTTTCCGGGTCCTGAGCAGGCCCGGACTGTATCCGGTCCACGGTCCGTGGTTCGACCAGGTGCGGCCCCGGCTGGCCGCCGCCGGATTGCTCACCGGACATCTTTCCGCGCTATTCCAAGCGCCTGCTTATGTTCCCGACTTTCTTACTCCCGCGCCGGCGACGTCGGCACCGACTCTGGAGGATGAGCTCGCGGCCATTCAGGCGACGACGGACGAACACCTCTTTGCGGATCTCGAGCTGTATGCGGAAAAGGTTCCGAACGGCGTTATCCCGCCATTCGCCGAGCGGCTGCGCGGTCATCGGGATCAGTCGTTGGCTGAGCTCGCCAAGGAGATCGAGCACTACTTCCAGATAGCGCTCGCACCGTATTGGTCCCGTATTAGAGGCCTGCTTGAGGCGGACATCTACCACCGCGCCCGGCAGGTCGCCGAGCACGGCGCCGCCCGGCTGTTCAACGAGCTGCATCCGGACGTGAGCTGGAACAGCGGGACTCTCAGGATGCTGCATCGCCAGCGGGTGCTGTGCCGCGACGACAATGCCCCGGGTCTGGTCCTGGTGCCGTCGGCCTTCGCCTGGAACAAGATTCTCACCAGGGCGGCGACCGGGGACGTGCCACAGCTCTGCTATGGCGCGCGCGGGGTGGGCACGCTGTTCGCCCGCAGTGCCCCGGAGCCGTCGGACGCGGTGGCCGCCGTCATCGGGCGCTCGCGGGCCTTGTTGCTGGCCGAACTTGAGGCTCCGGCCTCCACCACCGAACTCGCCGCGCGCACCGGGATGTCGGCCGGCGGAGTGTCCGAGCACCTGACCGCATTGCGCGGCGCGGGCATGGTTTCCGCACATCGCGCGGGGCGTTCAGTCCTATATGCGCGCACCTCTGTCGCCGACTCACTGCTGGCGGCAGCGGTTTGACAGGGTGTCCAACAAAGGACCGGTGATCGGGGGAATTCGCAGAAAGGTTTGACGCGCCCCTGGCGCGCCGGTGGCGTCAGGTGCTTCAGTATTTGGCGGGGAGAGAACGGAGCGCTGTCAGCCTTTAGCTGAACGGAGTCATGGCGATGCCGCGATCACGCCGTAAGTTCGACATCGACGAGTTCGTCCGCGAGTGCCTACAGGCCTGGGAGGCCGAGGGTGCCGACGCGGTGAAGGATGTGCTGGACCGGACACTCGGGCGCGGGTGCGCGCCGGTGCGAGAGTGTTTCGGCGACCCGCGCGATGCTCACCTACAGGTCCTGTACCCGGGGCCGGAGCTGGTCATCGAGAACATGGTGTGGGCGCCGGGGATGTCGTACCCCGCGCACAACCACAACACGCCGGTGATGACCGGCGTGTACGCCGGGCTGGAGGTCAACGACTTCTACCACCAGACGCGCTCCCGCAAGGGTGGGCGGTTACAGCGGACCGCGACGGTCGACATCAACGAGGGGGAGGCGGTCCTGATGGCGCACGACGCGATCCATCGGATAGCCAATCCCAACCGGCGGACGTTCACCGGCGCGTTCCACATATACATGGGCGACTATCTCCACTCGTCGCGTTCGATCTGGTACCCGGACGAGGGGTCGCCGGAGGCGGAGGCCTCGTTCGCCCTGACGAAGGACATCTTCGCCGCGGCGAACCGGGATCTGGCGGCGGCCAGGGCCGCCGACGGGGCCGTGCTGACGGGCACCGGTGCCGGTCCCGCGCCGACGGGAGCCGGTCCGGTACCGACGGGGCCGGGCTCGGCGTCCGGTCCGCCCTCGGGCCCGTCGGCCGGACACACGCACTCGGTGACGCATTCGGCGCCGCACGCGCCGGGGCGGGGCCCGTCACGGCGGGTACCCCGCTCCTCGATGCGTTCGTCGGGGGAGCAGGGGTAGCCGAGCCGGCAGGGGTAGCCGAGCCGGCCGGAAAGTGAGAACACGAAGGCCCCCAGCACATCCCTCGAGTGCTGGGAGCCTTCGTAAGGCGGCTGGAAGCCGCCGCTCTAGTCGGCCGCGGTCACCCGAACCGGCCGGTGATGTAGTCCTCCGTGGCCTTCTCCGTCGGGTTGGCGAAGATGCGGGAGGTCTCGTCGATCTCGATCAGCCGGCCGGGGGTGCCGGTACCGCTGATGTTGAAGAACGCCGTGCGGTCCGAGACCCGGGCCGCCTGCTGCATGTTGTGGGTCACGATGACGATCGTGTACTCCGACTTCAGCTGGCTGATCAGGTCCTCGATCGCGGTGGTGGAGATCGGGTCCAGGGCCGAGCAGGGCTCGTCCATGAGCAGCACGTCCGGGCTCACCGCGATGGCCCGGGCGATGCACAGCCGCTGCTGCTGACCGCCGGACAGGCCCGCTCCGGGCTTCTTGAGCCGGTTCTCGACTTCCTTCCAGAGGTTGGCGCCCTTCAGCGACTGCTCGACGATGTCGTCCAGTTCGCCGCGCTTCTTCAGGCCCCCCAGCCGGAGCCCGGCCGCCACGTTGTCGTAGATGCTCATCGTCGGGAACGGGTTCGGGCGCTGGAACACCATGCCGACGTGCCGGCGCACGGCCACCGGGTCCACCCCGGAGCCGTACAGGTCCACGTCGTCCAGGGTGACCTTGCCCTCGACCCGCGCGCCCGGGATCACCTCGTGCATCCGGTTCAGGGTGCGCAGGAAGGTGGACTTGCCGCAGCCGGACGGGCCGATGAAGGCCGTCACGGTGCGCGGCTCGATGGTCATCGAGATGTCCTCGATGGCACGGGTCGGGCCGTAGTAGGCGGACAGGCCCGCGACGTCAATGCGCTTCGCCATTTTCGTTATCTCCTAGGCCCGGCCGGGCTTCTTCCACCAGGCGATCAGCCTGGCGATGATGTTCAGCACCATGATGATGACGATCAGCAGGAAGGCCGCGGCCCACGTGCGATCGTTGGAGGCGTGCTCCGGTGAGGCGTACGTGTTGTAGATCACCGTCGGCAGCGTGGCCTGCCCCTGGTCGCTGCTGAAGGGGTTCACGTTGATGTTCTGGATGTACCCGACCACCAGCAGGATCGGGGCCGTCTCGCCCATCACCCGGGCCACGCCCAGCATCACGCCGGTGACGATGCCCGGCAGCGCGGTCGGGATCACGATCTTCGTGATCGTCTTCCACTTCGGCACGCCCAGGGCGTAGGAGGCCTCGCGCAGCGAGTCCGGCACCAGCTTCAGCATCTCCTCGCTGGAGCGGATCACCACCGGCAGCATCAAGATGGTCAGCGCCAGCGCCCCGGCGAAGCCGTTGGCGTGCTGGCCCAGGCCCAGGATCCACATCGACAGGATGAACAGGCCGGCGACGATCGAGGGCAGGCCCATCATCACGTCCACGAAGAACGTGACCGCCGTGGCCAGCACCCCGCGGCCGTACTCGACCAGGTACACCGCGACCAGGATGCCGATCGGCACCGCGATCAGCGTGGCCAGGCCGGACTGCTCCAGGGTGCCGATGATGGCGTGGTAGACGCCGCCGCCGAACTGGGAGTCGTCGATGTTGCGCAGCGAGTGGGTCAGGAACGACGGGCTCATGGCGTGCCGGCCGTTGTTGACCACCAGCCACAGGATCGAGATCAGCGGCAGCAGCGCCAGCACGAACGTGCCGACCGTCATCCCGCCGGCCAAGCTGCTGCGGATCCGGCGCGGCAGCGAGGGCGAGACCAGCATGCTGTCGCCCACCGCGCCGTGTGCGGCGCGGTGCGGACGGGCCCGGCCGGCCGTGTCGTCCGCGGCCACCTCCTGCGGCTCGTCGCGGGCCTCCAGGGTCCCCTCACGGTCCGGCACGTCGGCGGCGTTGGCGTCGTAGGAGGACTCCATGTGCGCCGCTGCCCGCCGGCCGGGGCGGAACACCGAGAGCAGGCTCCAGCGCTCGTCCTTGGGGATGTCCGCGCGGCCGGTGATGCGCCGCGCCAGCAGGTTCACCAGGAAGGTCACCACGAACAGCACCAGGCCGGAGGCGATCAGCGCGCCCTGGCCGATCTTGAACGCCGACCCGAACTGCAGCGCGATGTTCGCCGCGATGGTGTTGCCGCCGGACTGGAGCCACTTGGTGACGAAGTTGTAGGTGGTGGACAGCACCATGGCGACCGCGACGGTCTCACCGAGCGCGCGGCCGAAGCCGAGCACGATCGCCGAGCCCACGCCCCGGCGGCCGTAGGGCAGCACCGCGAGCCTGATCATCTCCCAGCGGGTGGCTCCCAGCGCGTAGGCCGCCTCGACCTGCTCGCGCGGGGTCTGCAGGAAGATCTCCCGGGAGATCGCGGCGATGATCGGCAGGATCATGATGGACAGGATCACGCCGGCGGTGAACACCGAGCGGCCCAGCGGGCCGTTGGTGTCGAACAGCGGGATCCAGCCCAGGACGTCGCCGACCACCTGGGAGGCGCCCTGCATGTGCGGCACCAGGAACAGGATGCCCCACAGGCCGTAGATGATCGAGGGCACCGCGGCCAGCAGGTCGATGATGTAGCCCAGGACCTGGGCCAGCCGGCGGGGGGCGTACTGGCTGATGAACAATGCGACGCCGATCGCCACCGGGGCGGCGATCACGATCGCGATCACCGAGGTGACCAGGGTGCCCCAGGCCAGCGAACCGATGCCGAACTTGGCCGGGGTGTCGTCCGGGGCCCACTGGCCGGTGTAGGTCGCCACGTTCGCGTGGTTGGCGTTCAGCGCGCCCGTGGCCCGGAACACCAGGAAGCCGGCGATCGCCGCCATCAGCAGCAGCAGGAAGATCGCGGCGGCGCGGACCACGCCGGAGAAGACCAGATCCCCCCGGCGCGGGCCGGAGGTCAGGGTTTGGGCGGAGCCCCCGCCGCCGCGCGGTGCGGGCCGGGTGGCGGTCGGCGCTATGCCGCTCATTCGGGTCCTGCCTCGTCGCTCGGGCGCCCAACGGATACAGCTGGGCCCGGAAGGTATGCGTTCACTGCGGGTTTCGATTCCGTTAGACCAAAACGGACAAGCCGGGACGGCCGACCGGCGGCGTTCCGGCGCCGACACGCCGGAGCCGGCCGGTCAGTACCGGGGGCTCCGACGTGTCGCATTTCCTGGCTCGGTTTCCGTTGTGGCCGCTTAGCTCAGGCCGCTGTAGATCGCGGCGACCGCGCTCTGCTGGCTGGAGGACAGCGAGACGTAGCCCAGGTTCGGCAGCTGCGACTGGGCGTCGCTGCTGGACAGGTAGTTCAGGAAGCCCTTGAGCTCGGGCAGCTTGGCGCTCTCGTTGCCGCTGGAGCAGACGATCTCGTAGGTCACCAGGACCGCCGGGTAGGCGTCGTCGGCGGCGTACGTGTAGTCGAAGTTGAACACGTAGTTGCCGCCGGAGGTGTCCACCTTCGCCTGGTTCAGGAAGTTCGCCGCGTTCGGGACGGTCAGCGGGACGAACTTGCCGGCCGCGTTGCCGATGTTGGCGGTGTTCAGGTGGTTCGAGGTGGCGTAGGAGACCTCGGCGTAGCCGATGGCGCCGGCGGTCGACTGCACGGCCTGGGCGACGCCCTTGGAGCCCTGCTGGCCCTGGCCGCCGCTGCCCGGCCACTGCTTGTTGGCCGCGGTCGGGAAGTCGGTCGGGGCGGTCTTGTTCAGGTAGTTCGAGAAGTTGTACGAGGTACCCGAGCCGTCCGAGCGGTGGAAGGTCTGGATGGTCAGGTCCGGCAGCGTCACGCCCGGGTTGTCGGTCTGGATCGCCGCGTCGTTCCACTTGGTGATCTTGCTGTTGAAGATCTTGCCCAGGGTGGAGGCCGACAGGTTCAGCTTGCTGACGTTCGGGATGTTGTACATCACCGCGATGACGCCGGGGACGGTGCCCACCGACAGCGCCTTGCCGCTGCCGCAGCGCTGGTCGGCCTGCGGCTGCTGGGAGGCGGCCAGTGGGTAGTCCGAGCCGGCGAAGTCGGCCTGCTTCTGGGTGAACGCCGTCACGCCCGGGCCGGAGCCGGTGCCGTTGTAGCTGATGTTCGTGCTGTTGCCGCACTTGGTCTGGTAGTTCTTGATGAACGTGTTGATCGCCTGCTGCTGGGCGGTCGAGCCCTGGGCGGAGAGCGTGCCGTTGGCGCAGGTGATGGCGCTGCTGGAACCGGACGACGAAGAGCCGGTGCTGCTGCCACCGGCCGCCGAGGAGGTGGACGAGGAGCCGCCCGAGCTCGACGACGAGGAGTTGTTATCGGAACCACAAGCCGTCAGACCGGCCATGGCGAGAGCCAGAACTCCGGCGCCGACCGCGGCACTGCGCCCATTAACACCAGCGTGGATCTTCACCGGGGAAGTCCCTTCGAATCATCGGAAGTCTTTTGCATGCGCTGTCACGACGAAGCTAGGGAGGCCAGGTGAATCGATGGACGGGTGAAGGTGAACGCGGGGTGAACGGTCTCGGGCCGTCGCGCGCGGGAAGCCCTGATCAGAGCGGGTAAAAGTGCCGACGCGACGGGTTCGGCGGCCACTTCGCCCGAACGGGGGGTTGACCGCGCCGCCGATCTGGTGCGCACCGTGTCCGGACGTTGACCAAAAGGGTTCACGTCCGCAGTCTGTCGACCGCCACGACACTCCCGTCCCTTCCGTGCAGCACCCACGCCTCGGCCGGCGCCAGCGCCCGGCGGCCGGAGTGCACCGCCTGTCCCAGCGGGCTCTCGGCCAGCAGCCCGGGCAGCACCGGACGGTGGGTGCAGGCCACGGTCGGGTGCCCGGCTTTGAGCGCCTGGCGCAGCCAGGCGCGCCCGGCGTCCGGATCGGAGCCCTCGCCGAGCACCGGCTCCAGGACCAGCTCGGCTCCGGCGGCCCGGGCGGTCGGCCGCAGCGTCGCGACGCACCGCGCGTACGGCGAGGCGGTCAGCGCCGCGTCCCCGTAGGCGCTCAGCACCGGGATCAGCGCCTCGGCCTGGTCCCGGCCGTCCCCGGTCAGCGGCCGGTCCCGCTCCTCGCCGTCCCAGCGCTTGCGCGGCACCGATTCGGCGTGCCGTAACAGGATCACCGGAACGGTGTCGACCGGCGCCGCGGTGAACGCCTGGAGCAGGTCGCGGTCGGTCTGCCGGGTCAGTTGGGCCATCGCCCGCGGCACCGGCAGCCAGTCCAGCCGGTCCACCTCGGAGTTGGGCTGGAACTCGGCGTCCACGGCGGCCTGCGCGGCCCAGTACTTCACCCGCTTCATGCGGGCCGGACCGCCGAAGGACACGTCGTAGACCTGGGTCGGCAGCCGCCGGCCCAGGACCACCGGGTAGCCGGTCTCCTCCCGCACCTCGCGCAGCGCGGCCTGCACATAGTTCTCGCCGGCGTCGAGCTTGCCCTTCGGGAACGACCAGTCGTCGTAGCGCGGCCGGTGGATCAGCGCCACCTCCGGCCCGGTGCGGCCGGGGCGCCACAGGACGCAGCCGGCAGCCCGGACCCGGATCGGCGCGGCCTGCTCGGCTTCGGCGTTCATGCGTGCCCGGACCTCTCTCGAACCGGCAACGGCGCGGTGCTCCGGGCGCGGAGCACGGCCAGACGTTGTTCTTCGTGCAGTCTTCCCAGTACATATCCGGTCGTGGCGGCGATGCGCGGCGTGTCGGCCGCCCGATGGACGCAGGCCGCGGCCAGCACCGCGTCCCGCTGCCCGGCCAGCGCCTCGACCAGCGCGGTCAGCCGGGCCAGCAGGTCGGCCGGCGCCTCGCCGGCGATCAGGGCGGCGGCCGGGCGGCACAGCTCGGCGATGTGCAGCGCGGCCAGCGCGGCGTCCTCGGCGGCCAGCCAGGCGGCGTCCCCGTCGGCGTCCTCGGCGGCCAGGGGCTCGGGCAGGTCCTCGATCCGGCGCGCGAACTCCTCGTAGGCGTTCTCGGCCAACTCCGGGAGCACCGCCCGGGCCGGCCGTTCGGCCGCCGGGGTCAGCGGCACGTCCCGGGCCAGCGTGGCCATCCGGTCGGCCAGCGCGTGGAAGGCCGGGCCGACCAGCGCCGCGGTGGCCTGGCTGTGCGCGGCCGAGCGTTCCCGGTCCAGCATCCGGGTCAGCAGGGTGCGGGTGCGGGCCGCGCCGCCGTCGGGATAGCGGCCCTGCTCGATCCACAGATCCAGCGGGGCCAGCAGCCGCGGCCGCACGGCGTCGGTGTCCCGTTCGGTGCCGAGCACCACCGCGGTGGTCTCCAGTTCCCGGCCCAACTCCTCGGCCCAGACCGCGTCGACCAACCCCCGGCAGGCGGTCAGTGCCGTGCCCACCCGCAGGCAGGCGGTGCGCAGCCGCACCGCCGCCGACTGCTGCACCGGTAGCGCGCTGTGCGTCAGGAAGGCGCGTGACTGCTCGGCGAGGTACCCCCGCACCGCCAGTCCCGCCGGTCCGTCGGGCGTCGCCGCCCCGAATCCGGCCATCGCGCGCTGAGTCGCTGCATCCATGTGTCCGCCACTGCCCCCACGACGTGCGTCAGGCCTCTGCCTGACGGTTCGGTTCCGCCGTTGCCCGGATGGCGGCACTGTTCTTCTGATCGGCATGGTTTTTCCGATCGGCGCTGTTCTTCCCAACCCCGCATCGCGGACCGCCCGGCAG
>NZ_JAAFZA010000097.1 GCF_015356865.1 Catenulispora pinisilvae
GACAAGCCGCCGCCTCCCGACCCGTCCACCCCGCCGGCCACCCCCACCGCCCCGGCGACCACCGCCAGCACGCTCAACGTGGCCCCGGCCACGGCGAACCCGCGCCGCCGGCTCGCCGCCATCCCGTACGCGATCGCGCCGTCGGCCAGATTCGTGCGGTGTGTGGGTTCCGGCTCCTCGAAGAGCCGGCCGATCACGTCGTGGACCGAGAGGTCCGAATCATCCGGTGTCATGTTCGCCTCACCTGGTTTCTACGGAGTCGGGAAGCAAGGTCGCGAAGTCGCCCAGTCGTTCGCGCAGCTGCGCCAGTCCGCGGGCGGACATGCTCTTCACCGTGCCGGTGCTGATCCCGAGCGCGGCCGCGGTCTGCTCGACGCTGTGGTCCTCCCAGTACCGCAGGGCCACGATCGCCCGCGTGCGCGGGGCCAGCTCGGCCAGCGCGGCGAGGATGGTCAGCCGTACCGCGGCGTCGCCCTCGACGGCCGGCCGGTCGACCAGCGCCTCCAGCGACGCCGCTTCGCGCTGCCACTTACGGCTGTCGAGAAAGCAGCGGTAGACCACGCGCCGGGCGTAGGCATCGGGCAGGTCCATCACCCGCACCCGATGCCAGGCCCGGAAGATCCGCTGGTACGCGGTTTGGACCAGGTCCTCGGCCAGATGCCAGTCGCCGCACAGCACATAGGCTGAGCGCCTCAGGTGGCCCTGACTTCCCGTGACGAAGACCCGGAACTCCTCGTGGAGTTCCGGGCTGGTGCCTTTCCTGAGAGATCTCACGCAGATATAACCGGGGTAGGCGGGTGTTGGGTTCTAGGGGTTCTCCGTGCTTTCTTCACTGGGAGCTCTACATTTTTTCCAACGCCAGGTAGCGCAGGTACTCGTCGAGGTCGGTCGGGTTCCCGTCGGTCCGCTCGCGCCCGGCGGGGCGGCTGCGCACCAGCCGGTCCCCCGCCGCCTGCGACAGCCATACCGCCTCGCCCCGGGTCAGGGCGGGCAGCGTCTTCTCGACGTCCTGGACGGTGCGGGCCGGCAGGTTCCCGTGCAGCGACCACGATTGCGACCCGCCCGCCGACACCTCGACCTCGGCTTGCGCCGCGACCAGCGCCGACAGCACGGCGGGCCCGGTGTCGGCCGGGACGTCCAGTTCGAAGGCGTGGCAGGGTTCGTACACCTCGGTCCCGGCTTCCGTCAGGGCCCGCATCAGCACGTACGGCGCCAGCTTCCGGAAGTCGCCGGCGACGCTGGTCACCGAGCAGAACCCGCTGCGCACCATCGTCACCACCACGTCCGTCACCGCCCAGCCGTCGAGCCCCTGCTCCAGCGTGCGCAGCACGGTCTCCTCGGTCGCGCGGTGGTAGACCGGCGGCAGCGCGCCGAGTTCGGTCTCGTAGCGGAACACCCGGCCGCTGCCCGGCGCGCCCGGCGTGACGCGAAACCCGAGCGTGGCACGGAACCGGGTGCTCGGGAAGTGGTTCATGTTCTCGCCGTACTCGCCGACCCCTACGGGCCGCTCGATGTAGACGGTCCGGCTCGGCTCGAAGACGGCCTCGACGCCGTACACGTCGGCCAGGGTCGCCGCCACGACCTCCTTCTGGACCTCGCCGTAGAGCAGCACCGAACTCTCGCCGCCGGGCAGCGCACGGGTACGGATCAGCGGGTCCTGATCGGCCATCTCGACCAGGGCGGCGTGCAGCCGCGTCCGGTCGCCGTCCGCCGCCCGCACCACGGTCTCCAGGCTCGGTCGGGCGAAGTCGGCTGCGGTGTCGGTGCCAGCGGTGCCGGCGGTATCGGCGGCCTCTCCGGTGCCGAACCGGTCGCCGACCCGGATCCCGGGCAGCCCCCTGACCTTCGCGATGTCGCCGGGCCGGGCCTCGGCGGCGCCGGGGAGCCCGACGACCTCCAGGCCGGTGATGGTCCCGAATCCGGTGCGGTCCCGGGTGCGCAGCACGCCGTCGCGCAGGCGCACGTAGGCGGTCTTGTCCCCGGCCCGGCCGCGCTCGATCGCGAACACGGTCCCGCGGGTTTCGGCGCCGGCGTCGCCGGCGGCGTGCGGAAGCAGCTCTCGCACCCCGCCGACCAGTTCCGCGACGCCGACCCCGGTGATCGCCGAGCCGAAGTACACGGGATACGCGTGGCCGAGGGCGGTCTGGCGGGCCAGGGCAGCGCGCAGTTCTCCCTCGTCGGGCAGGCGGTCCTCGACCAACGCGGCCAGCACGGCTTCGTCATACTCGGCCAGCCGCTCGGCGTCGGACAGGTCCAGGTCCGAAGGCCGCACGCGCGCCGCCTTCGTCCCGACGCCCTCGACCTCGCTCACGGCGATCGCGCCCGGCGTCAGCAGCCGGCGCACGTCGGCCAGGAGTCCGTCCTGCCGCGCGCCGACCCGGTCGACCTTGTTCACGAACAGCAGGGTCGGCACCCGCAGCCGGCGCAGCGTCTTCATCAGCCGCCGGGTGTGCGCCTGCACGCCCTCGACCGCCGACAGCACCAGCACGGCGCCGTCCAGCACCCCCAGCGCGCGCTCCACTTCGGCGACGAAGTCGGAGTGCCCGGGGGTGTCGATCAGGTTGACCCGCAGGTCGCCGACGCTGAAGGCGGCGACCGCGGTCTTGATGGTGATGCCGCGGCGGCGTTCGAGCTCGCCGCGGTCGGTCTGCGTGGTCCCGGCGTCCACGCTCCCGAGCCGGCCGATGGTCCCGGTCTCGAAGAGCAGGCGCTCGGTCAGGCTGGTCTTACCCGCGTCGACATGCGCGAGGATTCCGATGTTCACGGTGGGCACGGTTGGTTGCGTCCTCGAAAGCTCGATCCAAATGGGAAACGGAGATTTCGAAGCGACGGCGCATGCCCGTGCCCTTCCTCGCTCGACAACAGTCCCGACGTTACCGCCGAAGACTCGCAGCCGCCGGGCAGCGGTGCAACTGATTATTCGCGCACACGGGACCACCGGGGACACAAGGGGCTCCGGGCGGGCGGATCACGCCCGGCCGGAGCCCGCTTGAGGATCAGAGCCCTGAAACCTACTTCTTGCCCTGGTTCTTGACCGCCTCGATCGACTCCGCCGCGGCCTTCGGGTCCAGGTACTCCCCGCCGGTCTTCGTCGGCCGCAGGTCGCCGTCCAGCGTGTAGAGCAGCGGGACGCCGGTGGGGATGTTCAGGGCGGCGATGTCCTCGTCCGAGATCCCGTCCAGGTGCTTCACCAGCGCGCGCAGCGAGTTGCCGTGCGCGGCCACCAGCACCGTGTCGCCGGCCCGCAGGTCCGGGACGATCGCGTCGTACCAGTACGGCAGCATGCGGCCGACGACGTCCTTCAGGCACTCGGTCCGCGGACGCAGTTCGGTCGGCAGACCGGCGTAGCGCGGGTCCTGGAACTGCGAGAACTTGTCGTCCGCGGCCAGCGGCGGCGGCGGGACGTCGTAGGACCGGCGCCACAGCATGAACTGGTCCTCGCCGAACTCCGCCAGCGTCGCGGCCTTGTCCTTGCCCTGGAGCGCGCCGTAGTGCCGCTCGTTCAGCCGCCAGCTGCGGCGCACCGGGATCCAGTGCCGGTCGGCGGCCTCCAGCGCGATGTTCGCGGTGCGGATCGCACGGCGCAGCACCGAGGTGTGGACCACGTCCGGCAGCAGGTCGCGCTCGCGCAGCAGCTCGCCGCCGCGCACGGCCTCGGCCTCGCCCTTGGCGTTGAGATTGACGTCCACCCAACCGGTGAACAGGTTCTTGGCGTTCCACTCGCTCTCGCCGTGGCGGAGCAGGATCAGGCGTGATTCGGCGGTCATGGCGCCAGCCTACTTCGGGGCTTCCGGCCCCTTCTCGTCCCGGGTGTCCGGTGTCCGCTCGATGAGATGACGGAAGGCTGCGAGGTTCGCCAGCGACTCCCCGCGGGAGGTCCGCCACTGCCATTCGCGCCGGATCGCGGAGGCGAAGCCCAGCTCCAGGAGCTGGTCGAAGGAGGAGTCGGAGGCCGCGACCGCCTCGCCGAGGAGCTGGTCCACGACCTCCGGGGTGATCAGGCCCAGCGGTAGCCGGCCGACCAGATACACGTCGCCGAGCCGGTCCAGGGCGAAGGCCAGCGAGCCGAGCCGGGTGTTGCGCTCCAGCAGCCAGCGGTAGACGCCCTCGTGGTTCTCGTCGGGCCGGCGGGCCACGAACGCGTTGAGCGAGAGCGTGTGGTCGCCGACCACCAGCGAGCACGTGGTCCACAGCTTGTGCTCGCCGGGGAGCTTCACGACGAACGTGCCGTCCTCGGGCCGCTCGTACTCCACTCCGGCGTCGGCCAGCGCGTCCAGCACCGCCGAACGCGCGGCGGCCTTGATGCCTTCTCGATCACCACCCATGGGACCGACCCTATTGCCGCGCTACCGGTCGCGCGCTACCGGTCCCGCACTAATGCCGCGCACTACTGACCCGCGCACAACTCGCGGTACCGGAACGCACGCAGGTCCTCTATAGAGCGGCTGTAGACGTCGGCGGTCGCAGCCGCAGTAGCGGACCAGCCGAAGCGAGCCGCGTGCTCGACGGCGTTCTCGCCGTAGTCGGCCAGCAGGTGCGGCGCGTCGAGCAGCCGGGCGACCGCGGTGGCGTAGTCCGCCGGATCGTGGCCGGTGACCAGGATCCCGGAGCGGCCGTCGGCCACGGCCGTGGCCAGGCCGCCGACCCGCGCGGCCACCACCGGCGTGCCGCAAGCCTGCGCCTCTATGGCGACCAGGCCGAAGGATTCGCTGTAGGACGGCACGACCGCGATGTCCGCGGCCCGGTACCAGTCGGCCAGCCGGGTCTGGTCCACCGGCTTCACGAACCGCACCACGTCCGCGATCCCCAGCCGGCGCGCCAGCCGGTGCAGGTGCGTGGGCTCGGCCAGCCCGGATCCGCTGGGCCCGCCGACCACGGCGACCACCAGCTTCTCCCGGCGCTCCGGGGACCGCGCGATCAGCTCGGCGGCGGCCCGCAGCAGCACGTCCGGGGCCTTCAGCGGCTGGATCCGGCCGACGAATACCAGCACCGAGGCGTCCGCCGGCAGCCCCAGCGACTCCCGGGCCGCCGCCTTGTCCCCCGGACGGAAGCGGTCCAGGTCCACGCCGGGGTTCACGGTCGACACCCGGTCCGGGTCGGCGTCGTACAGCCGCACCAGCTCCGAGGCCTCCTGGTCGGTGTTGGCGATGAGCCGGTCGGCGGCGTCCACCACCTGGTCCTCGCCGACCAGCCGGGCCGTGGGCTCCGGGTCGTCGCCGAGCGCCAGGGCGGCGTTCTTCACCTTGCCCAGGGTGTGCATGGAGTGGATCAGCGGGACGCCCCAGCGCTCCTTGGCCAGCCAGCCCACCTGGCCGGAGAGCCAGTAGTGGGAGTGGATCAGGTCGTAGTAGCCGGGCTCGTGCATCGCCTCGGTGCGCAGGACGCCGGAGGTGAAGGCGCACAGCTGGCCCGGCAGGTCCTCCTTGGACAGGCCCTCGTAGGGGCCGGCCGTGACGTGTCTCACCAGGACGCCGGGGGCGAGGTCGACGGCCGGGGGCAGCGCGCCGGTGGTCGCCCGCGTGAAGATCTCCACCTCGATGCCGAGGTCGGCGAGCCGCCGCGAGAGCTCCACTATGTAGACGTTCATGCCGCCGGCGTCGCCGGTACCCGGCTGGTGCAGCGGGGAAGTGTGCACGGACAGCAGCGCCACACGCCTGGGCAGCGATTCCAAGGCGTTTTACCTCCTACGTCGGGAATCCGGGGCACGGCTGTGTGGCCGACAACGATGCAACGGCGGGACCTCGGCGGCGCATTCCCGGCAAGCCCGGGGCCGGCGCCGGCGGGGCACCGGCCAGCCACCGATCGGGCCGGTATCGGTCCGATCATCCGATGACTTTACGGTGCATTGCCCGGATCGCCGCGCCGGTGACTGATCGGTGAGACGCGGGCCGCGTGCGGGCCGGACGTGGCCGGGACGCACGCTCGGAACCCAAGATCAGCGACTCAAGATCGGCGACCCGAGATCAGTGGCACAAAAGGACCCGGCCCCGTGCAGCCGTCCACGCGGGGACGCGAACGACACGGGGCCGGGCAGGCGCGCGGGTCTGCACTCGCACACCGCCGAGGGTCGGGCTCCCTCGGAGGGCTCTCAGAGTGGCATGTCCGATGTCAAAGCCACATAAGAAAATTGACTACGCGTCGTAGTAGATACTCGAAGATCAGCGCCTTTACCCAGGCCACAGCCCTATTTGCGAGCGTATGGCGCGAGGGTGGCGTGAGTCGATGTCTTTACATGGGACACCTCGGCGACCCATCCCACAGCGGCGTCAAGACGCGCGCTACCGGAAAACCGCCGTCAGCGATAAGCGAATCCCGCGCGTGCCCCGCATCACACCAGCAAGCATCCGCTTGCAATTGCAAGCACTCGCGTGCCACGCTGAACGCATGCCCCACAATCCCCTGGGAGCCCTCCCGATCGGGCCGCTCGGCGAGTACATCCGCGAGCAGCGCCGCAACGCGCAGTACTCCGTGCGGCAGTTGGCGCAGGCCGCGGGGGTGTCGAATCCCTACCTCAGCCAGATCGAGCGGGGGTTGCGTAAGCCCAGTGCGGAGATCTTGCAGCAGCTTGCGAAGGCGCTGCGGATTTCAGCCGAGACGCTGTATGTGCGGGCCGGGTTGTTGGACGGAGGCGCCGACGTCGATCCAGACGCGGCGACCGAGAAGGTGCGGGCCGCTGTCGCCGACGACCCGTGGCTCAGTGCGCGGCAGAAGCGTGCGCTGCTCGACATCTATGAGGCGTTCCGGTTGGAGAGCGCTCGGGATGCGGCGGCGCGGGATGCCCAGAACGGCAAGAACATCGACGGCATCGACGGCATCGAAGACATCGACGACGAACACATCCGTGACATCCGTGGCTCGGCGGCGGCCGAGCCCACCGAGCAGTGAATCGAGAAGGAGCCCTCATGAACCTGGTGGACAGTGCCCGCAAGACCGTGACGACCACCGTCACCAACCCCAAGCCGTTCTACTTCGCCGCCGGTGTCGGTGACGCCGCGGTGGCCGCGCTCAAGGACGCGCCGGCGCTGCTGACCGAGGCCGGGACGAAGGCCGGCGAGGTGGCGACCTCCGTGGCCGGCAAGGTCGCCGGGGTGGCCGAGAGCGTGCAGTCGAAGATCGCGCTGGGCCAGTTCCAGGACGACGCCAAGGCGCTGCGCGAGAAGATCTCCGAGCCGGACCTGCGCGCCGCCCGGGAGAAGGCCCAGACCCTGCTGCTGATGCAGGTCGGCCGGGCGTTGGAGGTCGCGGGCAAGGCCGTGGAGACCTACGACGGCTACTCCGAGCGCGGCAAGGCCGTCGTGGACCGGGTGCTGGCCGGCCGGGCCACCGAGGTCGAGGTGGTCGCGGTGCAGGAGACCCGGGGTGCCGAGGCGGTGCGGGTCGAGTCGGTCGTGGTGATCGAGGACGAGGAGCCGAAGACCGCGGCCGCGCCGGCCGGCAAGCCGGCTGAGTCGGCCAAGTCCGAGGCCGCCGCCCCGAAGGCCGCCGCCGAGCAGCCGCCGGCCAAGGCCAAGACGACCGGCGGCAGCACCTCCGGCACCGGCACCGCCAAGAAGGCCGCGCCCCGCCGCACCGCCAACGGCAGCGCCGCGAAGAAGACCGGCGAGGCCTGAACACGGCGACCGCCAGTAGGCCGCGATCGTTGGTAGATCGCGAAGAGACTGGGAACGAGCCCGCCGGTCGCGTACGTTGAACGTAACGACCGGCAGGCATCCCGGACCCAACCGTAGAAGGAGGACGACGGCAATGATCGGCTCCGCACTGCGCGACGGCCTGACCAGCTTCCTCGCCATCATCTCCCTGGCCGTGCTGGTCGGGCAGGTCGTCGTCCTGGTCGACGCCGCGCTGCGGCGCGAGGACGCCTACCGCGCCGCCGGCAAGCTCACCAAGCCCGGCTGGCTGATCATCCTCACCGTGGCGATCGCCGCGAACATGCTGCTGGGCCTGCTGTTCACCATCGTCGGCGTGGTGGTCGCGATGGTCTACTGGGTGGACGTCCGCCCGGCGCTGAAGCAGGTCGCCGGCCCCAAGCGCAAGAGCGACAGCGGTAGCAACCAGGGCCCGTACGGCCGCTGGTGAGGACCCTGACGCTGCCCTACGCCGGCCCGGCCGGCGAGGGGACCGTCGAGTACGCCCTGGCCGGCACCCCCGGCCCGCCCACCACGCTGTTCCTGCACGGCCTGGCCGGCTCCATCGAGGACACCCGGCCGCTGGCCTCCGGCGTGCCCGGCCGCAAGGTCTTCGCGCACCTGCCCGGCCACGGTGCCGCCACCGGCCCGGACCCGCTCGGCTACGACACCCTGGCCGCGGCCGCCCTGGCCGTCGCCGACCACGAACACGCCACCGCGGCCTTCGGCGTCTCGCTCGGCGCGGCCACGCTGCTGCGCGTGCTGAGCCGCATCCCCGACCGCTTCGAGCGGGTGGTGCTGTATCTGCCGGCCGTCGCCGACGTCGCGCGCCGCCCCGATGCCGTCGCCCCACACCGCGATCTCGCCTCCCGACTCGCGGCCGAGGACGTCCCCGGCGTCGCCGACGCCCTCCTGCGCACCCAGCCGCTCGCGGTCCGCGACGCGCCGATCGCCCGCGACTGGGCCGAGCGCCGCGCCAAGGAGCTGGTCGCCGAGGACCGCGACCCGGGACGCTGGCTCCCGCTCGCGACGGCCGTGCCGCTGGATCCGGCAGGCCTGGAGCGGCTGCGCGCCGTCACGGCCCCGGTCCTCGTGATCGCCCAGGAGGGCGATCCGGCACACCCGGTCGAGACCGCGCGCCGGGTGGCACAGGCCCTGCCCACGGCCCGGCTGGAGGTCTTCGACGCCGCCGGCGCACTGTGGGGCCACCGCGCCGAACTCAGGGCGCTCACCGCCGAATTCCTGGGCTCGATCGGGAACCTTTTGCGATGATATACGTTCGGTAACACACCGGCCTCGACCTGCGATTTCTTTTCTCAGGGTTTTCTCACAGCGGTCTCAGCGAATCCCTGGGACGCGCGGGTCATAGTTATCTCACCCCCGAAAAACCCGGGAGAGCCCGACTCCCGGACGGTGTGGCTGCTGACGAGACGGCCACGCCGGGCCCCGGTCCCTTGGGACCGGGGCGTCGGGTCAACTCGCAGGACCCCTGGGATATGTGGACCGGTGGGCGAGCGCCGCTAGCGGCGCTCGGTGTGTGTGGGATGCAAGATGCAGGACCCGGACCGCCCGTCCGGCGAGGCCGCTCAGCCCTCCTCCCTGAGCAGCGGCCACGTCGGCGGGCGGTTCGGCTTTTCCGGACACCCCAGCAGATGAACGGACAACGGCCGGCTTTAAAGCGCGCTTAACGGGCACGTGCTCTGATGGCACCACGCGTCGCGGCATGAGCCGGCCTGGGACTGCTCCCGCCGCGGCGCGCCCCTTCTCAGAACCAGAACCTGCGCACACCAGAACCTGCTCACACCAGAACCAGCGCACATCAGAGCACGCTCGCATCAGAACCCGCTCACGCCTGCCGCGCCCGCCGCGCCCCGGCCGGGCTCTCCTCGGGCGTGGCCAGGTGGCCGGTGGTGAGCAGTTCCAGCGCCGCCAACAGCACCGGGCGCATCTCCTCCGGCAGTGAACTGATCGCCTCGGCGTGGACCCGGTCCACGATCGCCTGGGTGCGCCCGGCCATCTCGGCGCCGGCGTCGGTGACCGCGATGATGCGGGCCCGGCGGTCGCCCGCCGAGGGCCGGCGCTCGGCCAGGCCCGCCTTCTCCAGGGCGTCGACCGTCACCACCATCGTGGTCTTGTCCATGTCGCCGAGTTCGGCGATCTGGATCTGGGTGCGTTCCTCCTCCAGCGCCTTGACCAGTACGCAGTGCATGCGCGCGGTCATGCCGACCTCGGCCAGGGCCGCGGCCATCTTGGTGCGCAGCACGTGCGAGGTGTGGTCGAGCAGGTACGACAGGTCGGGCGCCGTGCGCTCCGCGGTGCCGGCGGTGCGGGCGGGGGCCAGGGAGGTCATGGCAGCAGTGTAGCGCGAGAGAGCTCTTCAAGTAGATCTTCCCGAGAAAGATTGTCTACTTCAAAACTATCCGCTACGGTCATCCCTGTCGGCACCGGACCCGGCGCACCTTCCCGCGTCATCGAGCTCCCAGGAGTGATCATGTCCTTCGCATCCCGCCCCGCCGGCGCCGGCGGCTCCCAGCGCCTGGCGCTGGCCGTGATCGCCACCAGCGCCCTGATGGCGGTGCTGGACGGCAGCATCGTCACCGTCGCGATGCCGTCCATCCAGTCCCACCTGGGCTTCTCCTCGGCCGGCCTGAGCTGGGTGGTGAACAGCTACCAGCTGGCCTTCGGCGGCCTGCTGCTGCTCGCCGGACGGCTCGGCGACCTGCTCGGCCGCAAGCCGGTGTTCCTGGCCGGCATCGCGCTGTTCGTGGCGGCCTCGGCGGTGGCCGGGGCCGCGAACTCACCGGCGATGCTGGTCACGGCCCGGTTCGGGCAGGGGATCGGCAGCGCGGCGTCGTCCGCGGTGAGCCTGGGCATCCTGGTCACGCTGTTCACCGAACCGCGCGAGCGGGCCAAGGCGCTGGGGGTGTTCGCGTTCACCGGGGCGGCCGGCGCCTCGATCGGCCAGGTGCTCGGCGGCGTCCTGACCGACGCGCTGAGCTGGCACTGGATCTTCATGATCAACATCCCGATCGGCCTGCTGACGCTGGCCGCCGCGGGGAAGGCGATCCCCGCCGACCGCGGCGCCGGACTGCGCTCCGGGGTGGACGCGCTCGGCGCGCTGCTGGTCACCGGCGGCCTGATGCTCGCGATCTACACCGTGGTCGGCACCGCGACGGCCGGCTGGGCCTCGGCCCGCACCCTGGGCCTGGGCGCGCTGTCCGCCCTGCTGATCGCCGGCTTCTTCGGCCGCCAGGCCACCGCCGCCAGCCCGCTCATGCCGCTGCGGATCCTGCGCTCGCACGGCGTGGCCGGCGGCAACGCGGTGCAGATGCTGATGATCGCCGCGATGTTCGCCTTCCAGATAGTGGTGGCCTTGGACATGCAGAAGGTGCTCGGCTACGACGCGACCCGGACCGGCCTGGCCATGCTGCCCGCGGCGGTGGCGATCGGGGCAGTCGCGCTGACCGTGTCGGCCCGGCTGATCGCGCGGTTCGGCGCCCGCACGGTGCTGGTCGCGGGCCTGGTGATGCTCATCGGCGCGCTGGCCCTGCTGCTCCGGATGCCGACGCACGCGCACTACGTCCCCGACCTGCTGCCGACCATGGTGCTGATCGCCGGCGGCGGCCTGGCCATGCCCGCGGCCGCCGGGCTGGGCATGTCCGGGGCCCGCGAGCAGGACGCCGGGGTGGTCTCCGGGCTCTACAACACCACGCAGCAGATCGGCGCGGCCTTCGGCGCGGCGGTGCTGTCCACGCTCGCCGCCGGCCGCACCGCGCACCTGCTGCGGGCCGGCCACGACCCGGCGGACGCCCTGAGCAGCGGATACCACCTGGCGTTCACGATCGGGATAGCGCTGCTGGTCGCGGCGCTACTGGTGGCGGTGTTCGGGCTGCGGGGCGCCGGGGCCGGCGCTCCGGAGGCGGCAGCCGACGCCGATACCGCCGAGGCGCCGCGCCAGAGCACCTCAGGCCTGGACCTCGCGCCGACCGCCTGACCGCCTGACGTCCGGACCGGCTGACTGCTGACCCGGCTGACCGGCTGACCGCTCAGGCCGGCCCGACCGCGAGCCCTTCGACGCCGACCGCGTCGGAGGGCTCGCGCGTGCGCAGTCCGAGCAGAGCGCTGAAAAGGCAGTACCCCAGGAACGCCGCCAGCGCCTCGACTGCCGCCGCCGGGAGATCGACATCGGCCTTGAACACCAGGTCGGGCAGCTTCAACACGATCCCGGCGGCCGCTGAGATGGTGACCGCCGAACGCCACGGATGGCGCCGCATCTCCAGCCAGCTCATCAGACGCGGCATCCGCTCGACCGCGGCGGCCCACGTGCCGGTCACCAAGCCGTACCACCGAGCGCTCCAACTCCAGCGCTCGGCCAGCGCCGCGCAGCAGTCGACGATCACGTCGAGCGTCGAGGCGCCGCCGGCGACCGTGCCGGCCCGCAGCCCGGCGCGGACGCTGAAGACCATGGCGACCGGCACCGCGAGCGCCACCAGCGCCGACATCGCTCCCTCGGTCCAGCCCGCGTGGGCGATGTTCCCGGCCGAGACCACGGCGATCGGGGCCAGGGCCAGGACCGCGACGGTCTGCGCCCGCACCACCGTCGCCAGGGTCCGCGGGGTCCGGCCGAGCAGCCAGGGGGCGATCACCGCGAGCAAGAACGCCGTGCCCGCGCACATCGCCGCCACCTGGGCCAGCAGCGCCGGGACCGCATAGTAGACAGCCTGATTCGGCCACGGCGCCGCGGGCGCGCCGCCCCGCAGCGCCAACCCCGCGGCGCCGACCGAGGCGATCACGCAGGCCACGAGTGCCCAGGCGGCGATCCGCGCGCTGTGCAGGGCACAGTCGCGGTTGAACTCCCCGGCCAGCTCTTCCGGGGCGCCGAAACGCGCGGTCGCCCGCCGGGCCGCGGCCTGCGGCGTCTGCCCGGCGGACTCCTCCTCGGCGACCAGGTCGGCCAGGTGTGCCGAGACCTCGCTGACGATGCGCCGACGGCCGCGCAGGCCGACCCGGAGTCGCCAGGCCAGGTCGTCGGCGTAGGCCTCGATCGAGCGGTAGGGCGTCGGGCCGCCGACTTGCCGCGCGGTATCAGCTTGTCGCACGTCATCAGCCTGCTGCGCGGCATCGGCCTGCCGCACACCGCCGACCCGTCGCGCGGCACCGAGCCGCCGCACCCCGGGCCTCACGCGCCCACCGCCCCGACTGCCCCGGTCGTGCCGGTCGTGCCGGTCGTGCCGACCGCGGCGCCACCGGCCTCCCCGCCCCCGAACACCCGCTCCACCGCCGCCGAGAACGACCGCCACTCGCTACGCCGCTCCTCGGCCGAGCGCCGTCCGGCGGCCGTCAGGCTGTAGACCCGCCGCCGTCGGCCCGCCACCTCGGACCACCCGCTGGCCACCAGCCCGGCCCGCTCCAGCCGGTGCAGCGCCGGGTACACCGAGCCCTCCGGCAGGTCGAAGGCCCCGCCGCTGCGGTCGCGCAGCGCGTCGATGAGTCCGTAGCCGTGCGACGGCCCGGTGGTGAGCACCGCCAGCACCAGGCCGTCGAGGTGTCCGCGCATCATGTCCTGGCTCATACCTAGGAAGCCTAGGCTTAGAACGTCTCGGCATCAACCCGCGCCGAAGAAATCCTCCGGCCCGGTGTCGATCCCGCCTCGCGCCGTCCGACGCCTTCGTGGAGGCTGGACCGACCAGCCGTCAGTCGAGGAGCGATCACATGCCGAAGTTCATGGTGTTCATCAAGGGCGACGCGGACTCCGAGGCCGGCGCGATGCCGCCGACCGAACTGTTCGAGGAGATGACCGCCTACAACGAACAGCTGGCCAAGGCCGGGGTGCTGCTGGCCGCCGAAGGCCTCAAGCCGACACTGGCCGCCGCGCGGGTGCGGTTCGACGACAAGGAGCGGCGCACCGTCATCGACGGGCCGTTCACCGAGTCCAAGGAGATCATCGCCGGGTACTGGCTGCTCCAGGCCTCCTCACTCCAGGAGGCGCTGGAGTGGGTCAAGCGCGCGCCGCTCTCCGGCGGCGCGACGTTGGAGGTGCGGCCGATCTTCGAGATGAGCGAGCTCGGGCCGGAGTTCACGCCGGAACTGCGGGAGGCCCAGCAGCAGTTGCGCGAGCAGCTCGGCGGGTAACGGCCTCGCGGCCGGAGCACCCCGGCCGGAGCACCGGGCCGGAGCACCCGGTCTGCGCACCCCGGCCGGAGCACCCGGTCAGCACACCGGGCCGCCCGGCGCGCCGGCTGCCAGACTGGCGGCATGGCGCAGACGTCCGAGACCATCGAGGCGGTCTGGCGGCTGGAGGCGGCCCGGGTGGTGGCCACCCTGGCCCGCTACACCGGCGACCTGGGCCTGGCCGAGGAGCTGGCCCAGGACGCGCTGGTCGCGGCGCTGGAGCAGTGGCCGGCCGCCGGGGTGCCGGCCAAGCCCGGCGCCTGGCTGACCGCGGTCGGCAAGCGGCGCGCCGTGGACCACTTCCGGCGGGCCGAGACGCTGCGCCGCAAGGTCGGCGAGCTCGGCCGGGAGCTGGCGATCGACGGCGAGGGCCACGAGGCCGACCTGGCCGCGGCGGACGCCGCCGCCGACGACACCGCGATCGACGACGACCTGCTCCGCCTGGTCTTCACCGCCTGCCACCCGGTGCTCTCCGCCGAGGCGCGGGTCGCGCTGACGCTGCGCGTCCTCGGCGGCCTGACCACCGCCGAGATCGCCCGCGCCTTCCTGATCCCGCAGGCCTCGGCCGCGCAGCGGATCGTGCGGGCCAAGCGCACGCTGGCCGACGCCGGCGTCCCGTTCGAGGTCCCCGACGGCCCGGAGCGGCGACGGCGCCTGGCCTCGGTCCTGGAGGTCGGCTACCTGATCTTCAACGAGGGCTACTCGGCCACCGCCGGCGACGCCTGGCTGCGGGCCGATCTCTGCGAGGAGGCGCTGCGGCTGGGCCGGGTGCTGGCCGGGCTGATGCCGGCCGAGCCGGAGGTGCACGCGCTGGTGGCGCTGATGGAGATCCAGGACTCGCGGCGGCACGCGCGGACCGGGCCCGACGGCGAGCCGGTGCTGCTGCTGGATCAGGACCGTGCGAAGTGGGACCGGCAGCAGATCGAGCGGGGTCTGGTCGCGCTGGTCCGCGCGGACCAGGCGTTACAGAGCACTGAGACGGCCGGGCCGGGCCCGTACCACCTGCAAGCCGCGCTGGCCGCCTGCCACGCTCGGGCCCGCACCGCCGAGGACACCGACTGGCAGCTCATCGCCGCCCTCTACGGCCGGCTGGTCCAGCAGACCCGCTCCCCGGTCGTGGAGTTGAACCGCGCGGTCGCGGTCGGCATGGCCGAGGGTCCGGAAGCCGGGCTGGCCATCACCGACGCGCTCACCGGCCTGCGCGCGATGCGGGACTACCACTTGCTGCCCGGCGTGCGCGGCGACCTGCTCTTCCGGCTCGGCCGGCGCGCCGAGGCCCGGGCCGAGTTCGAGCGGGCGGCCGAGCTGACCGCCAACACGCGGGAGCGCGCGCTGTTGCTGGCGCGCGCCGCCGCGTGCGGAGGCTGATTCAGCTCGCTTGGGTCAGCTCACCGGGGTCAACTCACTTGGTCAGGTCGACGACGTCCGACATGCAGTCGGGCTGCGGCTCCCAGCCGCTGTCGCAGGCGCCGGGCTCGGACCGGGTGTCGTACTGGTCGCTGCGGACCACCTCGGTCGTGGTCCGGATGAAGCCGGCGTTCTCGTCCGGGATCGAGGTGACCACCGAGAACTCGGCGTGCGTGCCGGCCGGGATGGTGCCCAGGTCGGTCTCGAAGTCCATCGGCTTGGCCGGGTCGTAGCGGTCCGGGATCGGCTTGCAGGACTCCCGGTTCTGCGCGTCGGCCTCGCAGTCCCAGCCGGTGGTGCGCAGGACCACGCCGGTGGCGGTGTCCGGGCCGTTGTTGGTGACGACGATGTCGTAGCCCAGGCCGTTGTTGTCGGTGAAGATCGGGCCGTTGTGGGTGACGGTCAGCTGGATCCGACCTTTGTCGACGTTTCCGGCGTGCGCCTGGGCCGGTACGGCGCCGGCCACGCCCGCGACGGCGGCGAAAGCCAGCGTCGCGAAGGCCACGGGGAGGTTTCGCAGAGTCATGGGTCACAGCTTCGCCGGGCCGGGCCGGGCGAGCCGCATTCGTGCCGCCGAAAGGATGAATTCCGGCGTTTCCGGCCGCGTCGGTGAGGCGAGCGCCGCCTTTCCGGACGAAATGCGGAGTTTGAATGGCCGCATGCTCCGTCACACCCTTGACGACCACCGCCGCCGCGGGCCCCGCCGGGCCGCGGCCGTCGCGCTGCTGTCCGCGGCCCTGGGCGCCTGCCTGCTGGCCGCCTCCGCCGCGGGTCCCGCCTCGGCCGGGGCCGTCCGCTTCGGCGACACCCACGCCAACGCCGACAGCCGCGGCGACATGCTGTTCGAGACGTTCTCCCCGGACGGCAGCATCACGCTGCGGCACGGCGGCGACGATCACGCGCCCCAGGCCCTGCCGATCCCCCGCGACCTGCACCTGGCCCCCGGCGGCCTGGCGACGGCCGGCGGCCCGGTGCTGGTGCCGATGCACGAGAACGGCCGCCACGACAACCGGATCGACCTGGTCTTCGTCGGCGACGGCTACACCGCCTCGGAGCTGCCGGTCTTCGCGCAGTCGGCGGAGAACGCCTGGCAGGCGCTGATGAACTACGAGCCCTACAAGACCTACCAGAACTTCTTCGACGCCTCGCGCATCGACATCGTCTCCCCGGTCTCGGGCATCTCCAACGACCCGACCGACGGGATCAACAAGCAGACCCCGCTGGGCATGCACTTCTGGTGCCACGGCATCGACCGGCTGCTGTGCGTGGACACCAAGGCCGCGAACGCCTACGCCAACCTGGTGCCCGGCATCAACCACGTGATCTCCATCGCGCACACCGCCACCTACGGCGGCGCCGGCGGCTCGATCACCACGCTGGCCGGGGAGAACCAGAGCTCGGACGGCGTGATCGTGCACGAGATGGCGCACACCATCGCGGGTCTGGGCGACGAGTACGACGTCCCCTACGGCACCGCCAGCGGCAGCGACTCGGACCTGGCGAACATCACCTCGCAGTCCGCGGCGCAGATGACGGCCGGCCACACCAAGTGGTGGCGCTGGATCGGCAAGCCGAGCCCGGACGGCGGCACCGTCGGCGCCTACGACGGCGCGAACTACTACGCCCACGGCTTCAACCGCCCCTCGCAGAACTCCGAGATGCGGGCCCTGGGCCAGCCGTTCAACCCGCCCTCGACCGAGGCGCTGATCGAGTCCTTCTACCTGAGCCGCTACGGCCAGGGCTCGATCAACCCGATCGACTCGGTGACCCCGGCCCCGACCAGGAACGGCATCACCGCCAAGAACGGCGTCACGCTCACCGCGAACCTGATCCCGCTGGTCGGCCAGAACTACACGGTCTACTGGGGCGTCAACGGCGCCGCGGTGCCCGGCTCGCTGGGCAAGACCAGCCTGGACCTGACGAACGCGCCGCTCAAGGCGGGCCAGTGGAACCAGGTGCTGGTCTACGTCATCGACAACAACCCGGCGGTCGCCGACCCGGACTTCCGGGCGAAGAACATGACCAAGTCCGCGATGTGGTGGGTGTGGGGCGGCTGACGCTCTCCCCCTAGCACTTCCAGCACTTCCAGCACGTCAAGCAGGTCAAGCACCGCTCAGGGCCGCTCGGGCCAATGCCGGATCCCGAGCGGCTCTTTGCTGCGCAGCACCGGATCGGTGATGCCGTCCCAGCAGGCCAGCGCCGCGTGGTCCCAGTCCGCGAGTTCGGCACCGGCTTCATAGGCGGACTCATAGAAGGCCAATGCGCAGCCCACCGGGTCGTCCGACATGCGGGCCTCGTCATAGGAGTAGTACGCGGTGTGGCTCCCGCGGGCCGTGACCCAACGGGCCGGACCGGGACGCAGTGTCTTCTCCTCGATGCCCTTGGGCTCGGGGTACGTATAGGAGTAGAACGTCGGCTCCGGGGTGTCGGGGTCGCCGTACCAGAACCCGGAGCTGATCTGCTCGCGGGAGTAGGACTCGCGGGTCGCCTCATCCATACCCTCTGGAGCGGGGATGTGGCGCGGCGAATAGCGCTGGGTCGCGATGTCGAAGGTGTGCCAGAAGACCTGGACCGGGCTGACCTTGCCGGAGAACGTCGCGCTGAACTCCTCCAGGATGCGTCCCACCTGGCTGTAGACGCGGAAAGCGCGGTGTGCGTGTTCGGGCACGTAGGTCTTGTGCTCCGTGTCCTGCGCGAACGGCCGCTCCTTGTCCGGAAGGTCGTACGGATACGGGTTCGCGATCTGCGGGTCGACGTCGAGCGTGCGCAGCGCTTCCTGGGTCTGGGCGTAGAAGGACGCGACGGTCTGGTCGGTCAGCGGGACCAGCGCCTGGCCGCCGTGGTCGGTGTCGATGCGCAGGACGTGGTCGAAGAAGTCGAATTCGCAAGTGAACAACGGGCCCTGTTGTGCCGTTCCGAGCTCTACCGTGGACCAGCCGCGCGGCCGGTTCCGCAGCGTCATGTGCCACCAGTGGTTGCGCCGGATCCCGCGGGCCAGGGCGATCTTGCCGACGATCTGGAGGTAGCGGTGCAGGGTCTCGCGCGTCGGGCGCCACTCGTCATACGGGATCTCGGGGAGGACGTCCGTCGGGGTCCACATCCGCTCGGTCATATCGGCGAGCCTAAGCGGGAATGCGGCGGGGCGCCCGTCCTGCGGGCTCCCCACCGGGAAGGGGGTTCTCCCCAGATCTCTAGATCTCTAGATCATCGAGCGCACGGCGCCGACCGGGTGCCCGCCGCCGAGCAGCGGCGTCTCCGCGTAGCGGCCGAGCACCGGGGCCTCCTCGACGCCGAGCCGGCGCAGCGCGGCCACCAGCACCGGGCCCACGGCGCGCCGGTCGTGGTCGCCGTCGCCGACCTTCAGCGCGACCGCGCGGCCGTCGGACAGCGCCACCGCCTGGACGCCCTCGGCGCCGCCCTTGGCCAGCAGGCCGGGGATGCCGGCCATCAGGTCGGTGTCGAGGCGGTCGGTGCCGGAGACGTACTCGGGGTGGGCGCGCATGGCGTCGGCGACCCGGCGTTCGGGGGTCTGCGGGTCGGCCAGGACGGCATTGCGGAAGGCGCGGGCCAGGCCGACCAGGGAGATGCCGTAGAGCGGGGCGCCGCAGCCGTCGACGGCGTCCCGGGTGACCGGCTCGCCGGACAGGCGTTCCACGGCGGCCCGGGCGGCGCGCTGCATCGGGTGGTCCGGAGCCAGGTAGTCGGCGGTCGGCCAGTGATTGATCACACAGGTGGCGAGCATCGCGGCGTGCTTGCCGGAGCAGTTCATCGTGATCCGCCGCATCTCACCGCCGGAGCGGACCAGCGCCAGCTTCGCCTGCTCGGCCAGCGGCCAGTCCGGCGGGCAGGCCAGCGCCTGCTCGTCCAGGCCGGCCCCGGCCAGGATCTTGTGCACGCCCTCCAGGTGGAAGGGCTCGCCGGCGTGCGAGGCCGCGGCCAGCGCCAGGAGCTCGCCGGTCAGGTCCAGGCCGTTCTCCAGCATCGCCACCGCCTGCATCGGCTTGTTGCTGGACCGCGGCAGCATCACCGCCTCGACGTCGCCGTACGCGAACTCCACGCTCCCGTCGGCGGCCAGGGCCACGAGGCGGCCGTCGTGCCAGCCCTCCGTGAACCCGGAGCGGACTATCTCAGCGAGGGGGACGACACCTTGTGCGGTCATGTGCGGTGTTACTCCATCTTCTGCTCCTCATTGAGCAGATCGTCGACGGTTGCCTGCCCCTCACGGTAGCGGCGGGTCAGCTCGGCCGCGAACCGGTCGATCACCGCCTGCGCGATCCGCCGATACTCCGATACCTCCCGCTCATAGGCCTTCAGCGCCAACCGGGCCTCGGCCAGCCGCGCATCGGACAGGTCCAGCACGATCGCCGGCCCCGCCGCGTCGATCCGCTCCTCCATCTGCGACCGGTACTCCCCGGGATCGGGGTCCGGCAGGAGCCCGATGTCCATATGCCGCGGCGAGCGCGCATTCGCCGGCGGCTCATCGGCGAGGATGGCCGCCAGCGACTGCACCAGCGGCTCGGCCGACCCGGCGGCCCGCCGCCGCAGCTCGGCATCGATTATGTCGATCCGGCCGTGCAGAACGCGGCGGAGATAGGAGAGCTCGCTCTCCTCCCGGAGCGCGTCCCCGCGCTCCCGCCGGATGGCGGCGACTTCAAGGGCCTCGACCTCCGCGTCCGGCCGCCGGGCGGCGATCAGGACGCGGTCGAGTCTGGTGGCGTGGGTGCCCATAACAGCATCGTTCCATGCAGGGGAATAGTGCGGATCGAGGTTGGCCCTATCGCCACCCGATCGCGATGGCGTGGCGCGGGCCCGGAACCGGTCCGGCGGCGGTCGCCGGGGTGGTCAGAGCCATGGATGGGTTATACCCCTATCGCGCGAAGCTGTTACACGGGCTCTGTAGCCCGTTTAATCTGTAGCCCGTCTACCCGTCTACTAGTGCGCGGCCCGGAACGTCGGCCGCCGGTTCGCCCCGGCATCCGGCGCCACCACAACTTCCTGCGCCGCGGGAATCCCGTCGGCGAGCAGCTCCTCCTCAACCGGCGTGTTGCGCTTCACGATCGCGAGGGCCACGTGCCCCAACTCGTAGTGCCGCGCCGCGGACGTCACCTGCCCGACCACGCGGCCGTCCTGCGTCGTCACGTCCGCACCGTGCACGGGCAGACGCTCCGGGGTGCCGTCCAGGTGCAGGAAGACCAGGCGGCGCGGGGGGTGGCCGAGGTTGTCCACGCGGGCGACCGTTTCCTGGCCGCGGTAGCAGCCCTTGTTCAGATGCACCGCGCCCGGGTGGTCCTCGGTGGCGATCCAGTCGAGCTCGTGCGGGATGGTGCGGTCGTCCGTCTCCAGCCCGACGCGGGGACGGTGCGCGGCGACGCGGAGCGCTTCGTAGGCCCACATGCCGACGGGGTCGCCCGCGCCGCCGTCCTTAACGAAGTCCGCCAGGCGCTCCCTGGGGAGGAACAGTTCGTGGCCCAGGTCCACCTCGCGGGCGAGGACCCCGTCGGGGACCGGGCCGGTGGTGAGGACGAGGGCGTAGCGGTCGGTCACGTCCTCCGGCTCGACGCGCATCATGAAGCGCATCTTCTCCAGGAACGCCAGCACCTCCGGCGCGGTGCCCGGTTCCACGTGGAACCAGGTCGCGGAGCCGTCGTCCACCAGGTAGAGCGCGTGCTCGACCCGGCCCTGCGGCGACAGGATCAGCGCCTCGACCGCCACCCCCGGCTTCAGCGCCTCCAGGTGCTGGCTGGTGAACGAGTGCAGCCAGGTCAGCCGGTCCGGGCCGGCCACCCGCAGCACCCCGCGGTGCGACAGGTCCACGAACCCGCTCCGCTCCTCGGCCAGCCTGCGCTGCTCGCCGTGCGGGTCGCCGTAGTGCGCGGCGACGCCTCCGTCCGGCGGGTCGGCCGGGACCGCGGCGGGCAGGGTCAGCAAAGGGCTCGTCATGGCTCTAGTCTCTCCTATCGCAAAGCGCCTGCTACGCTGCCGTTTGCCCGGCAATAGGCGACGGCGGCGACCAGCGTGGGGCTCGTCACGGGGTAATGCGCGGGGCAGTCATCACGGTGTAACACGCAGGGCGGGGAATTCGATGGCAAGGCCGACGCGGGTCGCGTGGACGGCTTCCGGTGCGCTGGTGGCGGTCGGGGCGGTCGCGATCGGCGGGTTCGCCGCGGGGGCGGCCAGGCACACCGGACGCGACGCGCCAGCCGGGAAAGCGCTGGTCCGCTCGCACGAGACGAGCGCTACCGCCGAGCGCAGCGGGCAGAACAGCCGGGACGCCTCGACGCCGATCAAGGCCGGCGGCTCCAGGCCCGACTCCGCGAGCTCCGCGACCACCGCCGACGTGTCCATCTCGGCCGGCGACATCGAGGCCTTCGTAGCCGCCCACTCCGCCGCCCTGAAGAGCAAGAACCGGGCGGCCTTCATCGCGGGCTTCGACACCAAGCACCCGGACCTGGCGCTTCACGAGGGCCAGCTGTTCGACAACCTGAGGAAGATCCCGCTCACCACGGCGTCGTACTCGGTGGGCACCGTCTCCAATTCCGGCGCCACGGCAACCGCCATCGTGACGTTCATCCACCAGATCACCGGCGTGGACAGCGTCCCGGTCGTGGAACGCTACAAGTGGACCGTCCAGCGCACCGCCGCGAACGGCCCCCTAGAAGTCGTCGCGGTCAGCGGCGCCCCGGCGGAGCACAACTACCCGGCCCCCTGGGACGCGGTCGCCAGCCTGACCGTGCTGGCCAAGCCCAAGGTGGTGATCATGGCGGACGACTCTTCGGCCTCCTTCGCCAAGAGCCACGCAAACGCTCTGGAGAACGACGCAGAGTACGACCTCTCCCACTGGACCGGCGGCCCCGGTACCGCTCCCGGCTTCGCGGTGTTCCTCACCGCCGACCGAGCGCGCTATGAGGGGATATACAGCCAGGACCGCGCGGAGTCGGTCGGGGTGACGGTGCCGATCGCCGCGGCCGGGAACGACGACGGTTTCTACCCGAGCTCCCGTATAGCGGTGGACACCACGCAGTACAAGAACCTCGCCGCCGTCGACGCGGACATAGTGTTCAAGCACGAGATGGCGCACGCCATGATCGGCCCGTTCGACGACCAGAGCGCGGCGTCTGGACAGAACCACCTGTGGGTCATAGAGGGCTTCGCGGAGTGGGAGTCGCAGAGGATGTACTCCACAGCGGACCTGCTCTACAACGGCGTCTCCCTGCACGCCTACCTGGCCAAGCACGGCATCCCCACCGCGCTCCCCACGGACAGCCAGGTCTACAGCGCCAACGCTGACGTCTCGGGCCTCGGCTACTTCTACTCACACATGGCGATGCGCTATATAGCCGCCAAATACAGCCCCGCGAAGGTCGATCAGTTCGTGCTGTACGTGTACAAGCACGCGACCGGCTCCACGTGCGTGGACGATGCGATGAAGAACGTCCTGGCGACCAGCACGGTCCAGTTCACTCAGGGCTTTGAGAAGTGGCTGCGGAGTTCTGTATAGAGCTGAGCTCTGTAGAGCTCAAGTAGTAGGCGTGCCTACGCCGGCTCGTCCTTCTCCAGCGCCCGACACTCCGCGCACACCCCGAACACCGCCAGGTGCCGCACATCCGTCTCGAACCCGTAGTCCTGCATCAGCCGCTGTACCAGCGGCTCGGCCGCAGAGTCCGCCGCCTCCAGGATGCGCCCGCAACCTCTGCACACCAGATGCACGTGTGCGGGCTGGTCGGCCGTGTGGTAGATCTGCGCGCCGTGCCCGAGGTGGGTGTGGGTGACCAGGCCCAGCTCTTCCAGGAGCTCCAGCGTCCGGTAGACCGTGGAGAGGTTCACGCCGCGAGCGGTGCGCCGCACCTCTTCGCAGATCGTCTCCGGCGTGGCGTGGTCGAGGGAGGCCACGGCCTGCAAGACGAACTGGCGCTGCGGCGTGAGGCGGTAGCCCTTCGCGCGCAGCTCCTTCGTCAGGTCCGTAGGCGCGGTCTCCATACCACCACTATCCCACCGGACGGTGACAGCGGTCGCCACCGTCCATTCGCGCGGCCGGCGCGAACCGCTTACTTAACCGGCTTGAGCTGGGCCGAAAGGTGTGACTGCATCGGCTGGCCCATGGCCGCCATGTCGAAGGCCCACAACAGTTCGCCCTGGACCAGTCCGTAGAGCCGGTGGCCGGCGGTGTACTCCTTGGCCGTCTCGGTGCGGGCGACCACGTCGGTGCGCAGCTCGACCTTCGCGCTGTCGGCCTCGCCGACCCAGACCTCGGAAATGCCGGTCGGGTGCGCCAGGACCACTTCGAGGAGGGTGCGGGTGGTGCCCGCGGTCCCGTTCTCCTCGGTGCGCTCCATCGGACGCCAGTAGCCGGACTCGGAGGCCAGCGGGCGGACCTGGTTGCCCTCGTCGTCGAGCAGCCAGGAGCGGGACTCGTACTTCAGGAAGGGCTTGCCCGGCGTGTAGGAGAACACGGCCTCCTGGCCGAAGTTGAACGACTCGATGGTCGGGTAGCCCCCGACCCCCGCACCGGCCCAGGTGCCCAGCAGGAACGCCAGCGGCACGCAGTTCGGGTGCAGGTCGGACGGGATCTCCAGCGGCATCAGTTCTGACCCTTGAACAGCCGCAGCACCGTGAAGGACGCGAACCACACGACGGCGAGGGCCACCAGGACCAGCAGGATGTCGAAAAGAGTCTGGACGCTCATGGTGGGGAGTTTATCGGAGCCGGTGGGCAGGCGTTCGGTGACCTGGGTCTCTTCGGGTGTCGGAAAACGGTGCCGGAAAACGGTGCCGGAAACAAGGACGGCGCCCGCCCCCGATCCCGTGATCGGTGGGCGGGCGCTCCCCTCATACGCACAGATCGCCATAAACACAGATCCGCACGCCGGCTCACACCGCGAGCGCGACCTCCGCGACCTCGCCCAGCGCGGCCTGCACCTCGGCGTCGACGGTCCCGCCCGGCACCAGCGCGCGCACCGTCCAGGTGCCCGGGGCGGCGAAGAAGCGGAAGCCGCCCTCGGGGCTGGTCGGCACCTCGGCGGTGAACTCGCCGGTGCTGTCCAGCAGCCGCACGTATCCGCTCACCGGCGCGCCGTCCCGGCTGACCGCGCCCTGGATGACAGTTTCCTTGGCCACGTCCACTCCTTCGATGCTGAATCCGCCGGCGGGAGCGCCGCACGACGCCGTCATTGCTGGCCGCCCTCGGGCGCGCCCGGGTTCGAGCCGAGCGAGACCGGAACGCCGACCAGCGAGCCGTACTCGGTCCACGAACCGTCGTAGTTCTTCACGTTGCCCTGGCCCAGCAGCTCGTGCAGCACGAACCAGGTGTGGGCCGAGCGCTCGCCGATCCGGCAGTAGGCGATGGTGTCCTTGGACAGGTCCACGCCCTCGGCCTCGTAGAGCGCGGTCAGCTCCTCGTCGGAGCGGAACGTGCCGTCGTCGTTGGCCGCCTTGGACCACGGGATGTTGCGCGCGGTCGGGACGTGGCCGGGCCGCTGGGACTGCTCCTGCGGCAGGTGGGCCGGGGCCAGCAGCTTGCCCGAGTACTCGTCGGGGCTGCGCACGTCGACCAGGTTGGAGCTGCCGATCGCGGCCACGACGTCGTCGCGGTAGGCGCGGATGGCCTGGTCCTGCGGCCCGGCGGTGTAGCTGGTCGCGGTCCGGGTCGGCTGCTCGACGACCAGCTCGCGGGAGTCCAGCTCCCACTTCTTGCGGCCGCCGTCCAGCAGCTTCACGTCGCCGTGGCCGTAGAGCTTGAAGTACCAGTACGCGTAGGACGCGAACCAGTTGTTGTTGCCGCCGTAGAGCACCACGGTGTCGTCGTTGGCGATGCCGCGCTCGGAGAGCAAGTCCGCGAACTGCTGCTGGTTCACGAAGTCGCGGCGGACCGGGTCCTGCAGGTCGCGCTTCCAGTCGATCCGGACGGCGTTGCGGATGTGGTTCTTGTCGTAGGCGGCGGTGTCCTCGTCGACCTCGACGAGGACGACCTTCGGATCGTCCAGGTGCGCCTGGACCCAGTCGGCGTCCACCAGGACGTCATTGCGACTCATGATGGGAGTCCTCCGGATGTTTCGGGGTTCGGATCACAGTGGAGGGGCGTGCCCGACGGACGCGGTTGTTCCACGGCGGCGGGCGACAGCATGCGGGCATGCGAGAAGCACGTTCGTGTCTGGCTTGGGTCCGCGCTGAAGGCAGAGGGTCGCCCGTCCTACGACGAGGGGGCTTCGCGTCCCCGAAGAACCGGGGTCACGGACAGCAACCGACCCTCTAGGGTCAGCGCATTCGACACAGGCAGGCGGCGACGCGGCACAGATCGACTGCGCGTCGCTTGGTGAAGTCCGCCTGCTGCTTCATGTCAACGACTCTAGAGAGGGCTGGGGGCAGTGTCACGCATGTACCGCACTATGAGACGGCGGTCTTACGTTTCGTCGGCGGCGCTGGTCACACCGGGCCCTCAGGACGACATCGGCACCGTGATGTCGTAACCGCCCCAGCTGGCCACCCGTACCTCGAAGTGGTCGATCTGTCCCGGTTGCAGGGAGGTCGCGGCCGGGATGTCGATCGCCTTGCCGGCCACCGACCGCCAGTTCGACAGCGGGACCGCGTCGTGGTTCTTGGCCACGACGTAGAGCGTACAGTTCAGCCCGTCCGGCGTCCCGCTCATCCGCGCGGTGACCGAGGTGCCCCAGCCCCGGCCCTGGTAGGAGATCTGCGCGGTCACGCCGCTCTGCGTCACCGCCGGCAGCGCCTTGCCCGCCACGTCCGCCGTCGGGCCCGGCCGGCCGCTGTGCCCGGCCCAGAATCCGCCGATGACCAGCACCAGGGCGGCGACGCCGACCAGTATCCGGCGGCGCCACGGCGTCCCGGGCAGCTTCAGCTTCCCCGAAGTCCCTGAAGCCGCCGAACCCCTTGAAGCCCCAGAAGTCCCTGAAATCCCTGAAATCCCCAGTGCCCGCACCGGAGTCCGGAACGGCAGCCGCTTGCGCGGCTTGTCCGGAGTCGGCAACTCCGGCATCGGCGCCCCGACCAGCCCGATGTCCATGATCCGCTTCACCCCGACGAACGAGGCGTACTCCGCCTGGCACTCCGGGCACTGGGCCAGGTGCCGGCGCACCTCGCGCGCCTCGTCCGGGTCCAGGGCGCCGAGCGCCAGGGCGCCGACCGCGATCCGCAGGTCCTCGTCGTCGCAGGCGCCGAGGCCGGCGCCGGTGCCGGGTTCCGGGTTCACGGCTTGATCCCCCGTTCCTCGAACGCGGTCCGCAGGGCGCGCAGCGCGTAATAGGTCCGCGACTTCACGGTGCCCGGGGGAACGCCCAGCACCTCCGCGGCCTCGGCCACCGAGAGCCCCTTGAAGTACGTCTCCCGGAGCACCGCCCGGTGGTCGGGGCTCAGTGTCGCCATGGCCTCGGCCACCTCCCATCCCAGCAGGATCCGGTCCTGGTCGTCTTGGACGGCGGCGTCCCGCGCCGCCGCGATCGCGAGCCCGTCCTCGCCCCCGACCTCCCTGGGCCGCGAACGGCGGGCCCGGGCCTGGTCCACCACGATGTTCCGGGCGACCGTGCACAGCCACGCCCGCGGCGAGCCGCGTTCGGGCGCGAACGCCTCGGCGTGCTGCCAGGCCCGCAGGAACGTCTCCTGCACCACGTCCTCGGCCCGGCCGCGGTCGCCGTCCGTCAGTTTGAGGACGTAGCCCAGCAACGGACCAGCGTGGTCCGCGTAGAGGCTTTTGAGACGCTCCGCGTCCGCGCTCGCGACGTCCACACCGGGGACACGCAAAGGCGGGGGTCCCGGTTCAACTCGCCGCCGCCACACCACACGCCGATGATGGCATCCCTGGTGATCGTCCGACAGCGGATCGGGCCGGATGGTGCGCGCCGGCCACGATCCGCGTCAGTGGAAGTCGGTGGGATGAAGTCAGTGGGAGTCGGTGGGGATCAGCTGGAGGAGACGCCCGAACCGGTCACCCGCACGTGGTCGGCCTCGGCGAACACCCGCAGCCCGTCTGCCGAGGTCTGCATGTTGGCCATCTGCAAGGTCAGCTGCATCGGCAACTGCCCGACGTTGACCGGGAAGTCGAACACGCTCGGCACCCGGCCGGAGAGCCCCACCGAGGAAGACACGATCTTCGACGCCGTCAGTTGCAGCCGGTTGTCCGGACCCAGCGTCAGCTTGCTCTGCACGGTGGTCTTGCCCAGCCCCGGGACGCTGCCGGTGATCTGCACGGTGTTGTCCGGCCCGTCGGCCAGCGTCACGTCCAGTCCCTGCGCGGCGGCCGCGGACTCCATGTCGGTCCAGCTGAACAACGCGGTGCCGGACAGGTGGTCGACGTCGGCCTCCTTGAAGCCGTCGGACGGAGCGACGCCGTTGAGGTCCACGTGCAGATCGGTGACCCGGACGTTGTTGCGCACCACGCCGCGCGCGTCCACCGAGACCTTGTCCAGCTTCATGCCGATCAGCTGGGTCAGGAACGGGAAGTTGGCGATGGTGACCGAGGGTTTGCTCTCCAGGTTCTGCGACTGTTGGATGCGCTTGGCGATCTGGCTCTCCGCGATCCCCACCGTGATCCGGTCCGCGGCCACGAACAGGCCCGCCAGCACCAGCAGCGTGATAGCCAGCCGGGTCGGCCACCTGCGCCGTCTGGCCGGCGGCGAGTGCGCCCGCCCGTACCGCAGGTCCTGCCCCTCCTCGGAAGTCATGGGACGAGGATAGCCGCGGCGTAGGAAGCAAGGGCGGCGATCGTGACCGGGATCGCGACCACCGCGGCCCGGCTCGCCCCGAGTTCGGGGTTGCGGGCGGCCAGCAGGGACACGAAGCCGCAGACCGCCGCGCCGGCCACCACCGAGGTGGTGTGCAGGGCCGCGGCCGGGAGGAACAGACCGGTCAGTCCGGCCAGGAGCAGGGCCGATCCGGCGGCGGCCAGCGAGCGCACGGTCCCCGGCTCAACGCCGTTGCGCCGGGCCCGCAGGACGGCGTCCGCGGCGACCAGCACGAAACCGGCGCCGAGCCCGGCCGCGACCGGGATCGCGGCGTCGTCGGGCTGGAACTTGAAGGTCGCCACGGTGCCGGCGAGCGCCGGCAGCGCGGCCACGACGGCGGTGCGCCGGGACGCGAACCCGGCCAGGTCCAGCACGGCCCAGGCGACGAGGAGTTGGAGCGGGAGGACGACCGCGGCTATCGCCTTGTCGGAGACGAAGGCGGCGATGGCCAGGGCCGCGGTGGCCGCCGCGGTATAGGGGAGGTGCGACAGCGGAGAGAGGGGGGTGCGGCGGGGTTCGGCTGGAGACTCATAGCCGTAGTCGCTGTCATAGCCGTTGCTGTAGCCATTGCTGCTGCCGTAGCCGTTGTCATAGGACTCGGGATGCTCCTCGGCGTAGGGCTCGGCTACCGGTGCGGACCGGCCGCGGCGGCGAGGCTCTGGAGACGGTTCGTCATAGGGCTGCTCGTAATAGGGCTGCTCTTGGTAGTAGCCCTGGTCGTACTCCTGGGCGTAGTCCTCGGCATAGCCCCGCGCATTAGGCTCACTAGGGCTGTAGTCATAGCCCGGCTGTTGCTCATAGCTCGGGTATTGCTCATAGCTTGGCTGCTGTTGCTCGTAGCTTGGCGGTTGCTGCTCATAGCCGGGCTGTTGCTGTTCATAGCCCGGCTGTTGTTCATAGCCCGCCGGGTGCTGCTCGTAGCCCGGGTGCTGGTCGTAGCTCGGAGTTTCCTGGTAGCCATAGGCAGGGTCTTGTGTGTACTCGGGCGCGTATTCGTAGCCATAGTTCGGCGCCTGTTCATGCACCGGAGCGGCTTCATAGCCATACTGCTGCTCGTAGCCCTGGTACTCAGTGCCCTGGTACTCAGTGCCCTGGTACTCGGCTGCCGGCTGCTGCTCGTAGTACTCGTAGCCATAACCCTCAGGCTGCTGCGGCTGAGCGTATTGGTCCTGGAAGTACCCCTGCTGTTGGTAGGCCGGCTCCTCGATGTAGGGATACTCGGGCTCCTGCTGAGGTAACGGCTCTGGAGCCGCTCGCCCACGCCGTCGGCCCGTGTACTCGCCCACCCTTTGCCTCCCGCCGACTGCTACCCGCCTGAAAGGTACCAGCCGGACCCGCTCAGCCCCCCGCGAACGGCGGCAGCACCTCGACCACCGCGCCGTCGGGCAGCCGCACGTCGGCCGGGTCGCGGCGGCCCACCGGGGTGCCGTCCACCAGGAACGACGCCCGGCGCACCACCTCGCCGAGCGGCGCACCGTGCCGGGCCACCGCGGCCGTCAGCACGTCGGCCAGTACCTCGTCCTCGAACGGCTCCTCGGCGACGCCCGCCGCCGCCTTCGCCGCCGCCCAATAGCGGATCAACCCGCTCATCCCGCCTCGCCTTCCATGACCTCGCCGGCCTCGCCGAGATCGCTGCTCTGCCCTTTATATCCGCTCTCGCCGGCGCCGCCGACGGCGTCACCGCTAACACCGACATCGTCGCCGTCGGCGCCACTGCTAACACCGCCGTTACTGTCGCCGTCACCATCGCCGTCGCCGCGGACAACCTCGCCGTCCTCCCCCACCGCGACCCCGACCGGCAGCGCCCGCACCCACCGGCCGATCCGCCCGACCATTTCCCGGCCCGCGGCCTCCCGCGCCGCCGCGGCCTCGGCGTGCCCGAACCCGGGCTCGATCCACAGCTCGCGCGGCTCGCCCGCGGCCGCGTACAGGGCCTCGGCGTGGGTGAGCGGGAAGTACTTGTCGGCGTCGCCGTGCACCACCAACAACGGCACCGGCGAGATCCGTCCCACCAGCTCCATCGGCGACTCCGGCACCGGGTCCCAGCCGTTCGGCAGGATGCGCGTCTTCAGATGCCACGACGACACCGCGCGGCCGACCGGGTGCTGAACCAGCCAGTGCACCAACTTCATCGGGCGCGTGGACTTCTCGAACCACCAGCCCGGGCCGCTGACCGAGACCACCGCGTCGGTCGCCGAGCCGGGGCCGACGCCCGAGCCGCACAGCCCGGCGTGCCGCACCACCACGGAGGCGCCCATGGAGAAACCGACCGTCGCCACATTCTCGTAACCCAGGACCCGGGCCCACTCGACCGCGGCGTGCAGGTCGAACACCTCTAGGTCACCGAGCGTCGACCGGCCGTGTGACTGTCCGTGACCGCGGAAGTCGAACGCGATGACTCCGCCATATGGACGTAACTGTTTCGCGATCTGGGCCATGTCCCCGGTCCGCCAGGACCCGCTGAAACCGTGGCACAGGACGAACGCCCAACGGCGATCGACACCTGCTCTATGCACGGCGTTAAGCCGGATCCCATCGGCCGTCAACAGCGTCTGACCCGGCTCCAGGTGCCCCGAGCTGCGCCTTTGTCCAGGTAAAATACGTGTGAACTCCGGCACGGAAACCTCGGGGAAACGCTTCATGACGGCTATCCTCTCTAACAGAGGATCCGGGCGACGACGCCCCATGGGTCCTCTACGTGTTTTCTGGCGGGCGCGACAAGAAACGCCCCCGGACAAATGAGGAGCGATCCGCGGATGTCCAGCTTGTTGTTGTTGACCAACTCACTGACCCCCTCTTCCGAGGTCCTGCCGGCTCTCGGCCTGCTGCTGCACAACGTTCGCGTGGCACCAGCAGAGGCATCCGCACTGCTCGACACCCCACCGGCCGACGCGATCCTCGTGGACGCCCGCCGCGACCTGCCGCAGATGCGCTCGCTGTGCCGGCTGCTGCGCACCACCGGGGTGGACTGCCCGCTGCTGCTGATCACCACCGAGGGCGCGCTGGCGGCGGTGACCGCCGACTGGGGCATCGACGACGTGCTGCTGGACTCGGCGGGCCCGGCCGAGGTCGAGGCCCGGCTGCGGCTGGCGGTCGGGAAGCTGGCGGCCGGGGCGGTGGCCGAGGACGTGCCGCTGGAGATCAAGAGCGGTGACCTGTCCATCGACGAGGGCACGTACACCGCCCGGGTCCGGAACCGGGTACTGGACCTGACCTTCAAGGAGTTCGAGCTCATCAAGTACCTCGCGCAGCACCCCGGCCGGGTGTTCACGCGGGCACAGCTGCTGCAGGAGGTGTGGGGCTACGACTACTTCGGCGGCACCCGCACCGTGGACGTACACGTCCGGCGGCTGCGGGCCAAGCTCGGCGTGGAGCACGAGGCCTTGATCGGCACCGTGCGCAACGTGGGCTACCGCTTCGTCATGCCGGACAAGCGAAGCGGATCCGGCGCCGGCGCGACCACCGGGTCCAGCGCGGGCACCGAGTCCGAGGAGAGCGCGGACGAGGTTCGAGCCTCCGACGCGGTGAAGCCGACCGCGCAGCACCGTACCGTGGTGGCGTGACAGGTATCTCCATCGGCGTCGTCCGCCGACCCAACGAGGCGGACGTCGCCACCATCCGGTCCCTCGCCGAGGCCGCGGAGCGGGCCGACGGGGTGGCACCGCTCCCCGAGCAGGTGCTGCTCCACCTCAAGAACTCCGGTGACACCGACGCCTGGCACTTCGTGGCCCGGCGGCTGGCCGGGCCGGACAAGGGTTCGGAGCTGATCGGCTACGCCTTCCTCGACAAGTCGAACCCCGAGGAAGGCCCGGCCGCGGAGATCGTCGTCGCGCCCGAGGCCCGGCGCCAGGGCGTCGGCGGCGCGCTGCTCGACTCGCTGCGGATGAAGGTGCGCCGCGACGACAAGCCGGTGCGCGTCTGGGCCCACGGCGCGCTCCCGGCCGCCGCGGCGCTGGCCGCCAAGCGCGCTTTGTTGCCCGTCCGCGAGCTGTGGGTGATGGCGCGGCCGCTGGCCGAGGTCCCGCCGACCGTACCGGCCGACGGCATCCGCATCGCCGCGTTCCGGCCCGGCGTCGACGACGAAGCCTGGGTCGCGGTCAATTCCCGGGCCTTCGCGCACCACCCCGAGCAGGGCGCGATGACCGTGGCGGACCTGCACGAGCGGATGGCCGAGTCCTGGTTCGACCCGGAGGGCTTCTTCCTGGCCTGGCGCGGCGAGAAGCTGGCCGGCTTCCACTGGACCAAGGTGCACGACCACAGCGCCTACGGCGACGGCCCGGTCGGCGAGGTCTACGTCCTCGGCCTGGAGCCGGACGAGCAGGGGCGCGGGCTCGGCAGGACCCTGACCCAGGTCGGGCTCCAGTACCTGCACGACCGCGGGCTCGGCGAGGTCATCCTCTACGTGGAGGCCGACAACGCCCCGGCGGTGGCGGTCTACACGAAGCTCGGCTTCACTCGACGCAACGCCGACATCATGTATCAAGTGTGAGTATGGATACTTCCACGCAAAACCCGCGAGTCCTGGTGATCGGCCTGGATCCCTACCGCGTCCCGGGCCCGTGGGACCCCAAGCCCACGGCCGACAAGATCGCAGTCGGTCTGGCCACGTTCGCCGAGCACGGCGTCGGCGTCCAGACCTGCCTGTTCGGGCTGGACGGCAGCGACGACATCCCGGCGGTCGTCACGGCCGCCCTGAGCACGCAGCCCTGGGAGTGCGTCGTGGTCGGCGGCGGGGTGCGCCGCTCCGACGACGAGAACCTGGGGCTGTTCGAGCAGGTGATCAACCTGGTCCGGCGGCTCGCCCCGGACGCGGCGATCGCCTTCAACACCGGGGCGGACACCACCTTCGAGGCGGCCGCGCGCTGGATCGACGTGTCCTGATCGACGTGTCCTGATCGACGTACCCTGATTGACGTGCCCTGAGAGATCGAGTCGGCCGGCTCATCCGGGACCACGCCTCAGCCGGTGACCCCGACCAGCTGCGTGTAGACCACGAGGTTGTCCGCGTAGTGGCTGCCGTCGAAGGCCCCGCCGCAGGTGATGATCCGCAGCTGCGGCGTCCCGCTGTCGTCGCTGCCGTAGACGCGCTTCGCCGGGAACCGGTCCTTGTCGACCACCTCGACCGACGTCACCCGGAACTGGGCCTTCTTCTTGTCCGCGCGCTCCACGATCACCAGCGCGCCGGGCTGCACATTGCCCAGCGGGTAGAACACCGCGCGGCCGTAGTCGGTGTCGACGTGCCCGACGATCACCGCCGCGCCGCGCTCCCCCGGCGTCGGGTCGCCGGTGAACCAGCCCGCCTCGGTCGGCACCGTCATCGGCGGCACCGCGACCGCGCCGTCCTTGTCCAGGCCGAGCCGGATCAGCGGTGCGTTGATGCCCACCGAGGGGACCTGGACCCGCAGTGGCACCGAGCGCGACAGCGGTGCGGCCACCGGACCGGACCAGTTGCCGAACAGCGCGCCCTGGGTCGGCGAGGGCGGCCCGGACAGCGCGGTGACGCCGCTGCCCAGCAGCTTGGCCCCGGCCACCACCACGGCCCCCGCGATGGCGATCTTCAGGAGCTTGTGCCGGCCGCGGGGGCGGTCGGCCGCCGACTCGCCCGGTCCCGGCCCCCCGGCCCGCGAGCCCGGATCGGCGGCCGTGCCGTCCGGGCCCGCGGTCGGCGGGGGATCAGTTGGCATGGGTGCCGTCGGCACCGCGGCGGCGCATGGTCCACAGCCCGTAGCCGACGCCGCCGGCCACCAGGGCGATGCCGCCGGCGGTCATGCCGACGTCGCCCTTCATCACCGAACCGCCGCCGCCGGCCTTGGGCGGGCTGGTCGGCGAGGGGTTGGTCCCGCCGTAGACGGTGATGCTGGTGACGCCGTTCAGGCTGTCGGAGCCGCCGCCGCAGGTGACGTTGACCGACCACTGGCCGTTCTGGGCGCCCGAGACGATCGTGGCGGTGCCGGCCAGGCCCGCGCCCTTGGGGTTCCGGGTCAGCGAGACCGAGCCGTTGTTGGCGAACACCGAGGAGGTCGCGGTCCCGGAGGTGGGCTGGATGCAGGTCGGGACCGTGATCTGCACCTGCTGGCCGGGCTTGGCCGAGCCCGGGTTCAGCTCCACCGCCGGACCGCTGAGCCCGCTGCCGCTGGAGCTGCCGGAGCTGCCCGAGGAGTCGGTGTTCAGCCCGTTCACCGCGTTCTGGACCGCCGAGACGCCGGTGGACACACTCTGGTATCCGCTCTGCAGGCTCTGATAGCCGTTGGACACCGTCGACGCGCCGTTCTTGACGTTGTCCACCAGATCGCCGGCGCTCGCGTGGTTGTTCATCATCCACAACAGCGCGACCGCGCCGCCGCCCACCACCAGAGTCTTCATCCCGAACATCTCGCCGGGCCTCCTGTCGTTGAGGGTTCGAAGCGGCAAAACAAGGGAACGGTGGACCCCAGCGGGGTACACCTTCCAGATCCATCGATACCGTCGCGGAAGGGGTTTCACCTGTTGAGCAGCGCATTTTCGCCCGGATGGCGCAGGCGGTCACCCGGACGCCGAGAATCCACCCTCCCGATACCCCGCGTTCACGCCCACCTGTCAAGCTCGGAATCATGACCGGCCCGGCCCCCGAGACCCGCTTCCTGGACCGGGAGATCTCCTGGCTTCGCTTCAACGAACGGGTCCTGGAACTCGCCCAGGACTCCGCTCAAGTCCCGCTGCTGGAGCGCGCCCGCTTCCTGGCGATCTTCGCCTCGAACCTCGACGAGTTCTACATGGTCCGGGTCGCCGGCCTGCGCCGGCGGCTGGCCACCGGCGTGGCCACCACGTCCGCCTCCGGCCTGCCGCCGCGCGAGGTGCTGCGCCGGATCCTGGCTGAGACCAGGGAACTGATGGCCCGGCACGCCGGGGTGTTCCAGGAGAAGCTGCGGCCCGAGCTCGCGGCCGTCGGGATAAACATCATCCGCTGGGGCGACCTGGACGCCGAGGAGCGGGAGAAGCTGTTCCAGCAGTTCCGCAACCAGCTGTTCCCGGTGCTGACGCCGCTGGCGGTGGACCCGGCGCATCCGTTCCCTTACATCTCCGGCCTGTCGCTGAACCTGGCGGTCTCGCTGCGCGACCCGGACACCGGCCAGGAGCACTTCGCCCGGGTCAAGGTGCCGCCGCTGCTGCCCCGGTTCGTGCCGGCGAACCCGGGCCGCTACGTGCCGGTCGAGGACGTCATCGCCGCGCACCTGGCGCTGCTGTTCCCGGGCATGGAGATCCTGGACCACCACGCGTTCCGGGTCACCCGCAACGAAGACCTCGAAGTCGAGGCGGACACCGACGAGAACCTGCTGCAGGCCCTGGAGCGGGAGCTGATGCGGCGCCGCTTCGGACCGCCGGTGCGGCTGGAGGTCGACGAGAACATCCGGCCGCAGGTGCTGGACCTGCTGGTCCGCGAGCTGGACATCACCGAGGACGAGGTCTTCAAGCTCTCCGCGCCGCTGGACCTGACCGGCCTGAACCAGATCGCCGACATCGGCAAGGCCGGGGAGTACAGCGAGCTGGTCTTCAAGTCGTTCGTCACCAAGACCCACCCGGACCTGGCCGACGAGGGCCCCGGCAAGCCCGCCGACATCTTCGCCGCGATCCGGCGCCGGGACATCCTGCTGCACCACCCCTATGACTCCTTCGCCACCAGCGTCCAGGCCTTCCTGGAGCAGGCCGCCGAGGACCCGGACGTCCTGGCGATCAAGCAGACCCTGTACCGCACCAGCGGCGACTCGCCGATCATCGACGCGCTCGTCGACGCCGCCGAGGCCGGCAAGCAGGTGCTGGTGCTGGTGGAGATCAAGGCCCGGTTCGACGAGCACGCGAACATCTCCTGGGCCCGCAAGCTGGAGCAGGCCGGCTGCCACGTGGTCTACGGGCTGATCGGGCTCAAGACGCACTGCAAGCTCTCGCTCGTGGTGCGCCGGGAGGGCAACTCGCTGCGCCGCTACTCCCACATCGGCACCGGCAACTACAACCCCAAGACCGCCCGGCTCTATGAGGACCTGGGCCTGCTGACCTGTGACAACGAGATCGGGGCGGACCTGTCGGACCTGTTCAACCGGCTGTCCGGCTACGCCCACCCGACCAAGTTCGGCCGGCTGCTCACCGCGCCCAACGCCCTGCGGCCCGGGCTGATCGACCTGATCGGACAGCAGCGCGCACTGGCCGAGGCCGGCAAGCCGTCCCGGGTCCGGATCAAGGTGAACTCGATCGTCGACGAGGCCCTGATCGACGCCCTCTACGAGGCCTCGCAGGCCGGCGTCCCGGTCGAGGTCTGGGTGCGCGGCATCTGCGCGCTGCGCCCGGGGGTCGAGGGGCTCAGCGAGAACATCAGGGTCCGCAGCGTCCTGGGCCGGTTCCTGGAGCACTCCCGGGCCTTCGTGTTCGGGCTGGAGGAGACGGCCCAGGTGTGGATCGGCAGTTCGGACCTGATGCACCGGAACCTGGACCGCCGGGTGGAGACCCTGGTCCGGCTGGTCGAACCGGTACAGCGGCGGGCCATCTCGGCGCTGTTCGACCTGGCGATGGACCCCAAGACCGCGGCCTGGGACCTGGCCGGCGACGGCACCTGGACCCGGTCGGAGTACGCCGAGGACGGCAGCCCGCTGGCCGACCTGCAGAACACGCTCATCACCGAGCGCGCCGACTGGTGGAGCCGGCGGACGGGGTGAGCGCTGTGGGGGCGGGATCACAAGGGGCGGACGGGCCGGCGCTGCCTTTCG
>NZ_JAAFZA010000098.1 GCF_015356865.1 Catenulispora pinisilvae
GGTCCCGAGGCAGGCCGCGGCGGCCGGATCCCGGTCAACCCCAGCGGCGGCCTGAGCTCCTTCGGCGAGGCGATCCCGGCCCAGGCCATCGCGCAGGTCTGCGAACTGACGTGGCAGCTGCTTGACCAGCTGTTCCTCCAACAGCTCCAACTCGGCACGTCGCGGTCGTCCTCGGCGGCGATTCTTGAGGCATGTGATGTGCCGGCCATCGGGGCTCACGACGGTTTCGAAAGGCCGCGGCATGCGAGGGCTGTCGAGGCTGCGGAGCTGGCTGAGGTTCTTCCGAGGCCTCGACATGCCCGGGCTATTGATGCTGCGACAGATTTTGCCGGCATCATCGAGCCGCGTGATGCGCGAGCCATCGAGGCCGCAGCGGTCCACGGCGCTTACGAGCTGATCGACGCGGTTGCGCTGACGCTCCCGGCCGGCGCTGATGCCGCCGCGGCTTTCGAGGCCACCGCGATCGGCCCCATCGATGCTCTGCGAGCTCCGCTGCCGCGCTTTGCAGCGGCTGCCGTGGCACTCGCGGATCTGGCCCTCGCCCGCTCGGACGGGCACCCGGTCCCCGCCTCCGCGGCCCGCGAATTCACTTCCCAGCACGCCGCGAGCGCCAGCAGGCCACCAGCCGCATCCCAGCACGCCGCGAGCGACATGATGCCGCCAGCCGGATCCCAGCGTGCTGCGAGCGCCATGATGCCACCCGCCGGATCCCGGCATGCCGCGAGCACCACCACGAGGCCGCCCGCCACGTCGCAGCGTGCCGCGAGCACCACGAGGCCGCCCGCCGCATCCCAGCCATTCGCCCCGGCCGTGGTCCTCATCCAAGGCCGCCTCCCCGGATCCGCCGCCGTCGCCGGCGCGCTTCCCGCCCGGGGCCGGTGGAATCCGCTGAGCCGGGCGTCGCTGCCGACGCGGCAGGCGGTGCAGGTGGCGCTGGCCGGGGCGCTCGCGATCGTCCTCGGACGGCACTTGTCGGAGACCCGCTATTACTGGGCCGTCATCGCCGCCTTCGTCGCGTTCGGCGGCACCGCCACCCGATCGGAGACCTCGCACAAGGCGCTGGCGCGGGTGCTCGGAACGTCGGTGGGGATCGCGGTGGGCCTCGGCCTCGGCGAGCTGACGAGCGGGCACACGCTCCTGTCCGTCGTCGTGATCGTCGCCAGCATGTCGTGTGGGTTCTACGTCGTGAACCTGACCTACGCGGGCATGATCTTCTTCGTCACCATCATGGTCGCGCAGCTCTACGGGGTGCTGCACGAGCTCTCGTCCAGCCTGCTGGAGCTCCGGCTGAAGGAGACGGCGCTCGGCGCGCTGGTGGGGATCATCGTCGGACTCGTCGTGCTGCCCACGAGCACCCGCGACACCCTGGACGCCGCCGAGCGCGCGTTCTTCGACTCGGTCGTCGAGCTTCTGCGGGCCAGTGCGGCGGCACTTGATGATGCCGATGAGCCCGCGACCCAAGACCTCTCGGGGCACGTCCGCGCGATGGAAGAACGCATGCGTCAGCTCGCACTCGTAGCGCGTCCAATGACCAGGCCCCTGATATCCGGCGCCGATACGGCCCGCGTCCGGGAGCGGCTTGCCGGGTACGCCTCGATCGCTCGACGTGCGCGGGCGCTCGCCGACGTTCCGCTGCGGCTCGTCGGCGGCCGGACGTCGGGGGCCGGGCTGGCCGGCACCTATCGCGCGCTGGCCGCGAGCATCGAGGGACGAGTGGTGGTTCCCGGCGCTTCCGATAGCGTTCTGGTGTGAGCGAACCCAAGTACCGCACCGCCACGGCCGCCGACGTGCCGTGGCTCGTCCAGCTGATCGAGTCCGCCTATCGCGGCGAGTCCAGCAAGGCCGGGTGGACCACCGAGGCGCACCTGCTCGACGGTCAGCGCACTGACGAGGACGACGTCCGCGCCGTCGTGGAGACCCCCGACAGCCGGATCATCGTCGTCGAGCTGGCCGGCGAGCCGGTCGCCTGCTGTCAGCTCCAGCACCGGGGGACGCACGCGTACTTCGGGATGTTCGCCGTCCGCCCCACGGCTCAGGGCACGGGGCTGGGCAAGAAGGTCATCGCCGAGGCCGAGCGGGTGGCGCGCGACGAGCTCGGGCTGAGCGTCATGGAGATGACCGTGCTACGGCAGCGGGCCGACCTGATCGCCTGGTACGAGCGGCGCGGGTATGTGCGGACCGGCGAGGTGAAGCCGTTCCCGTATGGGGATGAGCGGTTTGGCAAGCCGCGTCGGGACGACCTGGAGTTCGCGGTGCTGAGCAAGGATTTGGTGCGGCGCTCGGTGTCTGCTTAGTCGGCGTCGGCGGCGGTGTTGGCGACATCGACATCGACATCGACATCGACATCGACGTTGGTAGCGCCACCGACGTCGTTGATACGCGACTTGAACTCCGGACACTCGACGAGCGGCGTGTGGCGGCAGGTGGACGCGTGGCGCAGGCTGTCGCGCATGCGGGTGAGGCGTGCGATGTCCTCATCCAGCGCGGTGGCCTTCACTGCCAGCTGCTTGCGGAGTTCCGTGTCGGACGGCGTGCTGACGAGGAAGCGCGCGATCTGCGTCAGCGTGAAACCCGCGGCCTGTGCGCAGCCGATGAGGGTGAGGCGGTCGAGGACGTCGGGGCTGTAGGCGCGGCGCAGGCCGTTGCGGCCGCTCGACTCGATCAGGCCGCGGCGTTCGTAGTACCTGAGGGCTGACGCCGCCATGCCGGTCTGCGCGGCCACTTCGGCGATGTCCAGCTCCGGTCGCCGTCCCGATGCCGGCGCTGTCCGGAGGCCGCCTGCGACGTTTCCTGCGACGCCGCCCTTGACTTGAACCATGCTTCAACTTACAGCCTGGAGGCGTTCCACCCAACCCCTCCGGGAAAGGTCCTCAGCCATGCCGCTCCATCCCCAGGTCCAAGCCCATCTGGGCCGGCTCGCCGCCGCCAACTTCGCGGGCCTGCACACCGTCACGCCTGAAGTCGCCCGCGCCGGGGCACGCCGGCTGTCCGCCGCTTCCGTCGGCGAGCCCGAGCCGGTCGCCGAGGTTAGCGAGCGGGTGCTCGGGACTGAGGCCGGTGACGTGCCGGTGCGCATCTATCGCCCCGCCGGGATTCCGACCGGCGCGACCGGCGCGACCGGCGCGACTGAGGCGACTGGCGCGACGGGCGTGTCCGGCACGACCGGCGCTCGACCGCTACCAGTCGTCGTGTTCTTCCACGGCGGCGGCTACGTGCTCGGCGATCTCGACTCCCACGACGGCCTCGCACGCGTGCTGGCCAACGGTTCGCAGAGCGTTGTCGTATCCGTCGACTACCCGCTCGCGCCCGAGAACAAGTTCCCCGCCCAACCCAACGCCGGCTACGCCGCGACCGCCTGGATCGCCGACCACGCCGCCGAACTCCGCGTCGACCCCAGCCGCATCGCCGTCGCCGGCGACAGCGCGGGCGGCAACCTCGCGGCGGTCGTCACCCTCAAGGCCCGCGCCAACGGCGGTCCCTACATAGGTTTCCAGCTGCTCATCTACCCAGACCTCGACTTCCGCCGCACCAACCACTCGATCACCGAACTCGCCGGCCAGTACGGCAACATCACCCGCGAGGCCCAGCAGTGGTTCATGAACCACTACCTCACCACCGAGGCCGAGAAGCTGCACCCGCTGGTCTCCCCGCTCCTCGAACCCGACCTGACCGCCCTCCCACCGGCCCATATCATCACCGCCGAATACGACGCCCTCCGCGACGAGGGCGAGGAGTACGGCCGCCGCCTCGCTGCCGCGGGCGTTCCGGTCACGGTGAAGCGTTACGACGGGATGATCCACGAATTCCTTCGGCATCCCTTCGACGATGCGAAGGCCGCTATCGACGATGCGACCACTGCTCTGCGGCGATTCTTCGACTCTGGCGCCGTACCTCGGTCTTAACCCTCGGTCTTAACCCCGGTCTTAACCCCCGGTCTTAACCGCAGACCTCACGACCGGGCACCGCTGCTCAACCGCCCGCCAACCCCGCGATCTCCCCATCCGAAGCATTGCCACCCGTGCAAACCACCGCGACGCGCTGCCCCGCGAAGCCGCCCGGATCGGCCAGCACCGCCGCCAGGGCCGTGGCGCCCGCGCCCTCGGCGAGGGTGTGGGCGTGGGTGGCCATCACGCGCTGCGCGTGGGCGATCTGCGCGTCCGAGACCAGGCGGAAGTCCGCGACGTGTTCGCGCATCAGCTGTTGCGGGAGCTCGAAGCCGCGGCCTGTCGCCAAGCCCTCGATCACGGTGCGGTTGGGGCGCTGGACGCAGCCGCCCGTGCGCCACGAGTCGTGCGCCGCCGGTGCCGCGCTCGATTGGACCGCGATCACCCGGCAGTGCGGAGCGACCGTGGCGGCCACCAGTCCGGCGGCGGCCGCGCCGGTACCACTACCCACCGGGACGATCACCGCGTCCAAATCCGGCTGTGTCGCGAAGATCTCCAGATAGGCCGTCCCCACACCGGCCATCAGCGCCGGGGTGTCGCCGGGGCTGACCAGCTGCATCCCTTCTGTGGCCGCCAGTTCCTCGGCGTGCGCCTGTGCGCCGGCCATGTCCGCGCCGTGCAGCACCACAGTCGCACCGAGTGCGCGCACCGCCCGCACCTTCTGCTCGTTGGCCGCCGCCGGCATCACGACAGCGCAGCGAGCGCCGAACACCGAGCACGCGTACGCCAACGACTGCGCGTGGTTCCCCGTGGAGTACGTGGCAAGCCCCCGCGAGCGCTGCTCCGGCGACATCGTCGCCAGCAGCGTGAGGCCGCCGCGGACCTTGAACGCGCCGATCGGCTGGACGTTTTCGTGCTTGACATGGACCGTGGCGCCCGCCAGCTCGTTCAGCGCGGGATAGGACCACATCGGGGTGGCGGGCAGGTGCTCAGCCAGCAGTTTCCGGGCGGCGACGACATCGGCGAAATCGAGTGCGGGAGGATTGAGTGCGGGAGGGTCGAGTGCGGGAGGATCGAGTGCGGGAGGCATGAGGCCCATCCTCGGCCGTGGCCACCCATAGGTCTAATGCCGATTTTCCGGGGCGGCCATCGACCGGATCGATAGATTCGCCGTGTGCTCGACGTGCCCGCCTCCGTGTCCCCGAGCGGGCCGAGGAGATCCTGGGCCGGATGGACGTGGCCGAGGCCGAGCTGGACGCCATCAGTGGGCTGCGAGCCGGCCGGGTGCGGCTCGCCGCGTTCCCCTCCGCGCTCGGTACGTTCGTCCCGTCCGCGTTCGCGGCGTTCGCCGCCGCGCACCCGGGCCATGTGGCGGTGCAGGCACTGGTCGCGGCCGGGCTGGGCGTCACGACGCTGCCGGGCCTGGCGCTGGCCGCGCAACGGAATCCGGCGGTGCGGGCGGTGGCGCTCGCCGGGCATGAACGGTTGGTCAGCGCGGCGGTGCACGGCGATCCGCCGGACACGCCGGCGACTACCGCACTCCTCAGCGAACTCGCTCGGTTCGCCGCGCTGCCGCTGGTGGCATGACTGGCGCTTAGGCACGACGCTAAATCGAGCGAGCGCCTAGCTACCCGACAACGCAAAGCGCGAGCGAGGGCCTCGGCTACCCGACAACGCCAGCGCCAACGGGCGCTTCGGCTACCCGACAACGCCAGCGCCAACGGACGCTTCGGCTACCCGACAACGCCAGCGCCAACGGGCGCTTCGGCTACCCGACAACGCCAACGTCAGCGAGCGCTTCGGCTACCCGACAGCCGCCGAACCGGCCGCCGTCCGAACCACCTGCGCGAGCCCCGCCTCCACAGCCTCGACAGCAGCCTTACTCTCCCCACCGAGCCCATGCCGCTCGGCCACCCACGAGGCGCGGTTGTACGTCAGCCACACCTTGCCGCCCTCGTCCTCCCAGGCGAGCGCCTTCACCGGCAGGTCGATCCCGCTGGTCTGCCGGTCCTGCATCAGCGGGGTCCCGCCGCGCGGGTTGCCGAAGATCAGCAGCTCCGTCGGCCGAAGCTCCATCCCCACCTCGGCGGCACCGCCCGCGTGGTCGATCCGCGCGAACACCCGCAGCCCGGCCCCGGTGACCACCGCCTGCAAGCGATCGATCGTCTCGCCGACGCTCCAGCCGCTGGCCACCGTCTCCATCCCGTGGTCGTCCATCGGTTCCTCTCTGCTCAAGCCGCTTCTGCCCAGGCCATTTCTGTTCAGGCCGTTCTGCTCAAGCCGTTTCTGCCCAGGCCGTATCTGCTCAGGCCGGCATCGGCAGCAGCATCACCGGCGTCGTCGTGGGCTGAGTCGAACCGCCGGCCGGCTCCACGGTCAGCCCGATGGTCAGGGCGTCGCCCAGACCGTGGGCCACGACCGAGTCCGAGGCGGTCGCGGGCAGCACGCCGCCCGAACGCGTCCCGGACGGTCCGATCATCCACAGCTGATACGCCTTGCCCGGCGCCAGTCTCGCCAGTCCGGCGACGCTGATCGCGGCCTCGTCGCGGGATCGGGACACCAAGACGGTGCCGGTCCCCCCGGTGCTCACGCTCGCGCTGTCGGAGTGCGCGTCCGGCGCCGACAACAGCTGCGAGATCGTGGTGCTGTGCTGCCGGGCCTGGTCGATCTGGTTCTGCTGGTCGCTCACCCGGATCCCCAGCACCGCCACCACGACCGCCATAGCGGCGGCCAGCCCCCACCCGGCGGCGGCGAACCAGCGGCGCCGGGGCGGCCGGGCGGACGCGGATGCGGACGCGCGCAGCGGGCCGTGGTCGACCAGCGGCGGGATCTGCCGGGTGACGGCGATCCGGGCGTCGACCGCGGCCTTCAGCCGGGCCGGCGGCGTCTCGGCGGCGGCCGAGGCCAGCAACGCCGCGGTCTCCCGCAGCTCGGCCACTTCGGCGGCGCACGTCGGGCACTGGGCCAGGTGACGTTCGAAAGCCGCACGCTCGTCCGGTTCCAGCGCGTGGCACACATAGGCGCCGGTCAATGAGTGGACTTCCGGATCCATCGCGCTCATCCTCCCACCCCCAGGCAGTCGCGGAGCCGGGCCAGCCCGTCGCGCAGACGGGTTTTCACTGTGCCCAGCGGCGTGTCCAATAGATGCGCTACCTGCGAATAGGTGTATCCGCCGTAGTAAGCCAACGTGACGGACTGGCGTTGCAGTTCCGTCAGCCCTTCCAGACAGTGGCGGACCCGCTGCCGGTCCAGCCGCGCCTCGACCGCCTCGACCACCTGGTCGAACGGCGCCTCGACCATCAGCTCGGCGGCCCGGGCCTCGCGGCGGGTGGCGGCGTCGGCCGAGCGCACCCGGTCCACGGCCCGGGCGTGCGCCATGGTCAGCGCCCAGGCCCGGGCCGAGCCGCGCGCGGCGTCGAAGCGGCTGGCGGTGCGCCAGATCTCGACCAGCACCTCCTGGGCCACCTCCTCGGCCTGCGCTGGATCGCGCAGGACCCGGCGGGCCACGCCCAGGATCGGGCCGGCGAGTTGTCCGTAGACCTCGTCGAAGGCCTCGCGGTCGCCGAGCGCGACGCGGTGGAGGTGGGACTCCAGCGACGCCTCTTCTCCAGTGTCGGCTTTGGAGCTGGTACGTCCGAGCATCGGCCCTCGTCTCCGCTCCTGGAGGCAGTCCGCGGCGCTGTGCCGCACCGCCTCTTGCGATTCTCGCCTCACGATTCCCATTCGGTGCCGAAGGCGTCCTGGATTGGTCTGAACGTGTCGGATTCCAATCCGCGCCGAGCGCCGCTCCGAATGGGCGGCATGAGGCGCTTCGGGAGGACGGTCGGCGATTCGGTCGGCAGGGCGGTTGCCAGGGCCGTCGGCAAGGCAGTCGGCAAGGCGGTCGGCACGGCGCGCGGTGGGGCAGTCGGCAAGGCGCTCGCCAAGGCAGCCGGCAAGGCGGTCGGCACGGCGGCGCGGGCGATACCCGGCGTGATGATCGGACTGATCACCGCCGGTCTGGCAGTCGGCGTGGGGGAGTCGGTCGCCGTCTGGTCCGGACCGCGGACGGCCCCGGCGATCGCGGTCGGCTCGGCGGCGATCGACCTGACGCCGACGCCGCTGAAGGAGTACGCGATCCGGAACTTCGGAACCGACGACAAACCGGTGCTGCTCACCGGGATCTACCTCACGCTGGCCGCGATCGCGGTGGCCGCCGGGATCCTGGCGGTGCGTCGGCTGACGGTCGGGGTCGGCCTGGTGGCGGTGTTCGGGGCGGTCGGTGCCTGGGCCGCACTTTCACGTCCCACGGCGCGGGGCGGGGACCTGTGGCCGTCGGTCCTCGGCGCGGTGGTGGCCGGGGCGGCGATGGTGCTCTTGGTGCGCAGTTATCAGACCTCGTATAGCGGCGTCGAAGATGTCGAATTCGGATCTGTCGAACCGGCCAAACCTGCCGAATCTGGTCAAGACACAGGCCAGACCGGGCCAGCCGCCGAAGCCCCGGCCTCACGCCTCCCGTCCTGGGCACAGGATCGCCGAGGCTTCCTGACCCTGGCCGCCGGTGCCGCCGGCACGGCCGCCGTCAGCGGGTTGGTCGGCCGCGCCGTCGTGGACAAGCGCTACAACGTCGCCCTGAAACGCTCCCGCGTGCGGATCCCAGCCCCGGCCACGCGCGCCGCGGCGATCCCGTCGGCCGTGCACCCGAACGTCGCGGGACTGTCCTCCTTCATCACCCCGAACTCGGACTTCTACCGCGTCGACACCGCCTTGGTCCTGCCACAGGTCGATCCGGACGCGTGGACGCTGCGGATCCGGGGCATGGTCGACCGCCCCCTTGAGTTGTCGTTTGCCGAGCTGCTGAATCGGCCGCTCATCGAGCACGACCAGACGCTGTCGTGCGTCTCGAACGAGGTCGGCGGCCCCTACGTCGGCACCGCGCGCTGGATCGGCGCGTCGCTGGCGGCTCTGCTGCGCGAAGCCGGCGTCCAGCGCGGCGCCGATCAGCTGGTCGGCCGTTCCATCGACGGGATGACGATCGGCACGCCGGTCGAATCAGTGCTCGACGGCCGCACCGGACTGCTGGCGGTGGCGATGAACGGCGAACCGCTGCCGATCGCCCACGGCTTCCCCTGCCGGATGCTGGTCCCGGGGTTCTTCGGCTACGTGTCGGCCACCAAGTGGGTGGTGGACCTGGAGCTGACCACGTTCGCCGGCTACGACTCGTACTGGGTGCGGCGCGGCTACTCGCAGATCGCGCCGGTGAAGACCGCGTCCCGCATCGACGTGCCGAAGCCCTTCGCCCGGGTCCCGGCCGGCCCGGTCACCGCCGCCGGCGTCGCCTGGGCCACGCACCGCGGCATCGACGCCGTCGAGGTGCGCGCCGACGGCGGCCCCTGGCAGCTCGCGCACCTGGCCGCCGCCGACACCCCTGATACGTGGCGGCAGTGGACCCGCGAGCTGAACCTGGTGCCCGGTCTGCACAAGCTTGAAGTGCGCGCCACCGACGCCACCGGGGCCGTGCAGCCGGAGCAGCGCGTCGACACCGTCCCGAACGGCGCCACCGGCTGGCATTCGGTGGTCATCACCGCGGTCTGATCCGGTTGACGCGGTTGATCCGATCTCATCCGGTCTCATCCAGCCCGATCCAGCCTGATCCGGTCTGATCCGCCCGCCGTCCGCTCGACCGGGTGCGCCTAAGAACTTTGACCAATCCGAGCCCGCACCGGCCACGAACACCAGATGTCAGCAGGACCCAGACACTCCACGAATCAAGGATCTGATCATGTTCTCCACCCGCAGCAAGACCGCCGCCGCCGTGCTGTGCTCGGCGGCCATCGCCGTGAGCGCGAGCGCGTGCGGCAGCAGTTCGAGCAAGCCGTCCGCGGCCGCCGCTGCCAGTACCTCCACCAGCGCCGCCCCGTCCTCCGGCCCGACTTCGGCTTCCGCCTCCAGCACAGGCAGCCCGTCGATGAGCGCCGGCTCGTCCTCGGCCCCGTTCGGCTCGGCCTGCGCCGCGGTGCCGTCCACCGGCGCCGGCAGCTTCACCGGCATGGCCACCGCCCCGGTCGCCACCGCCGCCAGCGCCAACCCAGTGCTGTCGACCCTGGTCACCGCGGTGCAGGCGGCGGGTCTGGTGGACACCCTGAACAGCGCGCAGGGCATCACCGTGTTCGCCCCGACCAACGACGCCTTCACCAAGATCCCGGCCGACACCCTCAAGGCGGTGCTGGCCGACAAGACCAAGCTCACCAAGATCCTGACCTACCACGTGGTCTCCGGCCGCCTGTCGCCGGACCAGCTGGCGGGCACCCACGCCACACTGGAGGGCGGCACGGTGAACGTGACCGGCTCCGGGCAGTCGTTCCAGGTGAACGGGGCCAACGTGGTCTGCGGGAACGTGCAGACCGCCAACGCGACCGTGTACATCGTCGACACGGTCCTGATGCCCGCCAGCTGAGGTCGCGGAGCCCGAACCTCAGCGCGGGCAGGTGGCGCACGAGGCGCAGTACTTCGGTGAGGGCTCCGGGGCGCCGGGGCGCCGCGGCGGCGGCTGGCGCTCGCGGAGCCGATGCCGGGGCGGGAGATCACGCGGGCTTGATGACCAAGTCCCGACGGTGGGAAAACCAGTACCCCCCTCGCGTGACCTGCGGCTTCCACGCCTGGCGCACAATGGAACGGTGAGCGTTGACGAGCTGAGCCTGGGGGCGACGATCCGGGTCTGGCGCGATCGGCTGCCGCCGGAGGCGGTCGGGCTGCCGGTCGCGCGGGGTCGCCGCGCGCCGGGGCTGCGGCGCGAAGACCTCGCGGAGCTGGCCGGGGTGTCGGTGGACTACGTGGTCCGGCTGGAGCAGGGCCGCTCCACCTCGCCCTCCGCGCAGGTCGCCGCCGCCTTGGCGCGGGCGTTGCAACTGACGCTCGCCGAACGCGACCACCTGTTCCGGCTCGCGGGCCTGCAACCGCCCGGCGGCGGGCTGATCAGCGACCACGTGCCGCCGGGCATGCAGCGCGTGCTGGGCCACCTCGGCGACAGCCCGGCCGCCGTCTTCGCCGCCGACTGGCGCCTGGTGTGGTGGAACCGCAGCTGGGCGGGGCTGATGGGCTCTCCGCTGGAGATCCCGGTCGAGGAACGCAGCCTGCTGCGCTCCCGCTTTCCCGTGGCCGACGGCGGCCCGCTGCTCGCGGCCTGGCCGGTCGTCTCCACCCAACCGGAGGTCACCGACCGCGCCATGGTCGCCGATCTGCGGCGCGCTTCCACCCGCTACCCCGACGACCCTCGCCTGGCCGAGGCGATCCGGCGCACGCTGGCGGGCAACGAGCGCTTCGCGAAGCTGTGGCACGAGGGCGCGGTCGGCGGGCACGCCGAGGACCACAAGACGATCCGGCACCCGGCGATCGGGGACATCACAGTGGACTGTGATGTGCTGGTCGACACGGACACGGATCTCAAGATCGTGGTTTACACGGCGCTGCCGGGGAGCGAGGACGAGACCAAGTTGCGGCTCGCGGGAGTGGTGGGGGCCGGGGTCTGAACCCCGTACGGCCCGCAAATGGCCCTACAAGCCCCTAGACGCCCTACAAGCCACAGATGCCCTACAGGTCGAGCACCAGATAACCGTCGACACGCCCAAGCCCATCCGCGACCGGATCGGGCGGCAGCGCATGGCCGAGGCTGTCGGCCCGCACCTCGCCGATCCACTGGTCGTGCTGGTACTCGTGGTTGATCAGCGCGGTCAGCAGGTGGCCGGCGACGATCGTCATCTGCCCCGGCGCGCCGACGCTGCCGCCCGCGATGTCGCCGATGCGGGCGTGGACGCGCTCGGCGACGGTGGTGCGGAACGTGCTGAGCCGTCCGATCGTCGGCAGCGTGCCGCGGAACTTCTCCGGGTTCGCCGAGTCCATCAGCCCGTCCAGCTCCGGGTCGGGGCTGGGTTCGGCCGCGGTCAGGTTGCGGATCATGAAGTGCGCCACGTGCGCCTGGTGGCCGAGGTGCCAGCCGATGGCGCTGGAGTTCTCGTGCGGGCGCCAGGTCACCTCGTCCGGGGTCAGGTCGCGCCAGAGGTCGTCGGTGTAGGCGCGGGCGCGGTCGTACTCGCGGAGCAGGGCTCTGAGTTCGTGCACGGTTCCAGCTAACTACATGCCTGGCGCGCAGCGTGTGTTCGGTGCAGCGTGTGTCGGCACCGCGTGTGTTCGGCGGCGGCGCGGCTGAGATCAGGGAAGCTTGGGGCGTGAAGGAAGACTCCGAGAACGCCGCCCCGGCGGGCTACCGTCGCTCCGTCGGCACGCCCCGCGCCCAGGCCCGCCGCCGCGAACTGCTCGAACTGGTCACCGACGATCTGGCCGCACACGGCCTGGTCGACCTCTCGCTGCGGCGCGCGGCCAAGGCGGCCGGCACCACCCACAAGGTGCTGCTCTACCACTTCGACGGTGCCGAGGACCTGCTGCGCGAAGCCGTCGAGCTGCTGCGGGAGCGCCGCCTGGCCTCCTCGCTGGCCGCGGCCTTCGCGCCGGACCACGCGCAGACCCTCGCGGGCCGGGTGCGCGCGGTCTGGCCGGTGCTGACCGGCACGGGGGAGGGGCAACGCGCCCTGGACCAGGCGCTGGGCCTGGCGATGTACGACCCGGAGCGGCACGCGGCCCTCGCCGTCGACGCCGCCGGCCACTTCCTCCCGGCGCTGCGTGAGATGTGCCCGCCGCAGTGGAGCGACCAGCACAAGGACGAGATCGCCGAGCTGGTCTTCGCCGCACTGCGCGGCTTCCTGGTGCAGCGCCGAACCGGCGGATCGGACGGTGCCAGCGGCGGCGAGGCCGGGTTCGAGGCGCTGCTGCGGATGCTGGAGCGGGAGGAGGCGGCGGGCTGATCTGCGCTGGTCTTATTCGGCCCCTATCCGGTCTCGGCGCGCGGACTCGTTCCTCCCTGGGCATAGATGTGAACCATGTGGTTCACTTTAACCGAGGAGGTACCACCGCATGAATTCGGTCGAGCTTTCCGCAGGTGCCATCGAGTACGAGGACCGCCCCGGCGCGGGCCCGAAACCAGCCTCCACGCTCGTCTTCCTCCACGGCCTGCTGATGGACGAGACGCTGTGGGCCGCCGTCGCCGACGAACTCGCCCCGCACCACCGCTGCGTGGTCCCGGTCCTGCCGCTGGGCGCGCATCGCAAGGGGCTGCGACCGGACGCGGACGTGTCGCCGCGCGCCCTGGCCGCCCTGGTCGCCGAGTTCCTGGACGTGCTCGATCTACGGGACGTCACCCTGGTCGGCAACGACACCGGCGGCCTGCTCGCCCAGCTGCTGATGGCCGACGGCGCGCGGCCGGAGCGGGTCGCTCGGGTGGTCCTGGTCTCGTGCGACGCGTTCGACAACTTCCCGCCCGGACTGACCGGCCGCACGCTGTTCCGCACCGGCAAGCTCTCCCCGGCGCTGTTCGGCATGTTCATGCAGCAGATGCGGCTGAAGCCGGTGCGCCGCCTGCCGCTGGCGTTCGGCTGGCTGACCAAGCGCGGCGACGCGGTCGTGAAGCGGTGGCTGCGGCCCATCTGGACGCGGCCGGAGATCCGCCGCGACACGGTGCGGGTGCTGCGTGCCGCGGCCGCCGATCCGAACCTGCTCGTCGACGCCGCCGGGAAGCTGGCGCGGTTCGAGCGTCCGACGCTGGTCGTGTGGGCGCGAGGGGATCGGGTGATGCCGCCGGAGCACGGCCTTCGGCTCGCCGAACTGCTTCCGGACGCCCGCCTGGTCGAGATCGAGGACTCCTACACGCTCATCCCGCTGGACCAGCCGATCCGGCTCGCCGCGGAGATCCGGCGCTTCCTGGACCCGGCCGACAACCTGGCCGGCAACCCGAACCAACCTTGCCCGAACCAACCCTGATCGAGAAGGGACGACGACCCATGTCTAATATAGGCATTGACAATCTCTTTGCCGGCAGTCGCGAGAAGGTCCGATTCGCCAGCGACGGCACCGAACTCGTCGCATGGCACTACCCGGGCACCAACGGGGGCTGCGTCATCATGGCCGCGGGCGGCGCGGTGACGAAGGAACCCGGCACCGACCTGTTCGCGAAGCGGTTCAACGAAGCGGGATTCAGCGTCCTGGCCTTCGACTACCGCCGCCTCGGCGAGAGCGGCGGCCGGCCGCGCCAGATCATCCGGATGAAGGAACAACTCGCCGACTGGCAGTCGGCCATCGCCTTCGCCGCGACCCTGCCCGGCGTCGACCCGCACCGGATCGCGATCTGGGGCTTCTCCCTGTCCGGCGGCCACGTCTTCACCGTCGCCGCCCGCACCCCGGGCGTCGCGGCGGCGATCGCCCAGACCCCGCTCAGCGACGGTCCGGTGGCGGCCCGCGCAGCGATCCGCCACCAGAAGCCGCTCGCCGCGCTGCGTACGACGGCCCGCGGCGTCCTCGACGCCCTCGGCGGACTCGTCGGCCGCCCCCCGCTGCTGATCTCGCTCGCCGGCCGGCCGGGCACCGTCGCGATGCTCACCACCCCCGACAGCCTGGACGGCAACCGAGCCCTCAACCCGGGCGACGTCTATCCCGAGTGGCGCCAGGAGATCGCCGCCCGCTCCGCACTCACCATCGGCGTCTACCGCCCCGGCCGCGACGCCTCCCGCATCCGCTGCCCCCTCCTGGTCCTCGCCTGCGACCAAGACCAGACCGCCCTCGCCGCGCCGGCCGTCGCCGTGGCCCGCCGCGTCCCCGGCGCCGAGCTGGTGCGGATGCCCGGCGGACACTACGCGCCGTTCCTAGAGGGGCATGAGGAAGCCGTCGACGCCGAAGTCTCCTTCTTGCGGCGGCGGCTCCTCGGTTCTCAGCCGACACCGAGTCCTCAGCGAACATCGAATCCTCAACCGACATCGAACTCCACCTTGAGTCGGTCCACCAGCGGCCGATAGCCCAAAGCCTGGAGATTGGCGTGCCCTGCCGTGCGCGCCAGCCGCAACGACTCCGCAACGACTCCGCCAACAGCGCCGAGCCGATGCCGTGGCGTCGTCCAGGCTGCCCGTTCGGCCCGGGGAACTAGGATTTCGCCATGATCTCCGGTCGGGCAGGCGACGCCAGCGCCCCGATCCCCGTGCCGTCCGAACATGTGCCTCCCGAACATGCGCCGCCCGAACACGTGCAGTCGGCCCGCCTGCGCCGTATCGCGGTCCTGGTGCTGGAAGGCGCGAAGCCGCTGGACGTCGGCATCCCGGCGCAGGTGTTCACCACCCGCGCGAGCATGCCCTACGAGGTGCGGGTGTGCGGCGCCGCACCCGGGCTGGTGACCGGCGGCGACGGCCTGGCGTACCACGTCGCGCATGGGCTGGAGGCGCTGGCCTGGGCCGACATCGTCTTCATCCCCGGCTATCGGGTCCCGGACCGGGACGACCCGCCGCCGGCCGTCGTCCAGGCGCTGATCGCGGCGCACGATCGGGGCGCGCGCCTGGCCGCGATCTCGACCGGTGCCTTCGCGCTCGCCGCCACCGGCCTGCTCGATGACCGGCGTGCCACGACGCACTGGCACTACACGCGGGCCCTCGCGCGCAAGTATCCGCGGGTGCGGCTCGACGAGAACGTGCTGTTCGTCGACGAAGGCAGGGTGCTGACATCGGCCGGCGCCGCCTCGGGCATCGACCTGTGTCTGCACATCCTGCGTGGCGACCTCGGGGTGTCGGCGTCGAACCACGCGGCCCGGCGTCTGGTGGCGGCCCCCTATCGCAGCGGCGGCCAGGCACAGTTCGTGCCGCGCAGCGTTCCCGAACCGCTCGGCGAACGGTTCGCCGCCACCCGCGAGTGGGCACTGCACCGGCTCGCCGAACCGCTCAGTCTGGAAACGCTCGCCGAGCACGCGGCGGTCTCAGCGCGCACGTTCTCGCGGCGCTTCGCCGAGGACACCGGCTACACGCCGATGCAGTGGGTCATGCGCGCCCGCATCGACCTGGCGCGGGAACTGCTGGAGCGGTCGCAGCGCGGGATCGAGCAGATCGCACACGACGTCGGGCTCGGCACCGGTGCGAACCTGCGGACGCACTTCCAGCGCATCCTCGGCACCACCCCGAGCGAGTACCGGCGCACGTTCACCCGGGGCGAGTAGACGTCGGCGAGTAGACGACGGCGAGTAGTCGACGGCGAGTAGACGGCTGTCCGGCGCACCGGCCGCTGGCGCGATCCTTTCGAACCATGGCGCTCACGCCACTGCCGAGGCGGATCGGCGCAGGCGAGACTCGTGAGCAAGACGAAAGGAAATCGCCATGACCCGCATCGCCATCAACGGATTCGGCCGCATCGGCCGCAACGTGCTGCGCGCCCTGCTGGAACGGGGCAGCGACTTGGAAGTCGCCGCCGTCAACGACCTCACCGATCCGGCCGCCCTCGCCCGGCTGCTCGCCTACGACACCACCGCCGGCCGCCTCGGCCGTCCGGTGAGCGTGGACGGCAACACGCTCGTCGTCGACAACCGCCGGATCACGGTGCTCGCCGAGCGGGAGCCGGGGCAGCTGCCCTGGGCGGATCTCGGGGTCGACATCGTGCTGGAGGCGACCGGCCGGTTCACGGCGGCCAAGGCCGCCGGCGAGCACCTGACCGCCGGGGCGAGGAAGGTGCTCGTCAGCGCGCCGTCCGACGGCGCCGACGTCACGCTCGCGTACGGCGTCAACTCCGAGGCCTACGACCCGGCCGCGCACACGATCGTCTCGAACGCCTCGTGCACCACCAACGCGCTGGCCCCGCTGGCCGCGGTGCTCGACGGCCTGGCCGGCATCGAGCACGGCTTCATGACCACCATCCACGCCTACACGCAGGAGCAGAACCTCCAGGACGGCCCGCACCGCGATCCCCGCCGGGCCCGCGCCGCCGCCGTCAACATCACGCCCACCACCACCGGCGCCGCCAAGGCGATCGGCCTGGTCCTGCCCAACCTGCACGGCAAGCTCTCCGGCGACTCGATCCGGGTCCCGGTCCCGGTCGGCTCGCTGGTCGAACTCAACACCACCGTCAGCCGCGACGTGACCCGCGACGACGTCCTCACCGCCTACCGCACCGCCGCCCAGGGCTTCCTCGCCGGCATCCTCGAGTACACCGAGGACCCGCTGGTGTCCTCCGACATCGTCGGCAACCCGGCCTCGGCGATCTTCGACTCGGCGCTGACCCGGGTCGAGGGGCGGCACGTCAAGGTGGTCGCCTGGTACGACAACGAGTGGGGTTTCTCCCACCGGGTGGTCGACACGTTGGAACTGCTCGCCGCGGGCTGACCGGTCCCCGGTCCCCGGTACGGGTGCGGGTGCCAGTACCGGTGCCGCGCCGGCTACTCGGCCTATTCGGCGCGCACGTCCAACCCGAGTGCCATCGCCAACACCACGGCCTGATCGAAACTGATGACCGCGTCGCGCAGCTTCACCTCGGTCGGGTCGAACGCCGAGAGGTCGCTGCCGCGCAGGTCGCCGGTCTCGAACGAGGACCCGTACACCGACGCCCCGGACAGATCCGTGTCGCGGAACTGAGCCCCCTGACACTTGGCGCCGGTCAGGTCGGCCTCACGCATCCGGACGCCGCGGAACACCGAGCCGCGCAGATCGGCGCCGGGCAGGCCGGTGAACGACCAGTCGCCGCCCTCGACCTTGAGCGCGCCGAAGGTGCAGCGGTCGAACATCGTCCCGGTCAGCTTGGCGCGGGTGAACGTCGCGTCGAACAGCGAGGTGCGCCGGAAGGTGCAGTTCACGAACGCCGAGCCGGTGTGGACCGAGGCGTTGAACCGGCAGCCGCGGAAGGTGCATTCGGTGAACGTCGCGCCCTCGGTCGCCATCTCGGTGAAGTCGACGTCGAGGAACGCGACGCGCTCGAACGTCTCGCCGGTGACCTGGCGCGCGTACCAGTCGTCACCGGCGATCGTCGACGAGGTCTGCGGGTCCGGGGCTCCGCCCATGCGCTCTGCCATGATCTCGACCGTAGCGCGGGGGTCTGACGGTTGCCGTCACCCAGCTGTCACTTAGGTGACGAAGGTGACACCACCGCGGCGAGAAGCTTCGCCGTCTCCTCCGGCGCCTCGGCCGGGAAGTGGTGGCTGCCCAACTCCACGAGCACGATGTCGAACCGGTCGCCATACCGGTTCAGCGCTTCGGGCGAGACCAGGTCGCGGATCGCGAACACGGTGATCGGCTGCTTCGTCTCGCGCAGTGCGGCGTCCATGTCCCAGTGGACGAGGCCCTCGATGGAGTGCAGACCCGCGGGCTGGCGCACCGCGACCATCTTCTGGAAGTACGCCTCCCGGAGCGCGGGGTCGGTCCCGGCCGGGGAGCCGCCCTCGACCAGGCCGCGTACGCCCCCGGCGAAGTCATCGCGGAAGAGGTGCACCATCGCGGCGGTCTGTTCCGCGCTCTGGGTGGGGAACAGGGACAGGTAGTGCAGCGCGTCGAGGGCTATCACGTGCGTGACGATGTCGGGCAGCAGCCGCGCCACTTCCACGGCGACCGCGCCGCCCATGGAGTGCCCGGCGACGACACAACCGGCCACCGACTCGGCTTCCAGGACGGCCGCCACATCGTGGGCGAACTCCTCGATGGTCCAGACGTCGCGCGTGGAGCGGGATTCGCCGTGCTCGGCGAGGTCGATCGCGAGGACCCGGAAGTCGGCGGGCAGGTGGTCGATGATCGCGTCGAAATCGCCGCGGTGGCAGCCCCAGCCGTGGATGAGCGCGAGGGTCGGGCCGCTGACCGGGCCGCTGGCGGTGTAGCGGATCGTCGTGTGGTCCGATCGCCGGACTTCGTGGTTCACCTTGGAGCCGTTCTTCGAGCCGTTCTTGGAGCCGTTCACGGTAGTCATTGTTTCTCCTACTAAGGGTGTCGCTTGAAGGTGTCGGATGAAGGTGTCGTTGTTTTAAGAGATCCCGCGCGGCAGCCGCAGGCTCAGCGCCCCGGTCAGCACCACCATGCCGACCCAGGCCAGCAGCGCCGCCAGCACCGCGTCCCGCATGCCCCACGAACCCATCACGGCCAGGAACAGCGACCCGATCGTCGCCACCCCGAGCGCCAGCGAGGCCTGCTGTGTCGTGGTCATCACGCCGCTCCCGACCCCCGCGTGCTCGTGCGGCACATCCGACAACACGACGCGGAACAGCATCGGCAGCAACAGTCCCTGCCCGAACCCGACGATCGCGAACGACGGCGCCAGCGCCCAGGTGTCCAGATGCGGCCAGCCGCCCCAGAACGTCAGGAGCAGCACCACTGCGCCGAGGAGTTGCAGCAGCGAGCCGAGCATCACCACCCGCCCCGCGCCGTGCCGCGCGACCAGCCAAGGACCGGCGAACGAGGCGAGGAACACGGCCACCGCCAACGGCACCAAAGCCAGTCCCGCTACTACCGACGTCATCCGAAGCCCTTGCTGCAGAACGATCGCGAGCACGAACATCAGCCCGCCGAACCCGATCCCGAACGGCGGCAGCAGCGCCAGACCGCGCCGCAGCGACGGCAGGCGGAGCAGGCTCGGCGGGACGAGCGGAGTACGGCCCAGCCGGTCGGCGCGCGCCTCGACCCGCTGGAAAGCGAACGCCAGGAACGGAGTCGCGGCCAGCGACACCCACGTCCACACCGGCCAGCCCGCCGCCCGGCCCTCGGTGAGCGGCAGCAGCAGCGCCGCGAGCGTGGCGGTGAGCAGGACGGTGCCGGGGACGTCGATCGGTTCCGGTCGCGGGGAACGCGTGGCCGGCACCGCGCGCGGCGCGAGCAGCAGCACGGCGGCCGCGATCGGCACGTTCACCAGGAAGATCGCGCGCCAGCCGGTGTGCCACAGGTTCGCCGCGACGAGCACGCCGCCGAGGATCTGGCCGACCACCATGGACAGGCCCTGCGTGGCGCCGTATAGGCCCACCGCCCGAGTCCGCCGGTGTCCGTCGGTCGAGGCGTGGATCGTCCCCAACACCTGCGGCATCAGCATCGCGGCCGCCGCGCCCTGTGCCACCCGGGCGACCACCAGCACCCACGCGGTGGGGGCCAGGCCGCAGGCCAGCGAGGTGATTCCGAAGCCGGCCAGCCCGGTGAGGAAGAGCCGGCGGCGGCCGAAGGCGTCGCCCAGCCGCCCGCCGAGGACGAGCAGGACCGCGTAGGCCAGGCCGTAGCCGGCTACTACCAGTTCGAGCAGTGCCGGTCCGGCGTGCAGGTCCTTGCTGATGGTCGTCAGCGCGACGTTGACGATGAAGAAGTCGATCAGCGGCAGGGCCGCGCCGAGCAGGATCGTGAACAGGCCGAGCGGACCCAGTCCCGAGGCCTGGTCGGAGCCGGAGGGGGCGACAGGGGCGGTAGAGGCCGCGGAGGCGGAGGCGGGTGAGGCAGCCGGGGCAGCGAGTGGTGCTGCGGCTGGTGAGGTGCGGAAGGCTCTGGTGGTGCTACTCATGTCACCGAGCATCGGCTGCTCCGTAGCCTGGTTCCAGAGTGTCTTTATCCTGGTAGAACTCCTACCTGGTAACGGGACAAACCAAGGCGCACACTAGTACCGTGACGATCAGCCCGGAGCACACCGCAGTCCCCGACATCCGCCGCCGCGAGCTCGCCGAATTCCTGCGCAGCCGCCGCGAACGGATCACTCCCGAGCAGGTCGGACTGCCCCACGGCCGGCGCCGACGCACCCCGGGACTGCGCCGCGAGGAGGTCGCGCAGCTGGCCGCGGTCGGGGTGACTTGGTACACGTGGCTGGAACAGGCCCGCGACATCCAGGTCTCCGCCCAGGTGCTGGACGCGCTGGCGCGGGCACTGCTGATGGACCCGAGCGAGCGGGCGCACCTGTTCGCCCTCGGCGGGGCCGTGGACCCGGCGCCGGGCGAACTCAGCCCGACCGCCACCCCGGCGCTCCAGGCGATGCTGGACCACCTCGAACCCTTCCCGGCCTGCCTCCAGAACGGCCGCTACGACATCCTCGCCTACAACCGCGCCTTCAGCCGGCTCATGTGCGAAATGGACAGCCTGCCGCGCGAGGACCGCAACTGCATGTGGCTGGCCTTCACCAACGACCAGTGGCGGGCCGCGACCGGCGACCTGGAGGACTCGATCCGGGTCATGGTCGCCAAGTTCCGCGCGGCGATCGCCGAGCACCTGGCCGAGCCCGCGTGGCGGAGCCTGCACGACCGGCTGATGGAACTGCCGGAGTTCCGCGACCTGTGGGACCGGCACGAAGTGGTCGCGGTCTCCGACAGCACCAAGCACATCGACAACCCGCACGTCGGGTATCTCAAGCTGCTGAACACCAGCCTGTGGCTGGCTCCGCAGGCCGGGGCGCGCCTGGTCACCTACGTGCCCGAGGACGACCAGACCCGGGCCCGGCTGGAGCGGCTGACGCTGATCTCCGGTCGGCAGCACGCCGACCTCACTCACGCTGATCTCGCTTCCGCAGCCTGAACCCGCGGTTTGAATCCGCAGCCTGAGTCCGCAGCTTGCATCCGCGGTTTGAATCCGCAGCCTGAGTTCCGCAGTGGCCTGATACGTCGGTGGCAGGCTACTTGCCCGGCCACCAGCTGTGCTGTCATCAGCGCCTGCCAGAGAGCTGATACACAAGAAGAGCGGCGACCGCGGCTAGGCCGCGGTCGCCATCTGGAAGTGGTACCGGCAGGTGCTCAGTCGCCGACCAGCGTCTCCCAGGTCTGCGGGCCGATCTGCCCGTTGTTTTGCAGTCCGTGCGCTGATTGGAACGCGACGGCGGCGCTGTTGGTGCCGGGGCCGAAGGAGCCGTCGACCGCCACGCCGTAGCCGTACTTGTTCAGTTCCAGCTGCGCGGCCTTGACCGCGTCGCCAGTGGATCCGGACTGGATCTGGACCATCAGCGAGCTCCAGGTCTGCGGGCCGATCTGGCCGTCCACGCCCAGGCCGTGTGCGGACTGGTAGGACTTGACCGCGGCCACGGTGTTGGCGCCGAACTGGCCGTCGGTGCTGATCGACGCGCCGTGGTCGTCGAGCAGGTACTGCGCGGCTTCCACGTCGGTGCCGGAGTTGCCCTCGACGAGGTTCGGCCACGGCGGGATGCCGCCGCCGGAGGTGCCGGACTCGTTGTTGTAGCGGTACGGCTGGTACAGCGACGCCGCCGGGCCGCTGGTGTTGGGCCAGTACGGGTAGGGGATGGTGCCGTGGTGCACGCCCTGGTCGCCGGAGTTCTCCCAGGCGTTGTACGAGTCGTGGGCGCTGTCCGCCCAGCCGTCGAAGATCAGCACGTGGCCGGCGTTGCCGCCGGTGTTCGGCCCGAGCACGCCGAGGATGTCACCGGGCTGGAGGTCGGCCTTGCTGATCGAGTGCACCACCGAGGGCAGCGAGACGGTGGTCAGGCTGCTGGAGAGGTGGAAGGCCATGGAGACGTAGCCGGAGCAGTCGGTGCGGTAGGCGATGTCGTTGCCGGGGCCGTCTTTGTAGGTGGTGGTGCTGTACGGCGTGCCGTTCCACGACGCGGCGCGGGACAGGATCTCGGAGGCCGAGATGCTGCCGTTGATCGAGGAGTTCGGCGTGACGGCGGCCGAGGAGACCGCGGTGGCGGTCGTCGCGGCGGCGTGTCGCGGCGCGGCGTTCGCGGCGCCGGGCGCCACGGCGATCAGCGCCACCGCGCCGGCCGCGACGAGGATCGCGGAGCGCTTCTTGAGCGACATGGGCACTTCCTTTCTGTGGGGGATCGGTGGTGGGTCATGGCTTGGCGGCGCCCCGGTGATGAGGACGGGGCGCCGCCTGTTCACAGAGCTCAGCAGTTGTGTGTAGAGGTGCATAGAGCTCAGCAGTAGTGCGGCTGCAGGACCCAGTAGTTGAGCGCGCTCCAGGTGTTCGGGCCGATGATGCCGTTGGGGTTGGTGGCGCCCATGCAGTGGATCTGGAAGTTCTTGGTCGCGGCCTCGGTGTTGGAGCCGAAGTCACCATCGACGGTCACGCCGTTGTACGAGCCGTTGCCGTAGTTGGTGGAGTGGCCCAACGCGTACGCGAAGTTGAGCTCGCACTGCGCCTGCTTCACCGCGGTGCCCTGGCTGCCGACGTAGATCTGCGGCTGGTCCGGGGTGAACTGGCACGCGGTCGACATCGCGGCGTGGGCCGGCTCGCTGACCATCAGCGTGGTGCCACCGACGGCGAGGATGCCGACGACGGTCGCGGCGACGCGGCGCCGGAGCGAGAGGTTCGTCATGGCTTGTTCCCTTCTCGAAGTGCGCTGTCTGTGACGCCCGCGGTGGCCGCGATCACGATGCCGCCGTTGTGGATGCCGCAGTTGTCTTCGACGAAGACCATGGCGGACGGGCGTGGCACCTCTGTGCGACGGTTGTGGCAGCCCGGTCAGGCCGCGCGCTCGAAGACCAGGTCGTCGCCGGACAGGATGGACTGGTGCACCCGCGCCAGCTCCGGCCCCGGCTCGACGCCGAGCTCGTCGATGAGCAGCCGCCGCGCCGATCGGTAGACGGCCAGCGCCTCGACGCGACGGCCGGTGCGGGACAGGGACAGCATCAGCTGGGCGTGGAAGCGTTCGTGCAACGGGTGAACCGCCACGAGGGTCTGGAGCTGTGGCACCACCGAGTGATGGCGGCCCAGGCGGAGTTCCGCGTCCAGCCGGGACTCCAGCACCTGGAGCCGCAGCTGTTCCAAGCGCGGCACCACGGTCCTGGACAGCAGTTGGGACGGCACGTCCAGAAGCGGCTGCGCGCGCCACAGACTCAAAGCCCGCTCGGCCGTGTCGGCCACGGCCATCCAGACCCCGGCGCGCCGCTGCTCGGCCGCGTCCCGGCACAGGGTCTCGAAGCGGTGCACGTCGAGTTCGTGGTCTGCGACCTCCAGCGCGTAGCCGGGCGCCCGGGCCTGGAGCCGCAACGGGTCCGACGTCTGGAGGCTGCGACGCAGCCGCATCACGTGGCTGCGCAAGGTCTGCGCGTAGCCCTTCGGCGGCACCCCGTCCCAGACCGTCTCGGCGAGTTCGTCCACCGAGATCGGGCGGTTGGGGTTCAGAAGCAGCGTGGCCAGCAGCACCCGCTGGCGTGGACCGGTGACCGGTTGCCAGCGGCCGCCGGCGTCGGTGACCTCAAGTGGACCAAGAAGCCTGAACTGCATAGCCAACTCCCCGTGCGAGTACGGGCACTGCGACCGTTGGGCCGCCGTGCCGATCTGTCATTGGAGGACCGTGCGGTACTGGTGCCAGCGGAGTCCCGATGCCCGCGTGGCTTCGAGCATCGCCGGTCGCCGTCTGATCGGCGTAAGATCCAAGCAAGATCGAAATAGCGAGATCGATATTGCGGGGGCGGGTTCGCGCCGAGTTCGGGCCGAGTTCGGGCCGGGGTTTGCCGGGTTCGGGCCGGCGGTTTGCCGGGCTTGTGCCGGGTTCGTGCGGCACTTGCCCGTTGCGTCCCCTCAATCTGCTGTTGGACTGGAATACCGGCTCTCGGAATTGGAGAGTCATACTTTGTGTCGATGCCACTCATCAGTCCCTCGCGTTTCGACGGGCCTCTGGTGGAACGGGACGCGGAAGTCGCGCGTCTGGAGCAGGTCGTCAGTCTGCTGCGCTCGGGGCGTGGGGCCATCCTGGAGATCGTCGGCGATCCCGGCCTGGGGAAGACCAGCCTGCTGGCCGTCCTCGCCGGGATGGTCGCCGGATCCGGGGCCCGGCTGGCCCGGGGCCACGCGATCCGCGGTGACGCGGTCCGCGCCGATGCCGTTCCCGGCCAGATTCTCCGCAGCGCCTGGGAGGAACACCCAGACCTGGCCAGATTAGGCGGCACGGGTGCGTTGGACCCGCAGTCGGCCCGGGCCCTGGCGACCACTTGGGCCGACGGAGCCGGCGGCGCGGTGTTACTCGACGACGTGCAGTGGTGCGATCCCAGGTCGGTCGAGATCGCCGTGCGGCTGGTCCGCAACCCGGTGCCGGGACCGTTCCTGCTGGCCCTGTCGCACCGCCCCCGGCAGACGAACCCGGCGTTGCTGGACGCGTTGGACGACGGCGTCCGCATCGGCACCGTGACCCGGGTCGTCGTGCCGCCGCTGACCCCGGACGCGATGTGCGAGCTGATCGGCCGCTGGTCCGGCGCCTTGGCCGCGAACGGCGCCCTGACCGCGAACGGCGCCCTGGAGCAGGACGAGACCCACGACCGCAGGCTGGGCGACGCGGCGGGCGGCAGCCCCCGCAATCTCAGGATCCTGCTGGCGGCCGGCTGGGACCCGGTGCTGTGGCCGTTCCGGGCCGGCGGCGACCCCGGCGGGCTGGTGCGCGAGGCGGCGGCGCTGACCTCCGAACTGGACCTCCTCTCGGCCGATGCCGGCGCGGTCCTGCGCGGTGCGGCCATTCTGGGCGACCCGTTCCGGCCCGAGGACGTCACCGAAGTCTGCGACCTCCCGGCCGACCGGGTCCTGGCCGCGCTCGGCGAGCTGTCGCAAGCCGATCTGGTGCGGCAGCGCGGGCACAGCGAGTTCGCGTTCCGCGATCCGGTGCTGGGGCACGTCGTCCACGAACACGCCAGCTTGTCCGAACAGTCGGTGGGGCATCGGCGCGCGCTGGACCTGCTCGCCAGCCGGCAGACCGCCGCCGCGGTGTTGGCACGGCACGCCGAACACCTGCTGGGCACCGACTCCGGCACCGCCGCGCCGATCCTGGCCCGGGCCGCCGCCGAGGTGGTGGCCCGGGACCCGGCCGCCGCGGCGCACTGGTCGGGGCTGGCTCTGGACTACATCCCCCACGGCGGCCACGCGCGCGCCGAGGTGGAGATCCTGCGAGCCCGGGCGCTGATCGCCGTGGGCCGGTTGGACGAAGCCAGGACCCTGGTTCACGAGGTGCTGGGCCACGTCTCGGAACTGCCGTGGCAGATAGCGCTGCGGGCGTACGGGGCGGCGGCGGACGTCGAGCGCCTGCTGTGCCGGTACTCCGAGGCCGAGGCCATCGCCGCCACGGCGCTCAGCCTCCTGCCGGCCCGGGAGGAGGGCGGCTCGCTCCCGCTGGAGGCCGTGATGATGGTCTACGAGTACGCGCTGGTCCAGTCGCTGCGCGGGGACCACATCCAGGCCCGCGAGGTGATCCGCAACGCGGTGGACACCTCCGCCCGCCCGGTGCACCCGACGGAGATCGCGATCCGCTGCCTGGAGGTGTGTCAGGATGCTTATGTCGGGGACGTCGCCGTCGCCCTGCGGGGGATGCAGCAGTGCGCCGCCGCGGTGGACGCGCTGGCCGATCCCCAGGCGGGTCAGTCCCCTGAGATGTTCGTGACGCTGGGCACCGGCGAGCTCTACCTTGAGCGATTCGACGACGCCGCGCGGCATTTGCAGCGTGGGCTGAAGGTCGCCAGCGGCGGCGCCCAGCTACACGTGGTCCTGCACGGACTGCTCGGACTCGCCGCCGTCGAGCTGTTCACCGGCCGCCTGGAGACGGCCACGCAGTGGGCCGTCCAGGCCGAGAAACTGGCCACCGCCATCGGTTCCCAGGAAGGCGCCGGCCTGGCCAAGGCGATCCGAGCATCGGCGACGATCTGGACCCGCGGCCAGCACGACCTCCCGGAGATCCTGGCGCTGGCCGAGTCCGCGATCGCCGACGTCGAATCAGACCACAGCTGGTGGGCCCTGAGCGCACTCGGTCTGGCCGCGCAGGTGCAACTCCTCGGCGGCGACCCCGAGGGCGCCTTGCGCACGATGCTGGAACGGGCCGACGTCGAGGACGTCGCGGCGGCCCAACCCGCCCTGGAACCCTCGCTCAAGGGCGTGATGGCGCTGGCGGCCCTGCGCTGCGGCGACCTCCCAGCCGCCCGCGGCTGGACCGAGCAAGCCGAAGCCGCCGCCGCACGCCTGTCCCTGACCGGCCAGACCGCCAGCGCCATCCGCGCCCGAGCCGCCCTCCACCTCGCCGACGGCCACCCCGACCTCGCCGTCGACCTCTTCGAACGGGCCGCCGACCGCTTCGACCGAGCCGGAGCCCCGATCCAACGAGCCTGGACCCAGGCCATGGGCGCCGCCGCCGCCGACGCGGCCCAAGGCCACGACGCCGCCCTGGTCTGGCTGGACGCCGCCGCGGCCGCCGCCGACGCCCTCGGCGCCCTCTGGGTCCGCGAGGACACAGCCCGCGCCCGTGCCGAACTGCAAACCGGCCGCACCGACACCAAGCAGCCGCCCCGCTCCGACGCCGACGCCCTGCTCGGCATGCTGAGCGAGCGCGAGCGCGAGATCGCGGAGCTCGCCGCCGCGGGACTACGGTCGCGCGAGATAGCGCAGCGGCTGTTTCTCAGCCCCCGAACAGTCGAGGCACATTTGGGACGGGTGTATCGCCGACTCGGGGTGTCGTCGCGGGGGGAGTTGCCGCGGATCATTGGGAATGTGGGTGGCGAGGCTGCGGATTGAGTTTCACGATGGACAGCTCGACCGAGGTCGGTGGACATCAGCAGGATCCGCATGCCGATCGACGATCAGGACGTGCCTCCTAAAGTGACGCCCATGCACATCGAACTGGATCCGCCGAACGGCATCACTGGCTTCCGCTTCGGCATGCCCGTCGACGAGATCAAGGAAGCGGCCGCGGCCCTCGGCGAGATCAGGGTCAGCAACGAGGGCCTGCCGAGGAAGTGGAGCTTCATGCAGGTCTACACGCGGCTCCCGCAGTTCGACATCCTGTTCTCCTCGGAGGACGGCAAGACCCTGACCTCGCTGGACATCGCGCGCCCGTACGAGGACGACGCGGACGTGACGGTGACGTGGCGCGGCATCGACGTGTTCCGGACTCCGGCCCGCGAGCTGATGGGGCAGATCGAGGCGGCGGGCTACCCGGTCGACTACCGGGAGAAGTCCCACCCGCTTGTCCCGGGACTCTCACTCGGCCTCAACTGGAATCCCCGCGACGACATCCCGTTCGACGGCGACATCGACGGCGACATCGACGAAGACGATGACCCGGACGACGACGCGATGCCGGTGTACCTCCGCGGCATCCTGGCCGCGCCGGCCGAGTACTACGACGAGGTGCTCGCCGAGATCGCGGCCATGGGCCTGTGACCTGACGGGTCGCCGGTCGCGGCCGCTACTCCGGCCGAAAGGACTGCTCCGATCCGCCAGATCAGTACTTTCGGCCGGTACGAGCACCGGTCAGCGTGAGCAGGCTTGAGGGCATGCAACGAGACATTGACGCATCCTGCGCCAGCGCGGTGCCTGAGCTAGTCAGCAGGTGGACATGAACGAGTCCACCTGGGCCCGCCTCCACCTGGAGCTGCGGGTCACCGGCATCGCCGCGCCGGTCACGGCGCTGGCGGCACCGCTGGCCGGGGCGGTCCTGGTGACCACTCTGTACGCGACCGGGGCCGGCACTCACAATCTGGACAAGGCCGCCGGTGTGGTGCTGGCGGGTTTTGCTCCGCTCGGCGCCGCCATCGCGGCCTCGTCGGTCGTGGGGCGTGATCCCGGTGCCGAGCTGGTCATGACCGCCACGGTCTATCGCAGGGTGCTGTTCCTGCGAGCCGGTCTGGTGGCGGCTGCGGCGGCAGTGGCCACGCTGCTGGACGCGGTCGCGTTCCACGCCATGGGCGCGTGGCCCGAGGGGCAGGGGACCGGCGGTTACGTCCTGGTGTGGGCCCCGCCGATGATCTGGCTGGTCGCGCTGGCGATGCTCATCGCGGTCGCGCTGCGCAGCTCGGCCGCCGCCAGCGGCTTGGTCGGCGGCGTGTGGCTGGCCCAGATCCTCATGGATCGCGTCATTCGGACCAACTCGGTGCTGCGGGCGCAGTCCATGTTCATGGGCGTCGCCGACCGGGTCCCGGCGCACGAGTGGAACGTCAACCGGATCGCCCTGCCCGCGGTCGGTGTCGCCGCCGTCGTCGTGTCCGGGGTGCTGCTGAGGCGTCCCGAACGGTTCCTGGGCAGGGATGCCGCATGACCGCCGTCCTTGAGCGGACCACCGCGCCGACGGCGGCTCAGGGCTGGTGGGCGAAGACCCGCGCGGCCGCCCGCTACGAGTACCTGATGCAGGTGCGCCGCCCGGCCGTCTGGGTGGTCGTGATCGGGCTGATCGCCCTGCGCTGCGCCGCGCCCCTGCCGGTGAACATCGGCAGCGTCACGGATCACGCCGCGCTGGTCTCGGACTGGGCAGGCAACTTCATGGAGCTGGGCCCGATCGGCGTCGGCGCCGTCCTCGCCGACCGCGTCCGACGGGAGGCCCGGCTGGAGCTGAACGACCTCCTGGCCTCCACGCCCACCGGCATCGGCCCACGCCTGTGGGGCAAGGCCATCGGCGCCGGCGCGGCGACCATCACGCCGTTCGCCCTGTGCTGGGCGGCCCTGCTCGGCTACCTGTCCACCAAGCACGGGGCCGGAGTGATCCCGGTCGGCATCGAGGTCTTCGCCACCGTCTTCCTGCCCGGACTGATCTTCGTGACGGCCTTCTCGCTCACCGTCCCGTTCCTGACCGGGCCCGTGCTGTTCCGGCTGGGCCTGTTCGGCTACTGGGTCTGGGGAAACATGGTCGGCCCGGACTACGGAATCCCCACCCCCGCCGGCACGCCCTTCGAAGCCATCGGCGAATACCCGATCGGCGCCTGGTTCCACGGCTTCATGTTCGACGCCCGCGAGCGGGGATGGAACGCGACCAGTGCCGACGCCGTCATCAGCATCGCCTTCCTGCTCCTCACGGCGCTCGCCGCCCTCGCGACCGCCCACTACGTGCTCAACCGGAGGAGCCCGTCATGACCGCGCCCAACGTGACCATCACCGGCCTGACCGTCACCTTCCGGCGCGGGCAGGTCCGCGCTCTCGACGGCGTCAACCTCCGCCTGCCCACCGGCATGGTCGGTCTGCTCGGCCCCAACGGCGCCGGCAAGACCACCTTCATGCGGGTCCTGACCGGGGTGTTGCAGCCGGCCTCGGGGACGGTCAGCGTGGACGGCACCGACCTGACGTCACGCGCTCAACGCCGAGAGGTCAAGGCCGCCACCGGCTACCTCCCCCAGGAGCTCGGGCTGTATCCGGATCTGACGGCGCGCCAGTTCCTCGACTACATGGCCCTGCTCAAGGGCATCACCGACAAGCGCGCCCGCCGCGACCGCGTCCACGAGGTCCTCAGACTCGTCGCGCTCGACGATGTCGCGCGCCGGAAGCTGAAGACCTACTCCGGCGGCATGAAGCGCCGCGTCGGCATCGCCCAGGCCATCCTGAACGACCCCCGGCTGCTGATCGTCGACGAGCCCACCGTGGGCCTGGACCCCGAGGAGCGGCTGCGGTTCCGCAGTCTGCTCGCCACCCTGTCCGGCGATCGCACCGTGCTGCTCTCCACGCACATCGTCGACGACATCGTGCAGACCTGCCCGAACGTCGTGGTGATCGAGCACGGCGGCATCGCGTTCGAGGGTGCCATCGGCGAGCTCGCCGCCAGGGCCGAGGGCATGGTGTGGCAGCTGACGCAGCCGGCCACCACCCCGCCGCCCGATCTGCCCACCGTCACCATCAGCCCCGGCATCAGCGGCACCGTCTACCGGGTCGTCAGTTCCAGCGCCCCGACCCCCGACGCGGAGAGCGTCAGCGCCACGGTCGAGGACGGTTACATCGCCCTGATGCACGCCATCGACAGCACCGTCTCGGAGCGGTCCCAGCGAACCCAGCGATCAGAGCGATCAGAGCGATCAGAGCCTTCGACCCCCGACGTCCACGCCATCTGACCCCAGCTCATCAAGACTCAAGGACCAGCAGATGCCGCATCAGCCACTCACCGCCGTCCTGACCGCCGCCAAGGTCACCGGCTTCCACCCCGGGCCCGCCTTCTACGCGGAGTGGGTCCTCATCATCGGCGCCATCATCGGCCTTCCCTTCTACATCACCCGCCTGGTACGTGATTACCGCAAGCGTCAACGTCGTTGAACGTCGTCGGCGCTGCCGTATACTGGCAGTAGTAACGATGCCTGACTAGTTCGGCCGGCCCAGAGGCTGACGGCGGCGTTGCCATAAGGTGTGAGGCTGGTGGGACTAGGCGAGCGACGGAGCCGAGGGCGGTATGGACGACGGACAGCGGGTTGATCTAGGGGTGTCGTTGTTCATCCCGTACCGGTACACCGAGGACCGGCTCTTCCGGGCCCTGCAGGATGCCGGGTTCGACGACTGGACGCTCGCCCAGTGCCGAGTCTTCCAGCGCGTCGCCCCGGACGGCTCGCGCCTGAAAGACCTCGCCGACCAGGCGCAAATGACCAAGCAAAGCGCCAGCGTGATGGTCGACCAGCTCGAACACCTCGGCTACGTCCGCAGGACCCCCGACCCCACGGACGGCCGTGCCCGGCTGATCGTGATCGAGGAACGCGGCCGGCGCGCGGTCAAGGTGGCCATGGACACGCTCGATGAGATCTACGCGGAGTGGAAGACCTACCTCGGCACCCGCAACTTCACGTTGCTGCACGAGATTCTCGATCAACTCCGCGAGATCACCGACCCCTACGCTTGATGTGACTCTTTCATCAATGATCCTGACGATGCTCCGGCGTGGATGGGCCATTGCCACAATGCACGGTGTCAGAGCACGGTGCCAGACGAGCCACACCGGTCAGTCCTCGGCGCCTTCATGCCGAGAGCAGCGCCTCAGCCACCGTGTCCGGCCTGGTCAGCATGGTCATGTGAGTGCCCGGCAGCACCAGCGGGTCGACGCCGAGCCGCGCCGCGAACTCGGTGCCGGGCCGGGCCAAGGCGCTGTCGTCGGCGCACAGGACGTACGCCGCGTCCACTCCGATCTCCGTGACCGGCGGCAGGTCGAGGCTGCCGGTCATATAGCCGCCCGGCTGCGGCAGCAGCAGCCGGCTCACGAGTTCCTGGAGCGGCGCGGGGTCTCCCGGCATGAGCACATTTCGAACCGCGTCGAGGTCGAGTGGGACGGTGGCATCGGGGGTGGCCTTGATGGCCTGCCGGATCATCTCGCCGTAGTGCTCGTTCTCGTCGAGCATTGACATGCCCCGCTCGGGAACCACCGCGCTGAAGTAGATCACCTTCGCGACGCGGCCCACCAGCCGGTGGGCGGCCCCGGTGGCCGGGTATCCGCCCCAGCTGTGGCAGACCAGGACCACATCGGACAGGTCGCGGCGCTCGACCTCACCGACCACGTAGTCCACAGCGTCGGCAAGTTCGAGCCCTGCCGGCGAACCGTCATACGACAGCCCGGGCAGGGTCAGCGCCAGAGCCCGATGACCGCGCTCGACCAGCGCCCGGGCCACCGGCTGCCAACTCCAGCCTCCCAGCCATGCGCCGGGAATCAGGACGAACGTCTGCACGCGCTTGCCGTCGGTCATGTCAGATCTCTTCTCTTCTGGTCTAAGCGCGAGCTGGGCGGTGTGGGAAGTGGTGGAGGACCTGCGTCTCGCGCGCTATGCCGTGGCACGGAGTGCGGGACGCAGGTCGCAGGGGGCCGATGCTCTTCTGTGGGTGTGGTGTCGGGTCGCTGGCGCGGGTCGGTCAGCCGCGGATCGCGGTGGTCTCGTGGGTGAACTGACGGTGGCCGATCAGCTTGTAGGCCAGACGAGCCGGGGCCGGAACGACTTGCATGAACTTCTGCCGTTCGGCGTCACTGGCCTCCTCGGTGATGTGGCCGAGGATGACCAGCCGCCGGGTGAGCGGGATCGCGCTCATGCCGTGCTTGGCGAGCGCGTCCCATTCGCTTTGCGTGACCGTGACGGAGACGATCGGGAGCAGCTTCTCCTCCTCCTCGGCCAGGTGGGCGATCAGTGTCGGCATCGTGGCTTCGACGCGGGTCGCCATCCGCTCGCCGGCGGCGGCGTCAGCGCTCGCCGTCCACCCCGGCAGTTCCGCCTCCAGAGCCCTGACAGCCTCGTCGACCTGCATGTGTTGCGTATCCATCCGGTCCATCAGCTCCGGGTCGAGCGCGGCTCGCTCACGCAGCAAGGGAAAGAGCAGTTCGTCCTCGCCGGTGTGGTGCGTGTGCAGGAAGTCCAACATCTCGTGGGCATGCGCGCCGATGACTTTGGATCGGGCCCGGTCATCGGCCGCGGAGCGGAACAGTCGGGGCAGCAGCCCGAACTCGCGCCGCAGGACGCGGTGGATCAGCACCATCTCGTGGGTGTCGACGCGGGGCCCGGGCGTGCTCATCGTGACTCCCCGCCGGTTGCGGCGTCCTGGACGGCGTCCGGGGTGGGGAACTCGGCGCGATGGGCCTTGGCCCAGTCGGTGAAGCTGCGCGCCGGGCGGCCGGTGACTGCTGCGACATCGTTTGTCGGCTCGGAGTTGTACGGCTCCAGGGTGGAGCGGAACAGCTCGATGACTGCCTGCGCCTCCTCCTCGGGCATGCCGTAGGACACCATCTGCGAGACCATGCCGGCCGGATCGGCCTCGACGTAGCGCAGGTCGCGCGACAGCACCTCGCCCAGGAGCGTCACCTGGTCGGCGGGGCTGAGCGGGTCGGGGCCGGTGAGCTCGTAGACGCGGTGGTTGTGACCGTCCTGGGTGAGACAGGCCACTGCGACCGCCGCGATGTCCGCCGGGTCGACGACAGCGGCCCGGCCGGCGGCGAACGGCGCGTACACGACCTGATCGGCCGCGATCATCCCCGCCCAGTTGAGCGCGTTGGACATGAATCCGGTGGGCCGCAGGAACGACCATCCGATGCCGCTGTCGCGGATCGTCTCCTCGCCGGCCCGGTGCAAGGCGGTGATCGGGTCGGCACCGTCGTGTCCGACGCTGCGCACGGAAAGCTTGACGATCCGCTCCACGCCCGCTCGCTGCGCCGCGGCCACCAGCCGGCGATCGTGTGCGGCGATGTTGAGCCCGTGGGTTATCGAGAACACCGCGTGTACGCCGTCCAGAACGGGTGTCAGGTCGCTGTCACCGAGATCGGCGACGACCTTCTGGGCTCCGTCGGGGAAGACCGCGCCAGGATCGCGGGTGAGGACCCGCAGGTTACCGGCCTGGGCGGGGAGCAGCGCTTTGATGACTTCCGAACCGACAGTGCCGGTGGCTCCGGTGATCAAAATCATGAGTTCTGGTCCTTCTCTCTCAGCCTCGTCATCCAACTAGTCAGCTTTCATGACTACCATAGTCACACATCCGAACCGATGGCAACAGCGGCAGTCGCACGGCCGCAGAGCTGCCGCCCTGGCTGCCTGCTGGCCATGGGTGTCAGCCCAGCGAGCCCCGACAAGCCTTCGACTCCGGTTTGACATAGTCAGTCAAGCTGACTAGATTCATAAATGATCCTGACGATATTCCAGAGGCATGGGCGGCTCCGACCCGGCATGGGCGGGGACCGGGCCGGCCCCTGCCGCCCGGCCGCAACACCGGCACGCCCGTTCGTCGTTCAACAGAGAGGGAAGTATCGTGAAGTTTCTTGTCCTTGGAGCCACCGGACGCACCGGTGTCCTCTTCGTCAAGAAGGCACTCGACGAGGGACACCAGGTCACCGCCCTGGTTCGGCGGGCCGGCTCCGCCGTCGACCCGCGCGCTCAGATCGTCACCGGTGACGTCACCGACGCGGCCGTGATCGCGAAGGCGGCCCAGGGCCACGACGCGATCGTCAGCGCGCTCGGGGTGAAGAAGGCCAGCGAGACCCCGACACTGATTACCGACATGGTGCGCGCGGTCATCGCGTCCGCGAAGACTTCTGGCGTCGACCGCTTTATCCTGCTGTCCGCGTTTGGAGTCGGCGAATCCCTCGCCAAGGCCTCATTCCTCGTGGGCCCACTTTTCCGAACCTTGCTTCGGAAGCCTTATGCAGACAAGGCCGCCTCGGAAGTGCTCTTGAGGGCCAGCGATCTGAAGTGGACTCTCGAATATCCCGGTGCGCTGAACAACGGTGACAGCATGCGCTACAGCACCGCTGCGCTCGAGGACGTCAAGAAGATGCCGATCTTCCCCTCGGCCTCTCGCACAAACGTCGCCGATTTCCTGCTCCGCTCTGCCGTGGGAGACACCTTCATCCGTCAGATCGCAGTAGTCCTCGACGCCAAGTAGGTCACCGATGCACGCCCAAGAAACACCGACCACCAGCGTCGCTGCGGCTCGGGCCGATCGCATGGGTGGAATACCTCTGTCGGCACTGGAATTAGCGATGCTCCAGGCGGGCGGCCGACCCGCGGATGCCCTGCGCGAAACCGCAGCTTTCGCACAGGAGTTGGAGGGGCTGGGTTACCGCCGGATCTGGTACGCCGAGCATCATCACTCGCTTTCGGTCGGCGCGTTCCCTCCGGCCATGCTGACAGCTCACTGTGCGACTTCCACTTCGGCCATCCGTCTCGGCTCCGGTGGGGTGCTGGCTCCGAACCATGCGCCGATCTCGCTGGCCGAGCACTTCGGGACGCTGGCCGCGCTGCACCCGGGCCGGATCGACATGGGGATCGGCCGTGGGCCCGGCACATTCGACGAGGCCACCGCAAGGGCCCTGCGTCGCGGAGCCGGCCCGGCGACGGATGCGGAATACCGGCAAGACGTGGCAGCGATCCTGTCGTCGCTGGTCGACGAGGCCGCTCCGGACACCCTGCCGGAGCCCTGGCTGTTGGCGTCCAGCACCGCCGGCGCCGCGCTCGCTGCGGAGCTCGGCCTGCCGATCGCCTTCGCACACCACATCCGGCCGCAGAACACTGCGGAGGCATTGAAACGGTACCGGGCGGCGTTCATCCCTTCCCGCTGGTGCGAGCGGCCCCGGGTTCTGGTGTCCGTGCTGGCCGTGTGCGCCGAGACGGAGGAAGAAGCCGCGTGGCAGGCCGGCCCCTTCGCGGTGTTCAGGGATGCCCTCTTCAAGGGAGCCGGAGACGCTCATCCGTTTCGCACTCCTGCGGACGCGGCCACCCATCTGTTCACCGAGGAGGAACGAGACGTCCTGGCCGACTTTCGGACGCGGCAGGCTGTCGGATCGCCCGAGAACGTTGCGCGGCGCCTTGCCCAGCTGGCCGCCGAGACTGGAGCGGACGAACTGATGCTGTACACACCGATCCACGACCTGCGCGCCCGCGTTCGCTCCTTCGAACTCGTCAAGGAGCACTTCACCGCTACGAGCGCCTGACTCTGTTCCCTGCGGCGCCCGAACGTGATCTCGTCTACTCGCCCGATGCAGCTCCCCGCACCCGGAATGCGTGTGAATCAGGGCAGAGCCGAAGTCACGACCAGAAACGCAAAACCCCAGCTCAGATTCCTGAACTGGGGTTTTGCCACGGGTGCGCCGTCAGGGACTTGAACCCCGAACCCGCGGATTAAGAGTCCGCTGCTCTGCCAATTGAGCTAACGGCGCTTGGTCTTGCCGGTGTCGCGTTGACGGATGAAACATTAGCAGACCACCGGCCGCGTCCCGAAATCGTTAACCGGGCGTCCCGGTTCGGCCACGTCGTGGCCACCGGGGGTGGGTGGCGTCGGTGAGTGGTGTTGGG
>NZ_JAAFZA010000099.1 GCF_015356865.1 Catenulispora pinisilvae
GGGTTGAGGCGGGGACGGCGGCTTCGGGAGCCGTCTGGATCTGTGGTTCGGCCATGTGTCGACGGTAGGTTGGGCGCCGCTGGTTGCCGCGCGGTTCGATGGTCATGCAGGTGGGGAATCCGGACAGGTTATGCGCTCGGCCCGATCATGTGGAAGTGGGGCGGGGGCACTGGACGCGGTCGGAGACCTTGAACCGGTGCCCAACCGGTACCGAACCGGCGCCACCGTCTAAGCTATGCACTTAGGTAAGCCTAACTATGGAGGTGTCCTTCGTGGCACGCACACGCCATCCCTTCATCGTGCGCCGCACGGAACGCCTGAACGACCACCTGATCCGGGTGCACCTCGGCGGTCCGGGTTTCACGACCTTCCAACCCAGCGAGTTCACCGACTCCTACGTCAAGCTGCTGTTCCCCGCGCCGGACGGCGAGGTCACGCGCACCTACACCGTCCGCGCGGTCGACACCGCGGCGCAGACCATCGCGATCGACTTCGTCTATCACGGCGACGAGGGCGTGGCCGGGCCCTGGGCGGCGGCCGCTCAGCCGGGCGACGAGATCGGCCTGTTCGGTCCCGGTGGGGCCTACGCGCCGCGCGCCGACGCGGACTGGCACCTGCTGGCCGGGGACATGTCGGCGCTGCCGGCGATCTCCGCCGCGTGCGCCGCTCTTCCGGCGGCCGCCGTGGGTCGGGTGTTCGTCGAGGTCGCCGGGCCCGCTGACGAACTCGACTTCGCCCGGCCCGAAGGCGTGGAGCTCACGTGGATCCACAGCGACGGCACCGCGCCCGGGGAGGCGCTGGCCAAGGCCGTGCGCGCGGAGCCGTGGCGCGACGGGCTGGTGCACGTCTTCATCCACGGCGAGGCGCAGGCGGTCATGCACGACCTGCGGCCGTACGTCCGCAAGGAGCACGGGGTGGCGGCCGACTGGGCGTCGATCTCCGGCTACTGGCGGCGCGGGCGCACGGAGGAGGGCTTCCGGCAGTGGAAGCGCGACCTCGCCGAGCGCGAGGAGGCGCCGGTCGGGTAGTTCGCGGAGTCGCAGCGCTGCCTGGCTTGAGCCGGGCCGGGCCATTAGGTGCTTTCTCTGGTTACTAATGCCATCCACCTCTCTGAAGTGCTCGTTCTACGATCAGTGCGCCGTACTGACGGCGTTGACATCGAACGAGTCCCAAGGAGAGAGCAATGGCTCAGCAGAACGGACCGATATCCCAGCAACCGCAAGCGCTCCCGGAATCCGCACGGGGGCGGCTTGCGCAGTCGCAGCAGGGCCGGCCCTGCTTCACGTCCGATTTGTCAGTGAACGAATTCGTGCTCGCCACCCAGGCCGGGTTCATGCCCGTGGGGCTGGTGATGGGGACGAGCATCTACCACATCGGCTTGCAGCCGGCCCGGTGGAACACCAGTCAGGAGCTGACGGTGTTGACGCAGGCGATGTACACGGCGCGCGAGTTGGCGATGGCCCGGATGGAAGCCGAGGCCGACATGCTGGGCGCGGACGGGGTCATCGGGGTGGAGGTGCGGGCCCGGCGGTACGTGTTCTCCTCGGAGATCATGGAGTTCGTCGCGATCGGGACCGCGGTGAAGGCGGAGAACACCAACGTCTCGCTGCGGACGCCGGCCGGGCGGCCGTTCACCTCGCACCTGTCCGGGCAGGACTTCTGGACGCTGTGGCAGCACGGGTGGGTGCCGCGGGCGCTGGTGTTGGGGACGTGCGTCTATCACGTCGCGCACCTGACGTTCCGGCAGACGTTGCAGGCCTCGGGGCAGAACACGGAGCTGGGGACTTATACACAGGCTGTGTACGACGCGCGCGAGATCGCGATGGCGCGCATGCAGTACGAGGGAAGCCAGGTCGGGGCGGACGGCATCGTCGGGGTCGTGGTACACGAGAACGACTGGGTGTGGGGCGAGCACGGGATCGAGTTCTTCGCGATGGGGACTGCGGTCAGCAGGCTGCACCCGGATGCGGCGCCGGTGTCGCCGCAGATGACGATGCCGCTTTCGGGCTGAGGCCGGGGCACCGGGGGCACGGGGGGCACTGACGGGTCGGCAGGTGAGTCAGCCGCATCGTTACGGAGGATGATGCGGCGCCCTGATTGAGTCAGGCCAGCTAGCGCGCCGCTAGCGGAGTCGTCCACTCCAACTGCCGAGCCAACTCGTCATCGCTGAGCGCCGCCGGCCGTCCGCCCGCACCGTCCCTCGCCGGCGGGCGGCCGGCGCTCAGCGCGGCGCTGGCCGCGATGTTGTCCTCGACCCGGGGCCGGCGGACGCGCTCGTAATAGGCGAGCGCATCCGACATGCTCGGCCTGTCGCGCAGCGCCTTGGCCAGGATGACCGCGTCCTCCATCGCCATCGAGGCGCCTTGCCCGGTGGCCGGAGAAGCGGCGTGCGCGGCGTCGCCGATGATCAGCGCCCGCAAGGTGTGCCAGGGGAGCCCGAGAGGGAGGTCGACCGCGTTGGTCACCATGAGCTGATCGCTGGTGGCCGCGATGATGGCCGCGGCCGGGGTGTCGTCGGGTTCGACGAGCGGGAGCAGGTGATCGCGCCATTGCGCCGACGTCGTGGTGGCGATCTCGTCGGCGGTGGCGCGCGGGCCGGTGACGCGTGCGAACCAGTAGGTCTCGCCGGTCGGGGAACAGGCCGCGCCGAAAGCGGTCGCGCTGCCGCGGATCATGGTGATCTGTTCGGTGTCCTTGGCCCGGGGTGCTTCGGTGGTGTAGCCGTAGAAGACCTTCTGCCCGGCGTAGCGCGGCTCGGCCGGGCTGATCAGCGACCGCACCGTCGAGTTCAGTCCGTCGGCCCCGATGAGGAGGTTGCCGCTCGCGGTGCGGCCGTCGGCGAACGTCGCCGTGACGCCGGCTGCGTCCTCAGTAAGGGAACTGAGACGCGCGCCGTGGTTGATCGGGATTCCCCGACGCCGCACCTCCTGTTGCAGCGCCACGGCGAGATCGGCGCGCCGTAGACAGCGGAAGCGGGTCAGCGGATCGTCGCGCTCGCCCAGCGGGGTGTCGGCGAGCGTGGCGCCGGTGGCGTCGAGCAGCCGGAGTCCGGTCAGCGGGAAGCCGAGTCCGGCGGCGACCTGCGCGGCCCCGAGTTGCCCCAAAGCACGCATCCCGTTGCCGGCCAAGGTGAGGAAAGCGCCCAGGTCCTCGCCGTTGTCCGGGTGTGCCTCGTAGACGGCGGCCTCGAAGCCCGCCTTGTGCAGGGCCAGGGCGGCGGCCGACCCGGCGATGCCGCCGCCGATGATCAGAATGCGCATACCGTTGGCCCGCTTCCACCGGATTCGTTCGCTGGCCCCGATCGTAGCGGCTTGTTCGGGTGCGAATGTCAGGGGGCGCGGTTGAGTTTGACGAGCGGCATGAACAGCTCGTCCACGATCGCGAGGATGCGTTCGGCGGGGATCGGCTTGTGCGTCATCAGCAACTCGTGGCGCATGAGGTCGAAGGGCATGGTCAGAACCGCCGCCGGGGTGGTGGCCAGGTTGATCTCGCCGCGTTCCTGCGCCCGGGCGAAGATGTCCTGCGACCAGCTGGATCCGGGGGTCAGCACCTTCTCGCGCACCTCGGCGGGGGTGAGGCCGGCGCTGGTCAGCAGGCCGGAGAAGGTGGCGCTCACGACGGTCGCGAATCCGACGCGGGCGGCGTGGGAGGCGGTGAGGATGGCGATCATGTCGTCGCGCAGGTTGCCGGTGTCGGGGATGTCGACGGGGTGGGTCGTGCCGTAGTGCCGGATGGCGGCCAGGACCAGGTCGTCCTTGTTGGGCCAGCGGCGGTAGAGGACCGCCACGCCGGTCTTGGCCCGGGTCGCGATGGACTCCATCGTGAGCTTGGCGAAGCCGACGTCGACCAGCTCCTGCCAGGCGGAGTCCAGGATGGCGGTCTCCAGCTCTTCGCCGCGTCGCCGTTGGCGGGGGTGGGTCTGCTGCGCCTGGTCAGTCACGGTCGCCAGTTTAGCGGCTCGCCGGAAATAAGAGAGGCTTCCATTTCTTAGCGGAGCGGTCTACTCTCGTTAAGAGAAGGATTCATCTCTTAAATGGAGGGGGCATCATGACGGCGGCAACGACGACGGCAGCGGCGGCGACAGAACCTGAGGGCGGGGGGAAGCTGGATCCGGCGGTGGTCAAGACCGCTCTGATCCTCATCGTCGGGGCGATGGCCGTGGTCTTCGACACCACGATCGTCAGCGTCGCGCTGCGCACGCTCTCGGTGAAGCTGGACACCTCGGTCTCGACGATCCAGTGGGTGGCCACCGGCTATCTGCTGGCGCTCGGCATCGCGGTGCCGCTCAGCACGTGGGGGTTGCAGCGCTTCGGGGGCAAACGGCTGTGGATGTTCTCGCTGGCGGTGTTCCTCGTCGGCTCGGTGGGGGCCAGCCTGGCGTGGAACGTCGGCGCGCTCATCGGGTGGCGGGTGGTGCAGGGCATCGGGGGCGGGCTGATGCTCCCGGTGATGACCACGCTGATCTTCCAGGCGGCCGGGGGCAAGTCGCTCGGGCGGCTCGTCACCTACGTCGCGCTGCCGGCGCTGCTCGGGCCGATCCTCGGGCCGGTGATCGGCGGTGCGATTCTGACGCACCTTTCGTGGCGGTACATGTTCTGGGTGAACGTGCCCTTCTGCGTCGTCGGCATGCTGCTCGCCTGGCGGTACCTCAAGATCGACGGGGAGGGGAGCGGCGGGGCCGGCGCGAGTGGCGGGAGCCAGGAGGCAGCCGCGACGGTCCCGGCGGCCGCGCCGACTGCGGCAGTCAAGCCGAAGCTCGACGTGTTCGGGCTCGCGCTGCTCGCACCGGGCACGTCGGCCGTGCTGCTGGGCCTGGCCAACGCGGGCACGGGGTCCGGGTTCGGGCACGCCAACGTGATCATCCCGCTCGTCATCGGCGTCGTGCTGCTGGTCGCGTTCGTCGGCTATGCGCTGCGCAAGAGCAGCCCGCTGGTCGAGATCCGGCTGCTCGCAAAGCGATCCGTCGCCTCTTCCAGCTCCGTGCTGTTCTTCTCGGGCTTCTCCTTGTACGGCGCGATGCTGCTGATGCCGCTGTACTACCAGGAGGTCCGTGGGGCCACGGCGCTGTCCGCGGGCCTCATGCTCGTCCCGCAGGGAGTGGGCACGCTGTTGTCGCGGACCGTGGCCGGCGGCGTCATCGACCGGTTCGGCGCGCGCGTCATCGCCTCGGCCGGCTTCGCGGTCGTCGCGCTGGCGACGATCCCGTTCGCCCTGGCCGGGCCGCACACCAACGAGTGGCAGCTCGCCGCGTGGATGGTCGTGCGCGGGTTCGGCCTCGGGGCCGTGACGATGCCGGTGATGGTCGCCGGGTACGTCGGGCTGACCAAGCAGGAGATCCCGCATTCCAGCGTGCTGACAAGGACCGCGCAGCAGATCGGCGGCTCGTTCGGCACCGCGGTGCTGGCGGTGATCCTTCAGGGCGGCATCGCCGCGCATCCGACCGCACCGGCGAACGCGTTCCACGCGGCGTTCTGGTGGTCGGCGGGCTTCTCGGCCGTCGCGGTGCTGTTGTCTGTGACGCTTCCAGGAGTAGCGAGGACGCCCAGTGGCCGCGACGGAGCTTAGGCTGGTGGGGTGCGTACGCGACCGACGTTGACTTGGGAGCCGACCGGCGAGTTCTTCGCCCGCACGACGAGGCTGGACGCCATGGTGGAACTGGTGGCGGACTGCGGGGTCGTGGTGCTGAGCGGGGCGGGGTTGTCCACGGAGTCCGGGATCCCGGACTACCGCGGGGAGTCCGGGGCGTTGCGAAAGCACACGCCGATGACCTTCGAGGACTTCGTGGGCAGCGCCGAGGCGCGCCAGCGGTACTGGGCGCGGAGCCACCTCGGGTGGCGGGCGATGGCCGGGGCGCAGCCCAACGTCGGGCACCGCGCGGTCGCCGCGCTGCGGGCCTCGGGCCACGTCGGCGGGGTGATCACGCAGAACGTGGACGGTCTGCACCAGGCGGCGGGGACGCCGCCGGAGGTGGTGGATCTGCACGGCAGCCTGGATCGCGTCGTCTGCCTCACCTGCGGGACGCTCAGCGCGCGCACCGAGTTGGAGCGGCGGCTGAACGAGGCCAACCCGGTGTTCGACGGGGTCGCCGCCCGGATCAACCCGGACGGGGACGTGGACCTCGACGAGGACGCGGTGCTGCGGTTCCGGTCGGTGGACTGCGATTCGTGCGGCGACGGGGTGCTGAAACCGGACGTGGTGTTCTTCGGCGAGAACGTGCCGAAGTCGCGCGTCGACCGGTGCAACGAGTTGGTGGACGGCGCGGCGGCGCTGCTGGTGCTGGGCTCGTCCTTGACGGTGATGTCGGGGCTGCGGTTCGTGCGGCGCGCGGCCGAGGCGGGCAAGCCGGTGGTGATCGTCAACAAGGGGGCGACGCGGGGCGACCGCTATGCGTCGGCCCGGATCGAGGCGCCGTTGGGAGCGGCGCTCGTGGAGCTGGTGGGACTGGTGGGAGCGGAACCGGTGACCGGTTAGGTTCCCAGGTCCAGGTCCAGGTCCAGGTAGGAACGAGTGCGGGTTGCGGTGTCTGGTCGTGCGGTCAGGTTCGTCCGGTCAGGGGCGCGTGGGGGACACCGCTGCGACGTAGCGCGGGGCGTGGCTGGGCCAGGAGTGGTGGGCCTCGAACGTGGCGCGCGCGGCGGCGGCGATCTCGGCCCGGGCCGACGGGGCGTCCTTGAGGAAGGCGGCCAGGGAGTCGGCGAAGGCGCGGGTGGTCATGTCAGTGGCCTGGTAGGCGTGGCCGGCGGTCAGACGGGTGTTCTCGCGCAGGGGACGCAACGCGATCGGGATGCCGCGGGCCATGGCGTGGGTGACCTTGTTCATCGCGCAGAAGTGGTTGAACGGGTTGTCGGGGTCGGGGACGGCCATCGCGTCGATGCCGCTGAGGAACGCGTCGACGGCGCCCGGGCCGAGCCAGCCGCGGAAGGTGACCAGCGGATCCAGGCCCAGGCGGGTGGCGTGCGTGCGGGCCGCGGGCAGGGCGGGGCCGTCGCCGGCGACTTCGACGCGGAAGCCGGTGACGCCGTCGGTGCGCAGCAGGGCCACGGCGTCCAGGAGATCGGTCAGGCCGTCTTGTTCGCCGATCACGCCCAGGTAGCCGATGACGAGATCCGCAGGGTTCGCCGGTACCTCCTCGGCCGCGGTTGCCTCAGCAGTGGTCGTGTTGGTGTCGGGAGCGGGAGCTGCGGGCTCCCGCGCCGGCACCTCAGCAGTGCGGATGATCAGCGCGCCGCGTCCGTACCGCCGCAGAATCCGCGCCCGCTGCTCCTCGCTCGGCGTCAGCACGACGTCCGCGGTGGTGATCATGCGGTGCTCGGCGGCCAGGAAGAGAGGTGTCAGCCTGCTGAATCCGGCGCGCGAAGCGGCCAGGACCGGGACCACGTCCCGCTGGTCGTACACCGTGCGGATCCCGTTGCGCCGGGCCCACCACGCGAGCGGGAAGAGCAGGTCCGGCGGGTTGCCGATCTGGAGCATGCGGTGGGTGGTGCGGGACGTGCCCAGGGCGCGCCGGGCTGCCGCGGCGGCCGCGGAGGCGGTCCACAGCCCCTCGGCCGCGGTGGCGAGCGGGCCCTGGCCCTCGAAGGAACGGAAGCGGACGACGTCGATGCCGTCGATCCGCTCGCGCCCGGCCCGGCGCCCGCGGATCGCCGGGCAGATCACCGTGACCCGTGCCCCGTCGTCCCGCAACGCAAGGGCCTGAGACCACGCGCGCTGGTCGTCGGGTACCGGCAGATTGAGCAGTACCAGGACAGCGTGCGGTGCTTGTGCGCGTTCGGTCATGACGGCCCCACCCCCTGTGAGCGGGGCTACCCATGAATCAGGACCCTGACACTTCGATCAAGCTCCTCTGCTGGTGTCGTCCCGCTGCCAGGTCCGGAAGTCCTTGGCGCGTACCGCGCGCCGGGCCCGCAGTTTGGTCGCGACCGTGACGGCGAGGAACCACGCGACCTTCGGCACGTTGCGCACCGGCGCGGCCGAGGCGATCGCGCGCAGATCGGACAGCGACGTGCGGGCCGTGCCGGACGCCGAGGTCAGCGCCGGATCGTCGGCGGCCTGGAGCGTCGAGACCAGGGCGCGGGTCCGGATCCGCAGCAGCGCGCCGAGCGTCCGCGGCGGATGGACGACCACGGTGGCCTCCGCCACCACCCGGCGCCGGTCGGGTTCGAAGAGCAGCGAGGCGGCCAGGTCGTCGCCGAGCAGGGGCGGCAAGGCGCGCAGCCGCTCGCAGCCCTCGCGCGAGAGCCCCACCACGCCGCGCCCGAACAGCCCGGCGCGTACCACCGGCAACTCGTCCCACACGTCGTAGAACCACCGCACGGTCCACGGCAGGCGCTTGGCCGGCATCGCCCGTGACGGACCGACCGCCAGGACGCCCGGATCGTCGAACGCGGCGGCCAGCGCGCGGACATCGCGTGATCCCAGTTCTACGTCCGCGTCTACATACAGGCGCGGAAACCGTTGCGCGTGTTCGTCCGCCAGCCGCATCGCGGCGTGCTTGTCCGCCCGCGGAGTTATCAGCACTTTGACGTCGCCGAACGCCGCGGCGATCTCCGCCGTGTCGTCGGCGCAGCCGTTGGCGACGACCCAGATCTCGAATTCCCCCGGTGCGGCGTCGGCCAGCAGTCCGCTGAGCAGACGTCCGACCACGTTCGCCTCATTGTGCGCGGGGATGACCACGGACACCATGACTGGCCAGTATCGCACCGGAACCCGCACGCGTCATGTCAGCGTTCTGATGCTCTTGTGGGGATGTTTCCTCACTTGGGAGGATGGCCACGTGAGCCGACCTAGGATCTTGGTCATGGTTTCCGCGGGTTGGTTCCCGCCCTACCTCGAAGAGGTCGCCGCGCAGGCGGAGGCCGGGACGCGTCCGAAGGTGTGGCTCTATGACCTGCCGTACGACCTGACCGTGCTGGACCAGCGCTTCGTGACCGGGCCTTCGAGGGTGCGCCGGGCGCTCTACCGCAGACTGCCGCTTCCGCTGGCCTTCGCCGTCGAGGCGTTCCGGGTGCGCAAGCGGTACGACGCGATCTTCGCGTGGGGCGCCGAGGCGGCGAGCCTGCCGCTGGCTCTGGCCTTGCGGTTCACCCGAGGCCGGACGCGGACGCCGCTCGTCGTGTTGTACAGCTGGATCTCCTCCGGGGCCAAGGCGAAGCTGCTGCGGTTGGCGTGGCCGGGAATCAAGGCACTGGTTCTCCCGCCGTCGGCGCAGGCCGAGTTCGCCGTCAAGCAGCTCGGGGTGCCCACGGAGCGGATCACGTCGCCGAAGTGGGTCGTGGACACCGGGTTCTGGAATCCGGAGCTGGTCGATCCGCAGCCGGCTGAACCGAGGGCGGGCGATCCGAAGCCAGATGATCAGGACACTGTGATGATCTGCTCGGCCGGCCGCGAGATGCGGGACTTCGCCACCCTGATCGCCGCGCTCGACGGCACCGGCGTCCGCTGCCACATCGCCGGCTCGCTGGTCGCGGGCATGGACGATCGGTGGCGTGCCGAACTCGGCGATCGCGGCGAGCGCGTCGGGCTGCCGGAGGGCGTCACCTTCGGGCCGCTGACGCCGGTGGAGATGCGCGATCTCTATGCGCGGTCGCGCTTCGTGGTGCTCCCGCTGCATCCCAGCGACACCGACCACGGGATCAGCTGCATGATCGAGGCTTTCGCGATGGGGCGTGCGGTGGTCTGCACCCGATTTGACGGGCAGCGGGACGCGTTGGAGGAAGGCGTCAACGGGGTCTTCGTGCCGGCGCACGACGCGGCGGCGCTGCGTACGGCGATCCTGGAGTTGATCGCGGATCCGGAGCGGGCTGCCGCGATGGGGCGTGCGGCGCGGCGGGCGGCGGAGGCGGAGTTCGGGATGGCGCGGTGGGTGGCGGCGCTGACGGAGGTGCTTGATGCAGCCGTCGGCTGAGGGCTTGCCCGCCGAGGATCTGGCGACCGAGGCAATGTCGACCGAGGCAATGTCGACCGAGGAAATATCGGCTGAGGACGTGTCGGCGCAGGAGCTGCCCGGGGCCGTGCTGGTCGTCGTCACCTGGAACAGCGCCGATGTCCTGCCGGGGCTGCTGGAATCGCTGGCCTTCGGCATGGTCGGGCTGCGCTGGCGACTGGTGGTCGCCGACAACGACTCCGCCGATGGGACGGCTGACCTTGTGCGGACGGAAGCGCCGGACGCGCTGCTGGTCCAGACCGGGCGTAATGCCGGCTACGCCGCCGCGATCAATGCGGCGCTCGATGCGGTCGGCCCCCTGGATAAGGGGACTGACGCGGTGCTGGTCTGCAACCCGGATATCCGTATGGAGCCGGGGTGCGGGGCAGCGCTGGTGCGTGGACTGGAGCGGTCGGGGACGGGGATCACCGCGCCGGCGCTGTTCGACGGCGACGGCCGGATGATCAGGACCTTGCGACGCGAGCCGAGCCCGCTGCGGCTGTTGGGCGAGATGGTTCTGGGGGCGCATCGTTCCGGACGGTTCGCGGCGCTCGGGGAGCAGGTGGCCGATCCGCACGCGTACTCCGGGCCGACGCGGGCGGACTGGGTGGCCGGGTCGCTGATGGCGTTGTCGCGGGAGTGCGTTGAGGCGTGCGGGCCGTGGGACGAGTCCTTCTTCCTCTATTCGGAGGAGACGGAGTACGCCTTGCGCGCTCGGAGCTGTGGGTTCGCGACCCGGCTGGCGCCGGATGCGGTCGCGGTCCACCTGGAGGGTGAGGCCGCGGTTTCGCCGAGGCTGTGGACGTTGCTGACGGTGAACCGGGTGCGGCTGTATCGGCGGACGCATGGCGCGGTCGCCGTCGCGGCGTTCTGGAGTGCGTTGGTGTTGCGGGAGGGGTCGCGGGCGCTGTTGGGGCGGGCTAGTAGTCGGGCGGCGGTGCGGGCTTTGGTGAGTCCGGCTCGCATGCGGGCCAAGCCAGGCCCCTGACGTCAGCCGCGCTTCTTCAGCGCGGCTCGGAGGGTGCGGGCGGCGACGGCGCGTGCGGCCTCGGCGGCGGCGAGGGCCAGGCCGCCGATGCCCGAGGTCAGTCGGAGAGCCGAGCGGCTGAACGCCAGCGGTTCGAAGTCTCCTTCTCTGAGCGCGTCCTCGACCGTCATGCGGGTCGCGGGGCCGGCCAACGTCAGCTCCATCGCCAGAGGGAAGAACTGGCGGGCGCCGTGGAAGTCGAGTGCCACGAAGGGCGGGAGGCCCAGGTTCCGGGCGTAGGCGCGGGCTTCGCGGTTCGGGGCCCAGCCGTCGTACTTGCGGTTCCAGATCTCGACGGCGGTCAGATCCTTGGCCCAGGCCGGGTCGAAGCGGCGCCAGGCGTTGCGGCGCCAGGGGTGGGCGAAGACGGCGATGCCGTTCGCCTCGCGGGTGTGGGTCAGGACGTCGGCTATGTCAGGGGTTTGGCTGAGGAACGGGACGTCGCCCCACACCGGGATGTGGACGACGTTGTCGGCGTCGTTGTACTCCAGGCCGGGGACGACGAGGACGCCGTCTTGCGAGGCGGCGGCGCAGGCTTGCACATACTCGCTCCACTTGGCCGGCGTGAAGGTGCGGCTGTGCTCGCACATCAACAGGACGCTGCGACCGCGCTTGCGGAAGGCCGCGGCGAGGCGGTCGAGCGGCCAGGTGGCGTCGTCGGACCACTCGGAGTGCAGGTGGGCCACCGCGCGGACCTTGGTCACGATGCGCTCCGTTTCATGCGCTTCATGCGGGTCGTGGCGGTCATGCGGGCGGCTTGGGCGGCGAGGGTGGAGCGGGTGTCGCGCCAGAAGACGCGGTGTTCGCCGGGGCGGAGGTTGTACCAGCGGTCGGCGCGGGAGGGGCGCAGCGCGGCCAGGGTCGCGGCCCGGCCGGGCCAGGGGCCGGGGTAGTCGGCGATCGGGCCGCGCAGGACGGCGGCGAGGTGGATCAGCTCTCGGCCGAGGTGGCGGCAGAGGATGTGGGGCGGTTCGGGGTCGGGGGCTTCGGGAACGAAGGCCGGGTCGAGGGCTTGCTCGACGGCCCAGTCCGGATAGGCGAAGCCGCGGCGTGTCGCCAGGGCCATGCTGCCCCAGGGGCGGCCGTTGATCTCCATGAACCACGGGGTCCCGGCGCCGTCGCGGAGGAGTTCGAGCATGAACATGCCGCGCCAGCCGACGTTGGCGAGGAGCCTTTCGGCACGTCGGCGGACGTCCTCGTCGACCGGGACCGAGCGGCAGGCGCTGGAGGCCGAGCCGCGGGGATCGGCCATGCGGACGCGGCGGTGGGCGCTCCAGGCGCGGACGCCGTCGGGCGTCGCGAAGCCGAAGACGCCCTCGCCGGTGCCGGTGAGGTGCTGTTGGACCAGGACCGGGCCGGCGAGGGCTTCAGTGGCGCGGGCGATGTCGGCCTCGGTATTGGCGACGCGACCGCCGGGGCGTATCAGCTTATTGTCTTTCTCGACGGCGGCCAGCGCGGCTTTGACGATCCAGGGTCCGGTCTCGCTGTGCGCGGGAACCGCGAAGCCGACCTCAGCGGCAGCCTCGACTTGGAGGCGCTTGTCGAGAGCGAAGGCGGCCTCCTTGCCGGTGGGCCCGGCCACGCGCAGATCGGTGCGGTCCGCGACCCAGACGGCGAGGTCGTCGAGCGGGAGCACGACGGCGGTGCCGAGGCGGCGCGCGAGGTTGACGACGTCGGCGACGCAGGCCGCGGCATCCTCCTCGGGCGCGGTGACCGGCACGACGCGGACCCGGCGCGAGGCGGCGAGCGGCGGCGAGGTGCCGCGCCGGGCGAAGGCGAAGACCTCGTGGCCGGCGTCGGCCAGGGACCAGGCGGACTCGATCGCGGCGAAGGCGTCGGCGAAGCCGATGAGGACGCGGGTGCTCATGCGGGACGGCTCGCTTCCGCGGTGGGGGTGGATGGCGCGGCAAGACTGCGGAGACTGGTTGCCAGAGTGCAGCGGCCGATGCGCTGGACGGGCTGGCGGTGTGGTTGCGGAGGCTCGATCGCAGATAGTGTGCCCTGGCTCTGGCGACCGGCTGCGAGGCAGGAACTCGCAGCCCGCCTCATCGCCAGGCCTTCACCATCAGCACCGCGCGATCCAGCACCCGCCCCGAGGCGGTGCGCGGCGCCAGCATCCGCGCTCGCACCGATTCCGGGGTGTCCGCCGCCTCGACGCTGTAGCGCGGCTGCAACCAGCTCCCGCTGTGGGCGGGGCGGGCGTCGCTGGTGAACACCGTGCGGTAGCCGGCTGTGCGCAGTGATAGCAGGACCTTGCGGTTGTAGGCGCCGAAGGGGCAGGCGGCTGTGTCGACCGGGATGCCGATCGTGGTGGCGATGCGGGCGCGTGCGTCGTGGAGTTCGGTGTGCTGGTCTGCGGTGTTGTTGTGGGTCCAGGGGCGGTGGGCGGCGCCGTGGGTGCCGATTCCCATGCCGGCGGCGGCGAGGGCTCGCAGGGTGTCTTCGTCGAGGTTGCCGGGGGTGCCGAGGCGGTCGGCTATCGGGAAGAAGTCGGCTGTGAGGCCTCGTTCCTGGAGGGCCGGCAGGGCTATCGCGGCGTCGGAGGCGTTGCCGTCGTCGAAGCTCAGGCGGATGGTGTCGCGGTGGGCGGCGCACAGGTCCAGGACGCGGAGGAACGCCGATTCCGTGACCCAGTAACGGTGTTCGTCCGGTTCGCGCTCTGGGCCGTTCGGGTTGCCGATTCCGTGGAACGAGATGTTCCTCAGCTCTGTCCCGCTCACGCTGGTCCGCCCTCCTCGGCCGGCTGTCTGGCCGGCCCGTCCTTGTCCCACTGGGTGTAGAAGCTCGAAGGGTTCACCAGGTAGCGGACCGTCGGAACCGGCAGGTGCGTGATGTGGTGGCGGCGCGTGAAGCGGTACATCATCTCCCAGTCCTCGCGCGGCAGCAGGCCGATCGGCCGTGGCATGCGGCTGAAGGTCAGGGCGCGGGTGCGGATCGCCACGAAGGCGTTGCAGTCCAGGAACGAGTCCCACGATGCGCGCTTGCGGTCGAACGGGACCGACAGCACGTCAAGATCCGTGCCGTCGGGCAGCACGCGGTGCAACGCGGTGTAGACGCCCGCCAGGTTGGGGGAGTCTGCCAGGGCCTTGATGGCCAGGGCGAGATGGTCGGGCTCCCAGACGTTGTCGTCGTCCAGGAAGGCCACGTAGCGCGAGGCGGTCAGCCGCATCCCGACGTTGCGGACCAGGCCGAGGACGTGCGAGTTCGCGGACAGTGACACCGTGCGCAGCCGTGGGTCCGCCGGCAGGTCGGCCGCTTCCAGGCCGCCTCCGCCGTCGTCGACCACCACGACGACGAGATCCGACCACGTCTGCCCCAGTGCCGAACGCACCGCGGCGGCCAGTCCCTCGGGCCGTTTGTAGGTCGGGATGACCACCGCTGCCGAAGCGGACAAAAGCGGCGTCTCGCCGCGCAGTCGGCGCACTTCCCGATCTTCGAACCGACGCATGCGGAGCACACTCGGCCAATTCAGAGTTCTGTTTCGCCACTCGAAGATCACCTGCCAGCCGATCAGCTGGTTCGCGGTGTCCTTGCCCCAGCGCACCGGGTTTCGCGCCATCCCCATCCCCCCACTCCACCGGCCCGGCTGGGCTTAGGTGGTTGTCCCACAAGCGACCATGTCTGGACACAGTTCGTATAGCAGTAGAACGACGCTAAGTGTTAGCCATGATACTTCTCACGGACATCTCGCGCGAACTATCGCAGCCCACTACGATGCTGCACGTTCGACAGAGTTCGGGCAGTTACGCAACGGTCATAGCCGGGGTTGTGCGGGGCGGCTGGCATCGGGCAATGCGATGAGATTCCGTGGGGGGATTTCGGCATGGCGGTCGGGTCGGGCGTGGAACGTCAGGTTGTGCGGGTAAGACTCGCGCGGTCCTGGACGACGAGATATGGCAGACGTGCCAGTACGGCACTGCTATTGGCGATGGACTGGACGTGTGCGACGGCGGCCGCCTGGTTCGCGGTGCCGGTTCAGGACGACTGGCCGGTGCTGGTCGCCGTGCCGGTGGCGTGGGTCGGTGCGGCCGGTGCGCACCGGCTGTACGAGCGGCGGCACGTCGGGCCGGGCACCGAGGAGTACCACAGGATCCTGAGGGCGTGCCTGGCCGCGATGGCGGCGCTGGCGGCGCTGTGTGCGCTGGCGGCCCGTAACGACCGGCTGGTGCGCGGGGTGCTGCTCGCGGTGCCGACGGCGGCGGTCGGTTCGCTGGTGGCCCGCAAGGCACTGCGGGCGCTCCAGGCTCGGAACCCCGGGTGGGCCACCCGGTCGGCGCTGTTGGTCGGCAGCTCGATTCAGTGCTCGGCGATGGCCGAGATACTGCGCCGGGAGCGTTCAGCGTTGCGCGCGGTCGCGGCCCTGGAGGTCGCCGGGCCGGGCCAGGCGCCGCTGCCGACGCAGGGGATGGCCGGCATGAATGGTGCGACGGCCGCGAACGGCGCGGCGGGCGCCCAAGAGGCGTCGATGCCGCCGACGCCACCGCCGAATCCGTTGGACCCGCTCATCATCGGCACGCTGACCGCGCACGGCGGTCCCGCCGACGCCGAGCAGGTCGCGACGGCGTTGCAGGTGACCGGGTGCGAGGTCGTGGTGCTGATGCCCGGCCCGCATCTGGGTGCGGCGGCGCTGAGCGGGCTGGGCTGGCGGCTGGCGAGCGTGGGCGTGGACATTCTGGTCGCGCCGTTCCTGAGCGAGATCGCGCCGGCCCGGCTGGCCGTGCGGCGCGACGGCGGCGTGCCGCTGTTCCACATCCGCGCGCCGCGGGTGTCGCGTGGGGCCCAAATACCGAAGGAACTCGGCGAACGCGTGATGGCGGCGCTCGGTCTGGTGCTGCTGGCCCCGATCTTCCTGGCGGTGTCGCTGGCGATCCTGCTCGGCGACGGACGCCCGATCTACTTCCGGCAGGTGCGGGTGGGGCTGCGCGGGGAGCACTTCGTGCTCTACAAGTTCCGCACCATGGCGACCAACGCCGCGGCGGCGAAGCCGGAACTGGCGCATCTGAACGTGAACGCCGACGGGCTGCTGTTCAAGGCCCGGCGCGACCCGCGGGTGACGAAGGTCGGCGCGGTGCTGCGCCGGTACTCGCTGGACGAGCTGCCGCAGCTGCTGAACGTGGTGCGCGGCGACATGGCGCTGGTCGGGCCGCGTCCGCCACTGCCGGAGGAGGCCGCGAAGTACAGCGCGGAAGTGCGGCGCCGGCTGCTGGTCAAGCCGGGGCTGACCGGACTGTGGCAGGTGAGCGGCCGCTCCGATCTGGCGTGGGCGGACGCGGTCCGTCTGGACCTGGGATACGTCGAGAACTGGTCGTTGGGCCTGGACGCGGAGATCTTGCTGCGCACCGGCTCGGCCGTCGTCAAGGGTAAAGGAGCGTACTGAGATGTCGGGGGGAACGCGGGCCGCGGAGCGGCCGGGCATCGCGGTGGTCGGCGCCGGATACTGGGGGCCGAACCTCGTGCGGAACTTCATGGCCTCGCCGGACTGGGATCTGCGCTGGCTGTGCGATCTGGACACCGAGCGGGCCGAGAAGGTCGCGGCGCCCTATGCCAGCGTCCGGGTGACCGGCGTGCTGGACGAAGCGCTGGCCGATCCGCTGGTGCGGGCGGTGGCGATCGCCACACCGGCGCGGACGCATCGGGACGTGGCGTTGGCCGCGTTGCGGTCCGGGCGGCATGTGCTGGTCGAGAAGCCGTTGGCCGCCACCGAGGCCGAGGGGGCCGAACTGGTCGCCGAGGCGGAGAAGCGCGATCTGGTGCTGATGTGTGACCACACCTACTGCTACACCCCGGCCGCGCTGGCTATTAGGGACCTGATTCACTCCGGCGAGCTCGGCGAGGTCCACTTCGTCGACTCGGTGCGGATCAACCTGGGGTTGATCCAGCCGGATGTCGACGTGCTGTGGGACTTGGCACCGCATGACCTGTCGATCCTGGACTTCATCCTGCCGCCGAATCTGAAGCCGGTGGCGGTGGCGGCGACCGGTGCGGATCCGATCGGCGCGGGGCGGACTTGTGTCGCCTATCTGACGTTGGCGTTGTCGTCAGGGGCCATCGCGCACGGGCACGTGAACTGGCTCTCGCCGACCAAGGTGCGGACGACCATCGTCGGCGGCTCCAAGCGGACGCTGGTGTGGGACGACCTGAATCCGGCGCAGCGGGTCAGCGTCTTCGACCGGGGCGTGGACCTGGCCACCCCGGACGAGCTCGGCGCGGACCAGCGGCACGCGGCGTTGGTGTCGTACCGGATCGGCGACATGGTGGCGCCCGCGCTGATGGAGCGGGAGGCGTTGGCGGCGGCGGTCGAGGAGTTCGCGCGGGCGGTGCGGACCGGGACGCCGGCGGCCACGGACGGCCGTGCCGGTCTTCGAGTTCTGCGAATTCTGGAGGCCGCTTCGCGCAGCCTCGCCGAGAACGGAGCCCTCGTGGCTGTGGGAGACGACGCCTTGGAGGGCGAATGAAGGACACTGATGGCGGGCTCGTCGGGGCGGCGGTCGGGGCGGGGGCTGCCGGCCTGCCGGCTGCTGCGCAGGCGCCCGTCACGGCCGGCGCGGCCGGTGCGGCCGTCGACTTGGCGGGAAGCCGGGCGCTGGTCACCGGGGGCGCGGGGACGATCGGGTCGCATGTCGTGGACCGGTTGCTGGACGCCGGGTGCTCGTCGGTGGTCGTCCTGGACAACTTCGTGCGCGGTCGGCGGGCCAACCTGGCGGCGGCGCTGCCGAGCGGCCGGGTGCAGATCGTCGAGGGCGACATCGGGGATCGCGGGCTGCTCGCGGAGCTGACCGCGGGTACCGACTTGGTGTTCCATCTGGCGGCGATCCGGATCACGCAGTGTGCCGAGGAGCCGCGGCTGGCGAACGAGGTGCTGGTCGACGGGACGTTCAACGTGCTGGAGGCCGCGGCGGCGGCCGGGGTGCGCAAGGTGATCGCGTCGTCCTCGGCTTCGATTTACGGGCTGGCCGAGCAGTTCCCGACGGACGAGCGGCACCACCCCTACAACAACGACACCTTCTACGGCGCGGCGAAGGCGTTCAACGAGGCGATGCTGCGGAGCTTCCGGAGCATGTACGGACTCGACTATGTGGCGCTGCGGTACTTCAACGTCTACGGGCCGCGGATGGACATCCACGGGCTGTACACCGAGGTTCTGATCCGGTGGATGGAACGCATCGTGGCCGGCCAGCCGCCGCTGATCCTCGGCGACGGCACGCAGACGATGGACTTCGTGCACGTCGCCGACATCGCGCGGGCGAACGTGCTGGCGGCCGCGGCGGACGTCACCGACGAGGTGTTCAACGTGGCGTGCGGCGTCGAGACCAGCCTGAACGAGCTGGCGAAGACGCTGCTGGAAGTCATGGGCTCGGACCTGCCGGTGGAGTACGGCCCGCCGCGCGCCGTGAACGGCGTGACGCGGCGGCTGGCGGACACGGCGCGGGCCGCGGCGGGGCTGGGGTTCGTGGCGGAGATCGGCCTGCGCGAGGGGCTTGCGGATTTGGTGCAGTGGTGGCGGGCGGAGCAGCCGGCTGCTGTCGCACCGGGGCCGGGAGCGCCGGCGGCGGCGGGCCAGGCGACCAGCCTGGTGGCGGTCGCGGCCGAGCGGGCTGCGGCGGCGGCCAAGTCCGCGTCCGGGGCCGTGTCCGAGGCAGTGGCGTCGTGAGCACCACCGTGGCTACCGAGGCCGCGTCGCGCATTCCGGTGATGGTGCCGTGGCTCGGCGAGGAGGAGGCCGCTGCCGCCGCCGAGGCGGTGCGGTCCGGGTGGGTGGCGCAGGGGCCGAGGGTCGCAGAGTTCGAGCGTGCGTTCGCCGCGGAGGTCGGGGCCGCGCATGGAGTGGCTGTCAGCTCGGGGACCGCCGCGCTGCACCTCGGCCTGGTGGCGCTCGGGATCGGCGCCGCCGATGAAGTCGTCGTCCCCTCGCTGTCCTTCATCGCGACCGCGAACGCCGCGCGCTACGTCGGCGCGACCCCCGTCTTCGCCGACGTCGACCCGGCGATCGGAAACCTGACTACCGCGACCATCGAGGCGGCGCTGACCTCGCAGACCCGCGCCGTGATCCTCGTGCACCAAGGCGGCGTGCCGGCGGATCTGGACGCGATCCGGGCTCTGTGCGAGCACCACGGTCTGGCGTTGCTGGAAGACGCGGCGTGTGCCGCGGGCGCTCGCTATCGGGGCCGGCCGGTGGGAGTCGGTGCGCAGGTCGCGGCCTGGTCGTTCCATCCGCGCAAGTTGCTGACCACCGGCGAGGGCGGCATGGTCACCACCGACGACGCCGAGCGGGCGGCCCGCATGCGCCGGCTGCGCGAGCACGGCATGAACGTCTCGGCCGCCGAGCGGCACGCGAGCGCGAAGCCAGTGCTGGAGGCCTACCTGGAGACCGGCTTCAACTACCGGATGACCGACATCCAAGCGGCGGTCGGGCTGGTCCAGCTGCGGAAGTTGGCCGCGACGGTCGCGGAGCGGCGTGAGCTGGCGGCCCGGTATCAGCGCGAGCTGGCCGCTATTCCAGGGCTGATATCGATCTCAGACCCCGAATACGGCGAGACCAACTACCAGTCCTTCTGGGTGCGGCTCGACGACACGTTCCCAGTTGCCCGCGACGAGCTGCTGCTCAGGCTGTCCGAAGCCGGGGTCTCCGCACGTCGCGGCATCATGGCCGCGCACCTGGAGCCCGCCTACGCGGACGTCAGCACTCCGAGCCTGCCGGCCACCGAAGCCCTGAGCCTGAACTCGCTGATCCTGCCGGTGTTCCACGGCATGACCGAGGCGCAGCAAGACCGAGTGGTCGCCGTCCTTAAGGCGGCGATACATGGCTGACCTGGCTGCTACCGGACCACCGTGGTCGCGGATCGCGGTGGCCGGAGCTGGTGGCTTCGGCCGCGAGACCGCCGACGCCCTGCGCGATCTGTACCCGGACTCGGACCTCTTCGCCGGATTCCTCGACGACGCCCTGCCCGAGCTGCTGATCGCGGACAAGGTCCTGGGTCCGATCGACCTGATCCACGAGCTGCCAGATCTGCGACTCGTGGTCTGCGTCGGGAACCCGCGCGACTACCTCTCCCGAGCCGCGATCGTCGAGCGCCTGAGCCTGCCGGAATCGCGTTACGCGACCGTCGTCCATCGCGGAGCCCACGTATCGCAGACCTCGACGGTAGGCGTCGGATCGGTGCTGCTGGCCGGTGCCGTCCTGACCGCCGACGCGACGGTCGGCCGCCACGTGGCGGTGATGCCGCAGGTCGTGGTGACCCACGACGTCGTGGTCGGCGACTACGCGACCTTGGCGTCCGGCGTGAAGCTGGGCGGCGGTGTGGCGGTCGGCGAGGGCGCCTACCTCGGGGCCGGGGCGTTGGTGCGCGAGGGTGTGCGCATCGGGGCCTGGGCACAGGTCGGCATGGGTTCGGTCGTGCTTCGGGACGTACCGGACGGCGAGGTGTGGGTCGGCAATCCGGCCGGCAAACTCCGCGACGCCGCGTTTCCGGACCTCCTGGCCCGGCGAGCGGTGCTTTGACCACCCGACCATCGGCCTCACTATCCGCCTCTTCATCCGCTTCGCCGACCACCGCGCCGGGCCGCGCGGTGCACCGATACCCACCGGAGGACCAAACCATGAGCCCGCGCATACCCCTGGTCGACCTGGCCGCCGCGCACGCGGAGATCGCGCACGCGGTGCGGGCCGGGTTCGCCGAGGTGCTGGCCACGACGGGGTTCGTCGGAGGTCCGCAGGTGGCGGCCTTCGAGCGTGAGTACGCCGCGTTCGCCGGCGTGAAGCACTGCGTCGGCGTCGCCAACGGCACGGACGCGGTCGAGCTGGCACTGCGCGCGGTCGGCGTCGGGCCGGGCGAGGAGGTGATCGTGCCCGCGAACACCTTCGCGGCGACCGCCGGCGCGGTCGTGCGGGCGGGCGCGAAGCCGGTGTTCGTGGACTGCGATCCGAATACCTGCCTGATCGACGTGCCGGCGGCGCTGGCCGCGATCGGTCCGGCGACCAAGGCGATCGTGCCGGTCCACCTCTACGGCCAGCTCGCACCGGTCGAGGAGCTGCGGGCCGGACTGAACGGGCTCGCCGAGGCGGTGCGGAGCCGGGTTCGAATAGTCGAGGACGCGGCGCAGTGCCAAGGCGCGAAGCGGCGCGGTCGCACGCCCGGCTCCGGTCCCGGGGCGATCGCCGCGACGAGCTTCTACCCGGGCAAGAACCTAGGCGCCTACGGAGATGCGGGCGCTGTCCTCACCGACGACGAAGACCTGGCCGAGACCGTGCGCAAGCTCGGCAGCCACGGCGGCCTGGCCAAGTACGCGCACGACATCCCCGGCGTCAACAGTCGGCTCGACGCGCTGCAAGCCGTGGTCCTGCGCGCGAAACTGCGCCGGCTCCCGGAGTGGAACGTCGCACGGCAGGAAGCGGCGTCGTACTACGACAAGCTGCTCGGCGGCCTCGACGGCGTCACGGTGCCGACCGTGCTGCCCGGCAACGAGCACGTCTGGCACCTCTACACCGTCCAGGTCGCCGCGCGCGACGCGGTCCTGGCCGAGCTGGAAGCCGAGGGTATCGGCGCCGGGATCCACTACCCGGTGCCGCTCCACCGCACCGGCGCGTTCGCCACTGACGCGTCGTTCCCGCACGCCGAACACATCGCGGCGCACACGCTCTCTCTGCCGCTGCACCCGCACTTGATGCGGGAGCAGCAGGAGACCGTGGTCGCCGTCCTGGCCCGGGCGCTCTCCGCGCCCCGGCGCCGTCCGCTGTAGCACCGGGGAACTTCGAACGAGGTCGCGGAACGATGTCGCAGAGCAAGATACTCAGTGGATTGAGGAAGTCCGCCTCCGCGCTCATCGCGGTGGCGGTGGCAGGCGTGGTGACGGTGTGGGGCGTGGCCCAGCCGGCGCAGGCGAGCTGCGGGAACGCGGTGGCGTGTGAGAACCAGCAGACCGCGGGCGTGCAGGACCTGACCGACGGCGCCGGGAACCTGGCGACGTACACCAGCGCATACGGGGACATCCAGGGCTTCTCCACGGCCCAGAGCGTCCTGCCGGGCGGCACGATCACCTTGAAGGTGGAGTCGCCGACGCAGTACGCGGTCGAGGTCTCGCGCCTGGGCTACTACGGCGGCGCCGGCTCGCGGCTGATGTCGTGGAGCATGAACACCTCGACCGGGACGTATCCGTCCAACTACAGCGGCACCCTGCCGGCCTGCGACTCCGACAAGTCCACCGGCTTGGTGGACTGCGGAGACTGGAAGGCGCCGGTGTCGATCCAGGTGCCGGCGAACGCGGTGTCAGGGATCTACATCATCGCGCTGGAGCAGTGGGACAGCACCGACGCGCTGATCGGCTACATGCCGGTGCCGGTGGTGGTCCGCGAGCCCGACAACGCCGCGCACCACAGCGACATCGTCGTGCAGACCTCGGATGAGACCTGGCAGGCCTACAACACCTACGGCGGCCAGGACCTATACGTCGGCAACGGCCCGGCGCCCGACGGCCGCGCGTACCGCGTCAGCTACAACCGACCGCTGCCGGACATCGGGCAGAACGGGGTCTTCGGCTCGGAGTTCGCGCTGGTGTACTGGCTGGAGGAGAACGGCTACGACGTCAGCTATATCTCAGGGATCGATGCCACGACGGATCCGGCGTCGGTCAGCAACCACAAGGTCTTCATCTCCTCCGGCCACGACGAGTACTGGAACCAGAGCCAGTGGAACAACGTCATGGCCGCGCGCAAGGCCGGGCAGAACCAGATCTTCATGTCCGGCAACGAAGTGTTCTGGCGGACCCGCTTCGAGAACAGCATCGACGGGACGAACACGGCCAACCGCACGCTGACCACGTACAAGATGACCAAGCTGTACGGCACCAACCCGGTGGACGGCGTCCCCGACCCGACAGGGCAGTGGACCGGGACCTGGATGGATACGCACGGCATCGGCACCGGGGCCGCGCCAGAGGACCAGTTGACCGGATCGCTGTTCTCGGTCAACGCGAATCAGTACTCGCCGATCACCTTCTCGTCGGCCTACTCCGCCCTGCGGGTGTGGCGCCATACCTCGGTCGCGAGCCTCATCTCCGGTTCGGAGAGCACGCCGTACGGCCTGCTCGGCTACGAATGGGACTCCGACTTCCCGGACGCGACCAGACCGGCGGGCGAGATCGACCTGTCCTCGACGACGTTGACCGTGGACCAGCTCCGGACGGACTGGGGCAACGACTACGCGACCGGCCAGGCCACCAACAGCCTGGTGGAGTTCCGCGACCCGACCTCGCACGCGCTGGTGTTCGGGACCGGCACGGTCCAGTGGTCGTGGGGCCTGTCGAACCTGCACACCGACAACACCGGCGTCGCCAACCCGCCGGATCCGCCGAACCAGAGCACGACCCAGGACCGGGACGTCCAGCAGGCGACGCTGAACGTGCTGGCCGACATGGGCGAGCAGCCGACGACGCCGCAGGCCGGGCTGGTGACCGGGACGGCGTTGCCGACCGGCACGCCGGGTCCGACGACGTCGGTGACCGCTCCGGCCCCCGGTACCTCGGTACAGGTTCTCAAGCCTCTGACAGCCACCGGTGTGGCCGCGCCGTCGGCCGGGACGGTGGTGGCGCGGGTCGAGGTCTCGGTGGACGGCGGCAGCACCTGGCACGCCGCCAGTACCACGCAGACCACCGGTGGTGCGGTGTCGTGGAGCTATCCGTGGACGCCGACCACGATCGGCACGGCACAGATCCTGGTGCGCGCCGAGGACGACAACGCGGACATCGGGTCCGCGCAGTCGGTGAGCCTGACGGTCGGGCCGCAGATCTGTCCGTGTGTGATCTTCCCGTCCACCGCGTCGCCCGTGACTCCGGACAGCGGGGACGGTTCCTCGGTGGAGGTGGGGACCAAGTTCCGCACGTCCACGGCGGGGAAGATCACCGGGATCCGCTTCTATCAGAGCCCGGCGAACACCGGCTCCCACGTGGCGAGCTTGTGGACCTCGACCGGGCAGCTGCTGGCGTCCACCCCGGCTTCGACGGCGACCGTGACCCAGCCCGGCTGGCAGACGTTGAATCTGACGACCCCGGTGACGATCAAGGCGAACACGACGTATGTCGTGTCGTATCACGCGCCGGTCGGGCACTACGCGGCTGACCCGGGGTACTTCACGTCCAGTGGGGCCGGACAGGTGCCGATCAAGGCGTTGCAGACCGGGGTCGACGGAGGGAACGGGGTCTTCTCCTACGGAGCGTCGACGATGTTCCCGAACAACTCCTTCAACGACACCAACTATTGGGTGGATCCGGTGTTCGACAACACCGGGGTTCCGACCACGCCGCCCACTGTGACGAGTACGAGCCCTGGCTCGGGGTCGACCGCGGTGTCGCCGACGACGCAGGTGTCGGCGTCGTTCAGTTACGGCATCGACATGACGACGGTGAACTTCACGGTCAAGGACGGGACGGGTGCCGCGGTGCCCGGGTCGCTGAGCTACACCGCCGCGACGAACACCGTGGTGTTCACGCCGGACAGCCCGTTGGCTCTGAGTACCGGCTACACGGCTTCCATCCAGGCGGACGACGTCAACGGGAACGCCATGACCGCGCCGGTGGCGTGGACGTTCACCACGGCGGCGACGATGCCCGCGCCGCAGTGCCCGTGCACGTTGTGGCCGACGTCCACGGTGCCGGCGACGGTGGATTCCGGGGATGGGAACTCGGTGGAGCTCGGGGCGAAGTTCTCGTCGTCGGTGGCGGGGAACGTGACTGGCCTTCGGTTCTATAAGAGCACTGGGAACACCGGGACCCACACCGGGACTCTGTGGAGTGCCACCGGGCAGCAGTTGGCTACCGGGACGTTCACCGGTGAGAGCGCGTCCGGGTGGCAGACGTTGACGTTCGCCACGCCGGTGAGCATCGCGGCGAACACGCAGTACGTGGTCTCGTATCACGCGCCGGTCGGGCACTACTCGGCTGATGCCGGGTACTTCGGGTCCGCGCATACCTACTATCCGCTCAGTGCGCCGGCCAGTGGGAACGGGGTCTATGCGTATGGGTCCACGACCACGTTCCCGAGCAACAGCTACAACGCGACGAACTACTGGGTGGACCCGATCTTCCAGACGACGGCGCCGGCCCAGAGTCCGGGGGCGACGCAGTTGCAGAGCCCGAGTGCGCGGGTCAGTGGGGGGCAGACGACGGGGTCGACGGTGCCGGGGGCGGGGCGGATCGCGCTGCGTGAGGATCCCGTGATGGACCAGACGCATCCGATCACGACGGTGCTGGCGGCCACAGCGGATCCGGCTTCGGTGAAGGTGTCGGTGGTGACTGCGGCGCCGGTGCCGGGGCAGGAGTGGGCGCCGGGGACGATCATGCCCGGGTACGTGACGTTCGATCCGACGACTCGGATCGTGGCTTTCCACCCGGCGGGGTTGCTGCCCCGGAACGGCACCTATCGGGTGACCGTGAATGCGAACGTTGATAATGACGATCCGACACCGCCGCTGACGTGGCTCATCGCCCCGACGACGGTTTACGGCGGGTCGTCTCCGCTGCCGGGACTGGGGACGCCGGTGGGGGTGGCGCCAGGGGTGTTGCCGGGGCCGTCCTATGGGAGCCGGAGTAATCGGCCCGGGGTTCGGTAGGCGGGCTCAGTAGGTGGGTTTCGGTAGGTGGGATCAGTAAGTGGGATCGGTAGGCGTGGTTCGTCGATTCGGAGCGGGCGGAGTGCTATGGGCAGTGTCAGCGTCGTGATTCCGTGCTATCGGTACGGGCATTTCTTGGCCGACTGCGTGCGGAGCGTGCTGGACGAACAGCCCGGCGTCGATGTTCGAGTGCTGATCATCGACGACGCTTCGCCCGACGATTCGGCGGATCGGGCCCGGGAGTTGGCGGCCGCCGATGCCCGGATCTCGGTGGCGGTCCACGAGGCCAACCGGGGGCACATCGCCACATACAACGAGGGGTTGCTGGACTGGGCCGACGGTGACTACTGCGTGTTGCTGTCGGCCGACGACCGGCTGACGCCCGGGGCGTTGGTGCGGGCGACGGCGCTGCTGGACGCGAACCCGTCGGTGGGGTTCGTCTACGGGCATCCGCTGACCTTCCAGGACAGTGCGGCGCTGCCGGTCGCGCGCGGGGCGGACTGGCGTCAGGGCCAGTGGGCGGTGCGGCCGGGGCTGTGGTGGCTGCGGCGGCGGTTCCGGTCGGCGCAGGGGTGCATCACGTCGCCGGAGGTGGTGATGCGGACGTCGGTGCAGAAGCGCATCGGCGGCTACGACCCGGCGCTGCCGCATTCAGGCGACATCGAGATGTGGATGCGCGCGGCGGCGGTGGCGGACGTCGGACACATCCGCGGCGCGGACCAGGCGTACTACCGGCGGCACGGGGCGAACATGTCGACGGTGGACTTCGGCGGTCAGCTGGACGACCTGCGGCAGCGGCGCGCCGCGTTCGAGTCGGTGCTGGTGAAGTGCGGCGAGGCGCTGCCGGAGGCCGACACCTGGGCCACGGAGATGCGGCGCAGGCTGGCGCGGCAAGCGCTGCGGCGGGCGGTGCGGGCCTATGACAAGGGTCTGACTCAGACCGTCCCGGTCGCGGAGCTGCTGGCCTTCGCGGCCGACTGCTGGCCGGACTACCGCCGGCTGCCGGAGTACGCGGGGCTGCGGGTGCGGCGCGCGGTCGGCGAGCGGGCGATGCCGTACCTGCGGCCGCTGGTGGTGAGCGCGGCGGTGAATCGGGGACGGGAGTGGGTCTGGTGGCAGTCCTGGCGGCGGCGGGGGTGGTGAGTCGGCTCGGAGCTCGATGTGCCTCCAACCTGGACTGAAGCCCGCACAGACGGAACGATCCCGGGCAAGTCCCGGCGTTACAATCCTTGTCATTGAAGTGACTGGGGGCGCAGGGATGGATACGACACATCCTGATCCGGCTGACTCCGCGGATCTCGCGGAGTTCATTGAGGCGTTGGGTCTGCTGCGGGTCCGCGCGGGCGCGCCCTCGTATCGGACGTTGGCCAAGCGGGTCGGGTCGGTGCTCCGGCCGCCGCGGGTGGTGGCGCCGACCACGATCGCCGACGTGTTCCGGGCCGGGCGGCGCCGGCTGGACCTGGATCTGGTGGTGGCGATCCTGCGCGCGCTGGGCCTGGCGGAGGCCGAGGTCGAGCAGTGGCGGCGGGCCTGCCTGCGCGCGCACGCCGGGCCCAAGCCGGGCGGGTCGGCCGGGGCGGCCCGGCAGTTCCCCGCGGACCTGGCGACTTTCACCGGACGCACGGCGGCCTTGCAGCAGTTGCTCGACGCCGCGATGGCGCCGGCCGGCGACGGGCTGACCCCGATGGTCGTGGTGTCGGCGATCGAGGGCATGGCCGGCGTCGGGAAGACCCGCCTGGCGGTTCACGCCGCCCATGCGCTCATCCGGGCCGGGCACTACGGCGAGGCTCAACTGTTCGCCAACATGCGCGGGTTCGACGCCGATCAGCCGCCGGTCGATCCGGCCACCGTGCTCGCGGAGTTCCTGCGGGCGCTCGGGGTGCCGACCGCGCGGATCCCCCGGGACCGGGACGAGCGGGCGGCGATGTTCCGCGACCGCCTGCACGGCAAGCGGGCGCTGATCCTGCTGGACAACGTGGCTGACGAAGACCAGATCAGGGATCTGATTCCGGCCAGCCCGAGCTGCCTGGTCCTGGTGACCAGCCGACGCAGCCTGCTGGGCCTGGACGGCGCGAACTTCGTCCAGCTCGACGTCTTCACCTCGGGGGAAGCCCGAGCCTTGCTGGAACGGCTCGTCGGTGGCGCGCGGCTGAAGGGCGAGTCCGCAGCGGCGGCCGAGATCGGGGAGGCCTGCGGTCGTCTGCCGTTGGCGGTCGCACTGGCCGGGAGCCGGCTGCGGGCCCGGCCCACGGCCCAGCTGACGGACTTCGTCGACCAGTTGCGTTCCGACAAGCTCGATGCCTTGGAGCAGAGCAATCGGTCGCCACGGCTTGTCTTCGACCTCTCCTATGACGGCCTGAGCACCCGGCTACAGTCCGTATTCCGGCTGCTCTCCCTGCATCCTGGCCGGGACTTCACGGCGGACTCTGCCGCGGCGCTCGCCGGGACATCGGTCCTTGACGCACGCTCGGCCTTGGAGGATCTGGCAGACGAGAATCTGCTCCAGGTGAAGCCTCAGGGCCGATACGAGATGCATGACCTGCTGCACGCTTACGCAGCGAAGAGGGCCGAAGAGGACTGTTCGGACCGCGAGCGCGACGAAGCGGTGCGAAGGATGCTCGCCTGGTACGTGACGCAAACGGATGCCGCGGCCGAATCCATCAATCCGACGCGCTATGCCATTCCGGTCCCGGACAGTGAGACGCTCGGCTACACGGCGGCCTTCGCATCCAGTGCGGAGGCCATCGCGTGGTTCGAGGCGGAGCTGGCGAGTATCCAGGCCGCGGTGGAGACGGCAGCGAAGTTCGGCATCCGGTATCCGCAGTGGCGGATTCCGGCTGTGACCTCGATCTATTTCGGGACCGTGGAGAACTGGGAGCCCTCGATCAAGCTCTTGCAGCCGGCGATGGACGCGGCCCGGGCGGTGCGGGATCCGTCGGCGCTGGCTTGGATCTCCGGCCGGTTGGGCGGGGCCGAATATCGCCTGGGAATGGTCGATGAAGCCGGCGACCATCTCGAAACCGCGCTGGAGATCTTCCGTAGTGTCGGTGACCGGGACGGCGAAAACGCCACGATGGTCTCCCTGATCTGGTTCCACATGGAGGCCGGACAGCCGGAGCTGGGGCACGAACGCGGCCGTGAGGCGCTGGTCCGGCTCCGCCAGACCGGTGATCGGAACGCCGAGAGCAAGGTCCTGAACAACATGGCGGTGTGCCTGCACGCGTTGAACCGGCCGGAGGAGGCACTGGAGTGTCTGATCACCGCACTGCCGATCATCGAGGAGGCGAACGATCCCTACGGCGTGGCCATGGCCAATCGGAACATCGGCTACACCACCTTGGTGTTGAGGCGGTTCGAGGACGCGGAGCGGTGGTTGCACCGTGCGGCAGAGGTCTATCGGGCGAACGGTGATCACTTCCGGCACGCGGAGTGTCTGCACGGGATCGCGTCGGCGCTCGACGGGATGGGGAACGCGCAAGCGGCCGAGGAACTGGTCCGGACGTCGGCCGTGGTCTTCCAGGACCTGGGCCCGGACGAGGCCGACCGGTTCCGGGCCCGGCTGGACGCGTCGCCGCTGCGCTATCGCCCCGCGGCTAGGGAGTCCGAGGTGCTTGGGGCGGGGTGAGTCGCCCCAGTGCCGGCCGCGTTGCCCCGACGCTTTAGCCGACGTCTCACCGAGGTCTCACCGACGCTTCAGTCGGCGCCTCGGCCGACGCCTCAGGCGGCGCTGACCGGCAGCTGCCGCAGGCCCCTGATAGTGGACGTTTTGCGGCGGCGCACCGGACCGGCGACCCTGAGCTTGGGCATGCGCTCGGCCAGGAGTTGCATCGCGATGTTCAGCTCCATGCGGGCCAGCGGCTGGCCCACGCAGTAGTGCACCCCGCCGGAGAAGGCCAGGTGCTCGGCTGAGGCGTCGCGTCCGATGTCGAACTCGTCGGGCCGTTCGTAGACGTCGGGGTCGTGGCCCGCGCCGCCGATCATGGTGAACACCCACTGTCCGCGACGCACCATCCGGCCCTCCAGCTCCACGTCCTCCAGCGCGATGCGGCTGGTGCCCTGGACCGGCGGGTCGTAGCGCAGTGCCTCCTCGACCGCCTTGGGGGCCATGTGTTCGGGGTCGGCGCGGAGTGCTTCCCACTGCTCGGGGTTGTTCATGAGCGCGAGCACGCAGTTGCCGATGACGTTGACCGTGGTCTCGAAGCCCGCGATCAGCAGGAGGAAGACCATGTGCTCCAGCTCGCCCGGCTTGACCACGTCCTCGGCCTCGGCTGCCACCAGGCGGGTGATCAGGTCGTCGGCGGGTTCGCGGCGGCGGAGCTCGAAGAGGCTCTCGAACAGGGTGTGCAGTCTGGCGTTCGCGGCTTGGAAGCGGGCCGCGTGGCGTACCGACTGGATGCCGTCCAGGACGCTGCCGACGACGGCGCCGTGTTCGCCGAACTCGCGGCTGTCGGCGTCGGGGATGCCGAGCAGGTCGGTGATGACGCTGATCGGGAGCGGGGCGGCGAAGGCGGGGACCAGGTCGAACCGGCCGCCGCCGGCGCCGCCGGCAGCGGCCTGGTCGAGCAGGGAGCCGACGGTCTTCTCGATGCGGTCGCGGAACGTGGGCAGGGTCTTGGGGCTGAAGGCGGGCTGGGCCAGCCGGCGCAGTCTGGTGTGGTCGGGCGGGTTCATGCCGAGGAACGACAGGTTCAGGTCCGGGTCCGGGGCGACGCCGAAACGGCGGTCGCGCAGCACCGCGTTGCAGACCCGGTGGTGCGCCGTCACGAAATTGCCGCGCGGGCTCAGTGTCAGCGTTCCGTTCTGGCGCATCAGGCGGTAGATCGCGTACGGATCCTCATGTCCTTTGCGCGTCTGGAGCATCGCCATCGGCTCGTGCTCGATGTACGCCAGGTAACGGACCTCCGCGCGACGCAGGGCCAGGCCCGTCGCGAGTCCGACCGTCTGCGAGAACTTACTCATTCCTACTCCCCCTTGTCCGGCTTGCCTGATCCCGCGCCGGCGGCCGGCGCGCCCAATCCGTTGAGCAGAGTGCTGAGGGCGAGATCCGGTGCGTCCAGCGGCGCGAGCTTGCCGAACTGGATGGATTCCGCGGCGGTGTATACGAGTGCGTAGAGCGTTTGCAGCAGCCACCAGTCCGGGGTGGAGGCGGCCAGGACGCCTTCCTTGCGCGCGCGGTCCAGGACGGCGAGACAGCGGTTCTCGACGTCGATGTAGCGCTGGGTCAGCTCGTTGTCCTCGTCCAGGGCGGGGTTGCGCCACAGGAACGTCAGCTGCGGCCCGCTGTCGATCATCGCGGCGAGCAGCTGGCGCAGGCCCGCCTTCGTGCCGGGCTCGTCCGCGACGCGGTCCACGGCCTGCTCCCAGATATCCGTGGCCCGCTGACCGACCGCACGCACCAACTCGTCCCTGGTCGCGTAGTGCTTGTGCAGCGTGGTGCGGCTGATGCCGGCGAATTCGGCGACCTCCGCGAGCGACGCGCCGGGCTGCGCCAGAAGGACCTCCGCGACCACGTCGAGCAGGGGGCGCTTCGTCGCACGGCGGGAGCGGCTGAGAGCGCCGGGGTGAACAGTCATGTTCAGAACGGTACGCCGACGTGTGCAAGCTGGCAATGGGAATCGCTAATGATCGCTCCCGACCAGGGTGAATTCGGGCCGATCAGACCCGGGTCGGCCAGGCCTGATCGGTCAGCCGCAAATCAGTCAGCTGCGAATGGCTCGGAGGTGAATCAGGCAGCTGCGAATCGCTCAGACCGGCGCCGACTCGTCAGCGACCACCGGTGGCGGCGAGACCGTGGAACGTCGGCCCCGCGCGAGCCTGGAACGCATCGCGATCCACACCTCCCGCATCGCCGAAGCGGGCACGGCGACCGGCACATACACAGCCAGCGCCACCAGACCCGCACCGGCGATGGCGAGGTCGGAGTTGCCGGCGACGTGGTTCACCGCCAGGGCCACCGCCACGATCAGCGCGCCGCCGAGGAGCGGACGCCACGTCACCGCGAGGATGCGCGTAGGGCGGATGCCCACGGCTCGGAGCGTCACCAGATAGGCCGGCGCGATAAGGCCCGCGGCGACGATGATGTGCCCCATGCCGACGCCGCTGAGGCCATGGTGATGCGCGCCGATGACGAGCGCGGGGATCAGGGCGGCCAGCCAGAGTGCCTGCACGGTCAGGAGCGCTCGGGAACGGCCGGCGGCGACCAGGAAGTCGTAGCAGAGTTCGAAGATGATGCGGAGCAGGCCGAGGATGGCCAGGTAGCGGAGGGCTCCGGTGGCGCCGTTCCACTGGTCGCCGTAGACGGCGCGAATCACCGGGCCCGGCAGGGCCGCGAGCAGCGCGCAGGCCGGGACTGAGGCGATCAGCAGCGGTGACAGGCCGCTGGTGAAGCCCTCGGTGAGGGTGTGAGTGGACTCGGCCGCCCGCGAGAAGCCGGCGAAGGAGACGCGGCGCGCGGTCTCGGAGATGGCGCGCACCGGCCAGCTCGACATCGTGAACGCCACCCGATACAAACCCAGCGAGACCGGGCCGAGCGTGGCGCCGACCACCGCGCTGTCCGTGTTCATCGTCGCCAGGACGAACAGACTGGCGCCGGCGAGCGGGGCCCCGTAGTGGACGAGTTCGCGGGCCGTGGCCCGGTCCCAGCCGGGGCGCAGGTACCCGGGCGCCGCGATTCCGCAGCCCACCAACGCGACCATCACCCCGGCCACCCCGCCCCACGCGAAGCTCGACGCGCCCCAGCCGCGGAACGCCAGGATCAGCGTGAGGCCGGAGCTCACGACGAAGGTCAGCAGATCGATCGTCAGCCGCGCGCGTTGGCGGAACTCGCGCATCAGGACCGCGTTCGGGACGCATGCCATGCCGTCGACGACGACGGCGAAGCACAGGATGCGCAGGACGCCGACCGCGTGCGGGGAGCCCAGCATGACTGCGAGGTCTGGGGCCAGGAACCAGAGGCCGACGTAGAGCAGCGTGCTGGAGGCCGTCGCGAGGGTGACGACCGTCGGTGCGAACTCGCGCGGATCCCGGTCCCAGCGCACCACGGCCAGGCTGACGCCCAACTCGTTGAACGACAACAGCACCGCCTGCGCGACGCTGCCGATCGCGTAGAGGCCCCAGTCGGCCGGCGTCAGCGCGCCCCGGGCGAGGATGACGCCGGTGGCGAAGGTGCCGATCCTGATGATCAGGGTATTGATCAAGCTCCACTTGGCGGCGGAGCGGACGCGGTCGCCGAGCGATTCGGCGGCCGGTGCCGTGGTCGGGCCCGTGGCGGATTCCGCGATGGGGCCCGCGACAGGTTCCGCGATGTGTCCCGCGCCTGGCTCCGCGGCGGGTTGCGATTCGCTCATTCGGCACCGGCCCGGGTCGTCGTGGCGGGTCTGGGGGCGGCCTTGGCGGCTCGGTCGGCTTTCGCGGCCTCGGCGCGGGTGATGCCTAAATACGCACCCGAACATCCGAAGAGTAAGAAGAACAAGCCGCTGAGCATGGGAAAACTGAGTGTGTCGAACGTGGCGCTGATGACCAGCATCACGGCGAAGGCCGCGGCGAAGCACTGGCCGAGGTCGCGGTAGGCCTCGTCGCCGCTCAGGCGGCGTCCCAGCCGTCCGGCGCGGATCCCGGTGAAGTAGACGGCCAGGATCGCCAGGACGCCGACGATGCCGATCTCCACGAGGGCCAGGAGGTAGTAGTCGTCTGTGTAGCGGTAGAGGATGGGGATGAAGGTGGCCGGACCGCGGCCGAACCATGGTCGTTGCTGGATATACGGCGCGACGCCCGCGTAGTCCTTGGTGCGGGCCTGCGTGCTGTTGTCGGCGTTGCCGGAGGCCGAGGAGAACAGGACCATGATCGTGCCGAGCAGTCCCGGCACGAGGACGCGGACGGCTGCGGCGCCGAACAGGGTCATGATGTAGGCGGGGCGTCGGCGCTGCTTCGGCCACGACGGGAGCAGGACCGCCAAAACCACGACCAGGCCGATGATCGCGGTGCGGGACACCGTCATCGGCAGGCTGATGATCATGATGGTGACCGGGGCGTAGCGGCGCAGCATGTTGCGCAGGCCCGGCCCGCGCCGCTTGGGGTCGCCGGCCTGTTGGATGGCGAACGGCAGGTGGATCGCGATGACGGCGCCGAATTCCAGGGGTTGGGTGGTGGTGGCCTGGGCCCGCAGGTGGCCGCCGCGGGCGCCGGTGGCGGCCGGGTCGACGTTGGTGGACAGGCCGGGGATGATGACGTGTTCGGTGAACTGCCAGCCGGAGAAGAACTCGAGGATGCCGATCGCCGCGACGATCGTGCCGAACAGGACCAGGCGGCGCAGGAGGGTGTCGAGGCGGGCCCGGTCGGTGATCCCGGCGGAGGCGACGGCGACCAGGCCGCACCAGATCAGCATGAGGATCAGGGCCCTGTCGGCGGCCTGGGTCTCCAGGCTGCTGGCCGATCGGCCCGATAGGCCGATATAGGACAACGTGAAGGCGGCCGTCAGCACGCACATCGCCTTGCGGACCGAGCCGGATGCCGGGTCGAGGGTGAGGCGTCCGGTCAGGCGTCCGGCCAGGAACCACAGGAACGCCAGGACGGAGAAGATCGTCGCCGGGGCGCCGAGGGCGCCCAGGTTGGCGACGGTCTGGGTGGCCGGGGCCAGCATGACCAGGGCGGCGTAGATGGTCAGGACCGAGGTCGCGTCCCAGCGCGGCGGCTTGGCTTCCAGAGGTGTCGGGCTCGCCGGGGCAGGGCTTCGCGACGGGGCGGCGGGGGTTCGGCGGCCGGTGGCGCGTCTGATGCGCGAGGGCGCCGGGGCGCTCACGGTTCGGCGCTCCTCAGCGGGTGCCGGGGTCGTGATCGGTGGTCACCAGGTGTTCCAGCGGGAGCGGCTCGATATCGATCCAGGGTTCTGTCTCGCCCTCGTCCTCCGGGTCGAGGTCGAGGTCCAGGTCGATGCTTGAGGAGTCGATGGTTGAGGTGTCGATGCTCGAGGAGATGACGGGCCTGCGGTGCGGGCCTTGCGCCGCCGCGCGGTCGCGGGCTCTTCGCAGCGCCATCGCCTCCATGCCGAAGACGGACAGGAACAGGATCCCCAGGCCCACGACGCCGGCGCCGGCCACGTCCTCGTACTTCGTCTTCTTCGACGCGGTCGGCAGCTGCGGCGGGACCACCACGACCGCTCGGATCAGCGTAGACGTCGGCAGCGCGGCGTTGGTGCTGGTCTGGATCACGGCCAGCTGGTCGATCGCGTACTGGTCGAAGGTTTGCAGCTCCGACAGGACCGTGGCCTGGTTCTTGCCGGTCACGGTGAGGGTGAGGAAGGGCCCTGAGGCATTCGAGGCCAGCGCGGCCGCGGCCGGGTCGACGACGCCGCGGGCCGCCAGGTCGGCGGCCGACTGGTCCGAGCTCAGGCGGCGGGCGAGGAAGTCGGCCATGGGTGTCAGGGAGCTGTCGAAGGCCAGGAACGGGTTCCCGGTGCGCTGGTTCGCGCTGGAGGCGGCCGAGGAGTTCAGGAGGCTGATCGTGGACGTGGTCAGGTACTTCGGGGCGATCATGGTCCAGGCGGCGCCGGGCAGCGCGATCGCGACTATGAGTGCCGGGGCGGCTACGTACCAGCGCCTGAGCATGACGCGCAGCATCGTGCCGAGATCCATGGTCCCCCCACGTTTCGCGTTCGGCCTCGCGTGGCGGGTCCCAGGCGGGGCCCGACGTCGGTCCATGATAGGGCCGTATCAGGCCTCTGGGAAGGAAACGGACGACGCGGGCCGGGTGGGGATGTCCCGGCGCTTTCGGGGTTCCGCGCGGGCGCGCCGAGCTGCATCATCGAGGGGGCCGGCCGGCGCGGTCGCCGAGCGGTAGGGCGCGCGCCGGGCCGGGGCGGATCGGGAGGTTTCGGGTGCGGGCGGTAGAGGAGTTCGCGGTGGCGCCGCAGTGGCGCTCATCAGGGGTCTGGCATGCGGTGCGCAGGCGAGCCCGCGCGTGGTGGCTGGCCGTACCGATCCTGGCCGCGACCCTGGTCGGCGGCTACTACGCCACGCACCCGGCGCCGCGTTACCGGACGCAGGCGGTGATCGCGGTCGAGGCACCGACGGCCGAGGACGCGGTGGCGGACAACCCGAACCCCTACGCCGACCAGAAGGCCTCGCTGGCGGCGACCGCAGCACTGATCGCGCAGGGCTTGTCCAGCGATTCGAGCGCGGCGCAGCTGCACACGCAGGGAATGGCGGCTGGCTACTCCCTGACGCCGCGCAACAGCGGGACGACGCAGGAACCGGACTACTGGATGCCACGGCTGGACATCACGGCGGACGGACCGAGCGTGGCGGCCTCGGCGCAGTCACTGCGGATTCTGATGGGCGCACTGGACGCGAACCTGGTGGACCTACAGAACCGGGTCGGCGTCGCGCCGGGGGACCGGGTGACGACGCAGATGCTGGTGGCACCCTCGACGGGACTGGTGCCGGTGCGCAAGAGCAGGGCACTGGCTGCGGTGCTGCTGCTGGGCGGCGGTGGCGCGGCGCTGGTTCCGGGGTGGGCGCGGCGGGAGGCGGCGCGT